>JAFAKN010000231.1 GCA_019235415.1 Alphaproteobacteria bacterium
GATCTTTTATGCACCCTTCTATGTCGCCTTGGCGCGGGGGGCGCCTTCGCGGCCGAAGGCGTCGATGTCGATTTCGTGAGCTCGCCCCGTCCGCAGGACGCCGCGCTGCGCTTGGTGGACCACGCGGTCGACGTCTGCTAGGGCGGACCGATGCGGGTCATGGAGACCCACCAGAAGGTTCCAGGCTGCGACATCGTCTGCTTCGCCGAGGTCGTGTGCCGCGATCCGTTCCTGCTGCTCGGCCGCACGCCGCGCCCCGACTTCGGGTTGGGCGACCTGACGTCCGTGAGGCTCGCGACGGTGAGCGAGGTGCCTGCGCCCTGGATGTGCCTGCAGCACGACCTGCGGCTCGCTGGCATCGATCCCAGCCTCATCGATCGCGTCACCGACCGCACGCTGGCCGAGAATGCCGCGGCGCTGCGCGAAGGCCGCGTCGACGTTATCCAGGCATTCGAGCCTTTCGCCAGCCAGCTCAAGCATCAACGCGACGAGCTGGTGAGGATGGTGCGCGCGATCGACCGCGCGGAAAAGTGGGTGGCGCAGTCCGACGGCAAGGCGATCGCGATTGCCATTGCCGACTTTTTCAGGGACGTCCCTGCGCCGGTCCTCGAGGCCAGCTGCAGCCGGTACAAGGCGCTCGCGATCTGGAACGAGACGCCGCTGCTGATGCGGGAAGGCTACGAGCGGCTGCGCGAGAGCCTGGTTTCCGGCCGCTTCGTCTCGTCCGGCACCGCCTTCGAGGTCGCGGTCGACAATACCCTCGCCGAGCAGGTTGCAGCGCACGCGCTGCCGCCTCTCCGCTAAGGAAGGCAATCGATCATGGCGCGGCGGGCATCGCTTGGCCTCGCACTTCTCATTGGCGCCATTGCCGGCGGCGGCGCCGAGACCGCCATCGCGCAATCCCGCGCCTGCGAGCCGACGCAGGCTGCCCGCGACGGCTGGACGGCCTCCTTCGTCGCCGGCTGCCGCGATCGCGGCGGCCGGTTCGCCGGCGGCAGCCAGATCATCCATCTCGTGCCGCACAAGGGTAGCCTCTACGCCGCCAACGGCTACTGGATGGACAACCACAACGTCTGGTATGGGGGCAGCAACCCCAACTTCGGCTGGAGCCAAGTGCTGCGGCTCTCGGCGCCGAGCGAGCCCTGGTCGGTCGATTTCGAGCTGGGGCCGCGCCACTTGCGGACCGAGCTCCTGAAATCCGTGACCGTCACCCAGGACTCGAGTGGCCGACCGTTGCCGGCGCCCGAGACGCTGCTGATCGCCGCCACCTACGACGGCTCCGGGGCGGGCGGCGTCGGCCTGTTCGTGCGCAACGACCAGACCGGCGCCTGGACGCGCAGCAACATCATCAGTGGCAACACCGGCCGCAATGGCGAGGACAACTCGGTCCGCGCCGCGGCCGTCTATCGCGACCGCGTCACGGGGCGCGAGCAGCTGTTCGTCTCGGTCGGCGTGCTGGGCCTGTTCACCGGCCAGTACGATGCGACGCACCACACCTTCGTCTGGTCATCCGCACCCGAGTTCGGACCGACGGCGACTCGCACGCTCGCGATCGTCGAGACCAACGACGGCCTGTTCTTCGCCGCCGGCGCCCAGATCTTCCGCCGCGTCGACGGTCCCTCGCCGCGCTGGATGCCGGTGGCCGATTTGTCGGGCGAGGTCGACGCCTCGACCAACCGAGCCACCTTCCAGAGCATCGGCGGCATCCGCGGGCTGAGCGCCATCCAAGGTCCCGTCGCCGGCAAGCAATCGCTGATCTTCGTGTGGAATCGAGGCAGCAACTCGCAGGGCTGCATCTTCCGTCTCGATCCACAGCCCACCGGCTCCTACACGCGCCTCATCGAGACGTGCCTCTCCGAGCTGATCAGCCGTCATCTCGACGGTGCGCGGGTACACTACGCTTTCGGTGCCTACAGCGAATTCACGCCGCTCACCGACCCCGCGACCGGCACGCCGTGGCACCTGATCGGCCTGGAGACCTTCTTGACGGGCGCCGCTTCGCTGCCGCTCACCGCGCGCAACCAGCGCACGGCAAACGGCGGCTTCTATGCCGGGGCGCTCTACGCGATGCGCGATCCGCTCGCTCATTGGCGGATCGGCGACGCGAACGGCCGTTACCGACCCGGCCAGCCGGAACTGGTGGCGATCTACACCGCCGCGCTCTCGCCGTTCGCCGCCGCCGCGCGGCGCACGATCTATCTCGGCGGCTACGATCCCAACCACCATCCCTCGACCGATACCGGCTGGGTCTACGCGACGGACCTCGCACGCCTGTTCGCCACTCCCTGACCGGACGGCGCGGCCGGCTCGCGGAACGGTGCCAGCAGGTATGCCCACACGGTCCGCGGCTCGCCGATCTCGTCCAGCCCGACCGCCGGCCATTCGCCCCGCCGCGGAAACCACGCCGTGCCGAACAACACGTCCCACATCGGGCTCACCGTCCCGAAGTTTCGATCGCGGTGCAGGGCGTCGCGCGAATGATGGATGCGATGAAAGCGGTTGTCGCACAGGAGGTAGCGCAGCGGCCCGATATCGAGCTTGGCCGAGGAGTGAATGTAAAAGGCCTGCGCTCCGGCCAGCACCAGCACCAGCCACGGCACCGGTCCCGACTGGACGCCGAGCAGCACCGCCATGGGGATCGTCACGGCGACGTACTGGAAGAGATCCTCGGTCACATGGTGGTAGCTCGCCGTGGCGCTGAGCTCGGTGATCGAGTGATGGATGCTGTGGAAGCGCCATAGCCAGCCGAAGCGATGCTGGGCGCGATGGAACCAGTAGTAGAAGAAGTTGCCGACGATCGCGATGCCGATCGCCGCCGAAAGCCAGCCGGCGAGGCGCAGGCCGAGCGATGGCGATTCGGTGAGCGGGCGCAAGTCGAGCACGGCCAACGGCGGGATCTGCAGCGCGCCCATGGTGCCTTCCAGCGCCTTGAGCACCAGGGTGTTGAACGCGATGGCCGCCGTCCAGAAGACCGCCGCTCGGCGATAGGAGGCAAGCGAGTTGCGGTCGTGCGGCAACGCCCATTCCGCGGCCAGGAACAAGACGCAGGTCGCGGCCGGGTAGGTCAAGCGGATCAAGAGCGCGTTCACCAGCCCATAGGCCAGCGAGTAGGCGTCACCCAGGAAGGCGAGCATCGTTACGGCCGTTGCCTCAGGGGCGCCGCCAAGGCGACGATTTCGTTTGCCAGGCCCTGCATCCTCGAACCATATCGGATGTCGGACCGAGATGAGCAAGCCGAGCAAGACGACGCGCTGGGGCCCCCGCTGGGCTTTTGTCGCCGCCTTCAACATCGTGGCGATCGTCCTGGTGCTGGGCGGCGCCGAGATCGCGGCGCGCGCCCTCGCAGGCGGCGTGCAGGCCGACGAGCAGCTGCCGATGTGCCGGCCCGACGCCGCCACGGTCTGGCGCTATCGGCCCGATGTCGCGCTCACCTACCATGCGCCCGAATTCGACATGGCGATCCGCACCAACGGCGAGGGCCTGCGCTCCGCCCCCTTCTCGAATGGCGCCTCGGATGGCGCCTCGAACAGCGGCGGACCTGTCGTGCTGTTCGTCGGCGACTCCTTCACCTTCGGCTGGGGTGTCGACCAGCAACGCCGCTTCTCCGAGGTCGTCGGCCGGACGCTGGGCGACGTGCGCATCGTCAATGCCGGCCATTGGATGTACGCCTTCGACCAGCAGCTGGTGCTCTTGAAGGAGCTGGTCGCGCGCCACCGGCCAGCCGTCGTGGTGCAGGGCTTTTACTGGCTGCACGTGCGCACCCTCTACAATCATCGCGAGGTGCGCGACCGCGACGGCGCGCTCGTCGCCGTCGAGGCGCCGAGTCTGCGCGTCGACGACACCGGCGTGTTGCGCTTCCACTCCGACTGGGTCGACGATCCGCCGCTCGGCTCGCAGCTCGCGGCCCTGCTGGCACGCTCGCTGCTCAATCGCGACCTGCGCCGCCAGGCGGCAACGTGGGTCGAGTACATGCGACCGGGATCGATCGCCGATGCGGAGCTGTGGCGCCGCACCGACGCGCTGATCGGCGAGACGGTCGCCTATCTGCGCGGCGCCGGCGTCGCCTACGTCCCATTCCTGATCCCGACTTCCGTCGAGGTGGGCGGCACTACCTGGAGCCATGTCGGCTGGAATGGCAAGGCCGCGCCGGCCGGCGTCGACCCGGGCTTGCCCACCAAGCGCCTGGCATCGCTGTTCGCCAAGCGCGGCACGAGCCCGATCGATCTCATCCCGACATTGCGCGCCGATGGCGGCGCCGCCCTGTACTTTCCGGCCGACGGGCACTGGAACGAGCGCGGCCACGCCGCCGCGGGCGCGGCGTTGGCCACTGCCGTGGGCTACGCGCTCGGCCGGCCGTTCTGACGACCCGTCCACCTGCTGCCCATAAATCCGGTCGGGGCTATGCTCGATCGCATGACGTCGCAAACCGCCTCCATTCCATGCGCACGGTTGGGCCGCTCGGCGGTCGAGATCACCCGGCTCGGTCTCGGCTCGGCGCCGCTCGGCGGGCTGTTCGAGCCGGTGAGCGATGCCGACGCCGAGGCCACGATCGAGCGCGCTTGGGCGCTCGGCATCCGCTACTTCGACACCGCCCCACTGTACGGCTACGGCCTGGCCGAGCAGCGGCTCGGTCGGTTCCTGCGCACCAAGCCGCGCGACTCTTTCGTGCTCTCGACCAAGGTCGGCCGCCTGCTGCGCCGCATTCGCGGCGACGATCCTCGGCCTGATCGCTTATACAAGGGCACGCCGCCCGAACGCGCCGTATTCGACTTCAGCCATGATGCCGTGCTGCGCTCGGTCGAGGAGAGCCTCGAGCGGCTCGACCTCGACCGCGTCGACATCCTCTACATCCACGACCCGGACGAGCACTACGAGGCGGCGCTGAAAGGCGCCTTCCCGGCGCTCGAGCGCCTGCGCCGCGAGAAGGTCGTGGGCGCGATCGGCGCCGGCATGAACCAGCACGAGATGCTGGCGCGCTTCGCTGCTGCCGCGCCGTTCGACGGCTTCCTGCTGGCCGGCCGCTACACCCTGCTCGACCAGGGCGCCCTGCAGGACCTGTTCCCGGTCTGCGCCGAGCGCGGCATGGGCATCGTACTGGGCGGCGTCTACAACAGCGGCATCCTGGCCGACCCGCGCGCTGGAGCGACGTTCGACTATCGGGAAGCAAGTGCCGATCTGTTGGCGCGCGCCCAGCGCTTAAAAGTGCTTTGCCGCGAGCATGGCATTGAGCTGAAGGCAGCGGCCATCCAATTCGCGCTCGCTCATTCGGTCGTGACCGGGGCCGTGCTCGGTGCCCGCGCACCGGCGGAAATCGAAGAGAGCGTTACGCTTGCGGCCCAGCCAATCCCGGTCGGCTTCTGGCACGCGCTGCGCCGCCAGAGCCTCGTCGATCCGCGAACGCCGTTGCCGGGAGTCAATGCGTGAACCAACTCGTCGTTGACGCCCATCACCATTTCTGGGATCCGGCCCGTTTCGACTATCCCTGGATGCAGGGCCCTGAAATGGCGCCGCTGCGCCGTCCGTTCGGACCAACCGATCTTGCGCCGTTGATCGCGGCCAACGGCGTGGACGCCACCATCGTCGTGCAGTGTTGCTCCTCGGTTGAAGAGACCGAGGCCTTCCTCGCCATCGCTGAACGGACGCCCTTCGTCGCCGGGGTCGTCGGTTGGGTCGACCTCACGGCCCCCACCATCGACGCCACGCTCGATCAGCTCGGGCGTCACCACAAGCTGGTCGGCATCCGCCATCAGGTGCACGACGAAGCCGACCCGTGCTGGCTCGCGCGCGCCGATGTTCAGCGTGGGCTTGCCGCCGTGTTCGATCGCGGTCTCGCCTACGATCTTCTCGTGCGCACGCGCGAGCTTCCCGCTGCCCTGGAAGTGGCGCGCGCCTTCCCGCGCGGCCGGTTCGTCCTGGATCATGCGGCGAAGCCCGCGATCGCCTCGGGCATCGCCGGGACCTGGTTTGCCGGGACTGCGCGACTGGCCGAACTGCCGAATGTCTGGTGCAAGCTTTCCGGCCTTGTCACCGAGACCGACTGGCACCGCTGGACGGCTGAGCAACTGGTTCCGGCAGTGCGCCACATCTGGAACGCCTTCGGCGAGCATCGGCTGATGTTCGGCTCCGATTGGCCGGTCTGCCTGCTGGCCGCCGACTACCGGCGGGTCAAGACGGCGGCCGAGACATGCCTGCAAAGCGTCGGCGCGGCCGCCGGCGCGAAAATCTGGGGCAGCAACGCAATCGAGGCCTATCGCCTCACGATCGGAGGCAAGACATGCTGATCGGTCTGGATCCGATTTTGGGACCCGAGCTTCTGCACGCCTTGCGCGCCATGGGGCACGGTGACGACATCGTGCTGGCCGACGCCAACTTCCCGGCGGCGGCAATGGCGCGCCGATTGATCCGCGCCGAAGGCAGCGATCTTGCGCACCTGCTCACGGCGCTCCTGGGCATCCTGCCGCTCGATCGCACCGAGCCTCACGCCGCGGCGGCCATGGAGGTGGTCGGCGATCCCACGCGCCGCGAGCCGATCCACGGCGAAATTGCCGCCCTGGTGAGCCTCAGGGGCCAGCCTGCGGTCGACCTGCATTACCTCGAGCGCCACGCCTTCTATGCCCGTGCGCGCGCCGCCTTCGCGGTGGTGCAAACCGGCGAGCGCCGGTTCTATGGCAACGTCATCCTGCGCAAAGGAACCATCGATCCCCAGGGGCAGCCGTAGAACCGGAGGGTCATCAAATTGCGGTCGCGGGGACGTGAGTTTTTTTGAGCGGGCAAAGCGGGCCTACTCTTGGCCGATCGCCTCGCCCTCTCCCACACCCCACAGCGAGCCGATCCGGCCCCGCGCAATTACCCCATGCGCGGGGCCTTTGATTGCAGGGCTTGCCGCTCGGCATCCATCCGTCATCCCGACCGGAGCCGAGCGAAGCGAGGCGAAGTGGAGGGACCTTTTTGTATCGCCTAGAAACTGAAAGGTCCCTCCGCTTCGCGCTTCGCGCTCCGGTCGGGATGACGGGAAGGGTCACTCGCTAGCGTTGGACGATGGCGGCCGTCCGACAGTCGTTGCTGTGCTGACGGCATTCCTTCGTCCAGCTGTCTCGCTCGCCGATCGCGACCCACAAGCACCACAACATCAGCCCCAGGTAGGCGACCGTGAGCACCATCGTCACCGTCGCCCCTTCGCGGGGACCATCCGTCTTGCTCAACACTTCTTCTCCACACACTGGCCTTCGGCCACCCCCGCCCCACGCGGGGCGTGCTGTCTGCTGCCGCATTGCGGCGTCGCAAAGGCGAATTCATGGTGCGGTCATCGTCGGCCGGCACCATCCCGCGTTGCGGCTGGACGGAGCGGGTGCCGGATCAAATGAAGCTTGCTGCGGGGTGCCATGCTAGTGTTCGCGACAAGTCCGGCGTAGCGCAGTGAGCGCGCCAGCCCAGGCGCTCCGCGTGTCGGGAGAATCGGCACGACGCGCGCCGGACGATCTTGTCCACGGGGAATTGTCGATATTGCACAGGTTGTTCTGTCGGATCGCCGGCGTCGATCCCGCCGCGCTCGAGGAGTGCCCGGTCACCGATCGCATCTGGGCCGCGCATCTCGGGCTGGCGCTGGTGCTCAATTTCTTCGTGGTGTTCGGGCTGACGCTCTATTCGGTGGGCTACTTCCTTCCGGAGCTCTACAGCCGCGTGCTCGTCGCCCTGGTCGTGGCGGCCGTGCTGATGATGTTCGACCGAGCTCTGTTCCAGTTCGACTGGTTCACGGTCGCCATGCTGCACGAGGTCCGCGAGCTCCATCGCGGCCGCAAGACCCTGTTGCAGGGCGTGCTCGCCGCCGCGCGCCCCTTCTGGCGCCTGTCGCTGCGGCTCCTGATCTCGCTCGCCATCGCCTACACCTTGTCGGTGTTCGCCGAGATCGCTGCCTTCGATGGCGCCATTCGCGAGCGGCTGACCGCCGACAACTACTCTGAAAACCAGCCTTTTCGCGACAGGCTCGCCGACTTCGAGAAGGAGCTGGACGGGAAGCGCGCGGCCTACACCGAGCGCATCGCCCGCCTCGACGGCGAGATCGCCTCGATGCAGAAGGGGTTCGTGTCGCGCACCGAGCAGGACGAGTACGAGACCCTGCGTCGCAACGCTGCCGACGCGCGAACCCGCATCACGATGCTCGAGGGAACGCTTGCCGAGAACGAAAAGCGCATCCGCGACCTGAACGAGGACATCTATTCCGAGCGCTACGGGCTGAAGGACAAGCCCTACCGCACCGGTCGCCCGGGCTGCGAGCCGGGCAGCGTTTGCAACGACCTCGTCCTCACCGTCAAGGAGACGCGTGAGGCCAATGTGGCCCTGCGCAACGACATCGAGCGCCTGCAGCGCAGCGCGCAGGAGCAGGACGACAAGGCGAGCGAGCTCTTGAAGCAACGCAACGCGGCGGATGCGGCGCAGATCGACGCCAAGCGCCGGGAAATCGCGACGCTGCGGGCCGAAGCCGCCGCCTTCGAGGCGCAACGGCCGGCGCTGGTCTCGGGCTACGAGGCGGAGCTCAAGCGCGACGGCACATGGCGTCCGCTGCGTGACGATCCGATGATCCGCATCAGGGTCCTCGACGAACTGCGTCAGGACCCGGTCAGGGGATCGGGCATTTCGCAGATGTCGTACCTGATCAAGGCATTCATCGCCTTCCTCGAGCTGTCGCCGGTGCTCGGCAAGATCTTCTTCGCGCCTCCCACGGTGTACTCTGCCAGGGTCCGTGCCGCCGTGGCCGTGGGGCAGAGCCGGGCGCTGCGCGAGATCTACGAGCACGTCGCTTCACCCGCCATCGGCGAGATGCGATTTTACGGGCTCGATACGTTGGACGGCCCGGCCAATCGCCAAGGCTCGGCCCATCAACCGGAGCAGCTGCCGCCAGCGCCGCCGCGCATGCTCCAGACGCCGCCGCCCGCGGCCGAAGCCGACAAGGCCCTGCCGCCGGTCGGCCTGGACGGCCTCAACCAGTTCGCCGTATCGACGCTGCGCCAATGGGTCGAGGCCGACCCGCAGCACCAGCGCTCGGCCGGCGACTACTACGGTACCAGGCTGGCCCAGGGCGAGCTTGTCCAGGCATCGGACCTGGCGATTGCCGAATATGCCCGCGGGCACTTCACCCGCGATGCCCGCTTCTTCGAGCTCGGCTTTGGCTTCGGCGAGCTCAGCCTGTGCCTGGCGCTCAGCGGCTTTCGCACCCTGGGCTTCGAATCGGATGCCGGCCGCTACGCCGGCGCCTCGACGCTCGCCGTGGCGCTGACCCAGCGTGGCGCCGACACTGGCAATCTGTCGCTGGTCTACGGCTTCTTCCCCGACGTGCTGCGCCTCGAATGGCTCGAGTTCACCGGCGAATCGGTGTTGGTCTCGACCAACGTGACCAGCACGCTCATGATGGAGGCGTTCGCGCGCGTCCTGCGCTCGCTGGCGCTGTTCGATCATTTGATCGTGGATCTGTCGCGCTTCGGCGAGATACGGGACACGTCGTCGCAGCAGGCCCTGACGCTCCACCTGCACAAGCTCGGCTTTTACGAGGTCGCGCGCGTCTATGCCTCGGGCGACACCGACGTCCGGCATTTCCGGCGCCGCCCGAAGCAAGCGGCGGCTCCCCCCTGATCGCCATTCCGGCACTGGCCGCGCGAGCGGACGCCGCTGTACCCCAGCAAGAGCGCCTTGCTCTGCGAATCACTTGCGATGCCAATTGCGCCGAGGCGCAGAAATTCCCCCTCGGCAGTCACCACCGTGCACGGAGGGCGCTAAGTCGGATTGCCCTGTCGCTTCAAAACCTTTAGTCTAGTTGCTGCTTTGAAGTTCGCGTTGGGTCCTGCTTTAGGGGGCAAACCGAGGCAGACCAGGCTTGCGGCTTCAGCGGACAAACGGGGGGACCTCGTATGCTGAAACGTCAATTCATGATCCTCGGAATCGCGTCTCTTGCTGCTGCGTGCCAGTCGGGGCCGCAAATGGCTGCTACGCCGCCAGCGCCACCGCCACCGCCACCGAAGGACTGGATGGTCTTCTTCGGGTTGAACAGCACGAAGATCGATCCGGACGCCGCGGCGACCATCACCGAGGCGGCGAACGTTGCCAAGGGGATGCCCAGCGCCAAGGTGACGGTGGTCGGCTTCACCGACACCACCGGCCCGGTTGCTTACAATCAGCAGCTCTCCGTGAAGCGCGCGAACGCCGTACGGGACGGCCTGATCGCCAACGGCGTGCCGGCGCAACAGGTTAACATCGTCGGCGAGGGCGAGGCGGGCCTGCTGGTGCCGACGGCGCAGCAGGTCAATCAGGCCAAGAACCGCCGCGTCGCGATCCACGTGGGCTGACGAACGTCATCTTGCATGAGCGCGGAGCTTCAGCTCCGCGCTCATGCTCTTTCGGACCGCGCGCGTCCCGCGCACGTCAGACCATGAGCGTGCAAATTGCGTGCGATCCGGAAGGGTGCTGCGGCTCTGAGCGCAGCGCTCAGGCTGGCAGATACTTCGCGAGATCCTTCTCGACCGCTTTGGCGTCGGCCGCCAGTCCCTGGCTCATGCCGCTTGCCATATCGCCTGGGTAGACCTCTTCGGCACCCTGCTCGACGGCGTCGAGCGCGGCGCGCGCCGCCTCGGCCGGCGCAAGCTTGGGCGGCGGGAAGTTGCGCTCCATCTCGGTGTCGACCGCGCCGGGCATGACGGCCACCACCAAGGTGCCGTGCGTGGCGAGCTCGGCCCGAACACCCTGGGTCAGCGACAGGGCGGCCGCCTTCGAGGCCGACAACGAGCCGTACATCGGCAGGTTCACCCGGGCCAGGATCGACAGCATGTTGATCACGGCTCCCCCGCCGTTGCCTTGGAGGATCGGCGCGAAGGCACGGCACATCGCGAGCGGCCCGAAATAGTTGGTCTCCATCTCGGCCCGCGCCGCCGCGAGGTCGTGGGCAGCAATCAGGCCGGCCTGCAGGTTGATCCCTGCATTGTTGACCAGGAGCGTCACGTCGCGGCAGCGGCCGGCAGCGGCGGCGATGTCGGCCGGCTGGGTGATGTCGAGCTTCAGCGGCACGAGCCTGCCTTTGCCGGCATCGACGAGGTCGGCCAACCGCTCGGGCTGGCGCGCGCCGGCATAGACCTTGGCGGCGCCGCGTGCCAGCAGCGCCTCGACGAAGGAGCGGCCGATGCCGCGGTTGGCGCCGCTCACCAGCGCCACGCTGCCGTTGATCTGCATGGCTCGCTCTCCCCTATTTCGCGGCGCTTTCCGCCCACTTCTTCATGAGCCCGTTCGACGGCAGCGATTCGTCCAAAAGCTTCTTGGCCGTGTCGAGCCCGGCGACGGGCAGGCCCTTGGCGTCGAGCGCGCCGATCTGGACCAGCACCGAGGCCTGGTCCCAGTAGATGTGCTCGTTGTAGAGCTTTCCGCCCCTGAAGCAGATGATGGCCACTAGCGGGATCTCGACGTATTTTCCGCTGGGCCTGAGCCCGGGCAGCATCCAGTCGATCTCGATGTCGTGGGTGAAGCAGAACAGCATCTCGTCGACCACGCGGTCGGCGCCGATGGTGCGCGAGATCGGGATCAGCTTGGTGTCGGCCGGCGTCGTCGGGATGAAGTGGTGGCGATAGAAGCGGGCGAGCTCACGCTGGCCGACGCCGCCGGTCATGGTCGGCACGTGGTTGACGTACGGTGCGGCCACCATGGTCGCCATCGTGGCGTCGACGTCGCGGGTGACGAACTCGTGGTAGCAGTGCTGGTCCCACAGCGCGCTGAGGTCGAGGTGGGGGCCCATGACGCGACGGAACAGCGCGATCGAGCGCGAATGGGCCATCATCGCCGCCGGCTTGTCATAGGCGTGCCCGCCCGGCCGGGCGAAGGCGTGGTCCACCCCGGGGTAGACATAGACCTCGACAGTCGGGTCGCCGGCGAACGCCGCCTTGACCGCTTCGCGCGCGGCCTCCGGCACGAACTTGTCCTCGGCGGCGAAGTGCAGCACCAATGGGCATTTTATGCGCGGCGCCAAATCGAGCATCTTCTCGATGCCGACGCCGTAATAGCCGACCGCGCAATCGACGCCGCAATGCGCCGCGGCGAGATAGGCGAGCGCGCCGCCGAGGCAGAAGCCTAACGCGCCGACCTTGCCGACGCAGGCCGGCTCGGCGCGCAACGCCGCGACGCTGGCCGCAATGTCCTCGACCGAGTTGGGCACGTCGAACTTCTGGTAGAGGTCGAAAGCCTTCTCGAACTGAGCCTCGCCGAGCTCGACGCCGGGCTCGAGGCGCCAGAAGAGGTCGGGAGCCAGCACGACATAGCCTTCCTCGGCGTAGTAGTCGGCGACGTCGCGGATGTAGGCGTTGACGCCGAAGATCTCCTGCAGGAGCACGATCCCCGGGCCACTGCCCTTCTCAGGCTTGGCGAGATAGGCTTTGAAGCGGCCGCCGTCCCTGGCGGTGACGGTGACGTAGCTACCCTTCATGACTGCCTCCCCGGCTGGCGGCGGGAGCTTACCCAGCGTGCTTGAGGCTGGCCAGTTCCGGGAGTCTAATACTGCGACATGCGCGTCAGCCTCTTCGTCTGTGGAATGCTCGGCAGCGCCCTGCTGATCGGCGTCGCCCCGGCGGGCACCGTTCTCAACCCGCAAGGTACCGTGCTCTTCGCCGCGGTCATGGTAGCTGGTGCCGGCTTTGCGGCCTTCGTCTGCTCCTGGTGGCCGGGGCTCGACGCTGACGGCTGGAAGCTTTGGTCAGTCGCGACCCTCGCCAACCCGGTGTTCCTGGTCGGCGTCGGCTATTCGATCGATCAGTATGACTGCCTCAGCGGCAAGGTTAAGGGCTGGGACTGCATGTTCACCAGCTTCGGATTGATCGTCAGCTTCCTTTGCCTCGTTCCACCGGCGATCGCGCTTGCCCTCAGGCAGTGGCGCAGGACCGCACGGCACGGTCGTGCGGACTGACGCCGCGCTTTTAGCGACCCGCGGCAATCGCTCTTCCTGGTTTTGTCCATCCAGGCGACCGTCCTCGTCACATCCCTGGGTGACCGGTTCCAGCCGCAACTGATGCGAGAAACGGCGATCCGTTTTCTTCGGGTCCACTCGTTGCGTACCGCCGACGCCTTGCAACTTGCCGTGGCGTTCATCGCCGCCGAACGTCGGCCGTCCTTGCTTCAGCTCGTCATGCTCGATGACCGACTTGCCGACGCCGTCCGTAAGGAAGGCTTCGTCCTGGTGGATGTCGCAGCAGCTTGACGTCTGCCTGCCATAGGCGACGCGGCCGCTTCGGATCGGGCCTGTACGCCTTCTGACGATGCGTCGGAGCGCGCTTCTTCGCCGCGTCGCAGTTCACCGTCGTTGCGGGCAACGACCGCGGTGTGACCCTGTTTCACAGGAAACGCGTCATCACCTCTGGAGATTGCCATGTCCAAATCCTTGTTGTTTGCGGTCGCGCTGTCGGCCCAAGTGATCGTCTGCCCCTTGCTGATGGCGAGCGCGCAGGCTCGGTCACCCGACACCGCCAGCTCGACCGCCATGTCGCCGACGACCAACTTATGGGACTGCCAGACCGCCGGCAGCAATGGCGTGGGCGCCGGTGCTGGTGCCAACGCCGGCGCGGCCCCGGGGACCGGGATCAGCGAAGGCAGCATCAGCACCAACAGCGCCGAAGCGGATTTCGTCGCGGGTGAGCAAGCCCGACGGTCGGGCACGGATCCGGGTGCAACCGGCGTTGCCGGCGTCATGCCGATCAACATCCCGAGCCAGGCCGTGAACGGGATCGACCCCGCCAACGGTACGACCTCGGAGTTCCGCGGCGGCTGGAGCACGACTGCGACGGCGAACGTCTATGTCGGCCCGACCGTCTACGGCACCAGCACTGCGGCGGCGCCCGCCTTCAATCCCCGGGCATACCGCAGCGTCACCGATTGCCTGAACATGGCGTCGTTGGCCCATGCGCCATTGGACAGTTGCGAACGCTGAGCTTCACAGCACCCGCTCGGCTGGAACCAGCCGAGCGGGTGGTCGTGCGAATGTAAGGGTATAAGGCGTCCGGCCGAGCTGGCCCTAATCATCGAGCTTGGGGTAGTTCCACGGCCCCTCGTCGGGCGGGAGGTGGCCGCAGCTGGACGCGTATGTCGTCCCGCGCGTCAGGAAGATGCGGAGAGAGCCGCCGCGCTCCATGGTGAACTTGAAGGGATTCTCCGGCCAGCCGGACATGCGAATGACGAGATAGGGCGCACCCTGGCCCGATCCGCACCGGTCGTGGAAGAGGGCGTATCCTTCCGCCGACTGGGTGGTCTTTCCCGCCGGTGCCTGCGGCGCCGCCGCAGCCCCGCAGTCGAACTTGAAGCCGCAGTTCTTGAAGGTCTTGCCCGTCGCATTGAGGCCTTGCTCGCCGCGTTGCTCCTGGCCCGCCATGTGGCAGCTCACGCAGCTGCGGCCCGTCTCCTGGGCAAAGAACGGATTTGCTTGCGCCGGGGGAGAGATTGCATTGGCCAGCAACAGGCCCCCAAGTGCCGCAGCTGCGGCGAAGATCGACGTTCTCATCTCAATCAAGGCATCCCCCGTTCCCGCCTGTCGGCGCCTTCACGACACATTACAGCAGCGCTTCGATTCGCAAAGTGTTGAAACTCACTGCGTTCTTGCAAACGATCGGCTAGGTTCTCCTCAAGAGACAACTGTTTCGGATTCCTCATGACGCGCCAAGGCCTGCTCCATTCCGTGTCGTATCCGCTTTCGCTCGCCCTGCTGTCGCTCGGCATGGCCGCCGCCGCGGAGGCCCGCGATACCTCGCAGATGCGCGGCGGCTGGGCCACCTTCGGCGACGTGTGCCGTGAGGGCCAGGGCACGGAGTTTCTCCTGATCCGCTGGGGCGGCCGTCAGGACCAGCTGCGCAAGATCGTGTTCGACGGACATACCAAGATCCATGTCTTGGTTCCGCAGGGAACGACGGCAGCGGCAGCGTGCGGCTCTTTCCCCGGATCGGGCGCGCAGTTCCAGTTCAAGCCCCTGGACGGCGAGGCGCAGCAGTAGCGCCCGATCCTGGTCGGCCCAGTTGGTCGATGTAGGGGGCGGTCGATGTTGGGAAGGTGTGGGAAGCGGGTTGAGCCGATGACGTAGCGACGCGGTTCGACCGGAGCGAGGTGGGAGTCATGAAAGTCGGGATTGCGGCGTCGCATGACGACGCCGAGAACGGCATGCCGCTGCGAGACATGCGCGCCTGCCAGATGGCGGCCAACGAGCTCAACGAGATCATCATCTTCCGTTCGACCGGGCCGTGGTCGAAACGTTGGCTCGAAGCCGATCCGCCCTTCCCATCCAAGAATTTCCACGTCAAGGGCAAGAGCTCCGACTGGGGCCCGATGGCGGGCTTCGTGCCCTACGACGGCGAGTACTGCAAGCTCGGCCATGACGAGGCGGAAGCGAGGAAGTCCACCCGCTACAACGACTTCGGGCTGGAGAGCGGCTTTGCCAGCAAGTCCGTGCTGCGCCTCACCCTGGCCCAGCTGCAACTGCAACGGCACCGCGCCTGCGAGGTCCCCCGACGCACCGCGCTCGACGAGCTGGTGCAGGTGCCCGATCGCCAGGACTATGTCCTGGTCTGCACGCGCCCTCGGGACCAGAAGACCTACCGCTTTCTCGCCCGGCGCGACGACGACGCCTACGACATCCTCATCCTCAAGCCGGACGTCCTCGAAGGCATGCTGGGCTCGGCGCGGGCGGCGACCAACCTCTTCCTGCTGCTCGACGCCGTGCGCTCCGGCAAGCTCGACATCGCCAGGCTGCCGCCGCTCGAAGTGATGGTGTCCGAAGAGGTCGGCGCCGAGCGCCGGCCGATGACCGGCGACTACGACCTGATGGCCGTCTGCCCGCCCTGGCGCACCTACATGGACCGCTCGATGCGCCCTGAGAACAAGGAGATCAGGAAGCCCGCCATCCGGCTCAACGGTGGCGCCCTGAGCGCCGGGCAGGCATTCGGCGGGACGAGCTTCCTCGACAAGGTCCTCGACATGAGGCTGGCCACCGGCGCACCGACGCCCAAGGTCGACAAGAGGGCCAAGTACGACGAGCACGACGACATGGGCAACGTGACGCCGCGCATCCTGAACGCGATCAACATCCTCAACGCCAAGATGGGCGCGATCGGCGACCGCGCCGCGCTGCGGCGCGTGCACCACAACGCCGAGTCGCACCGGAACCTCGCCTTCGGCGCCCTCGAAGCCCAGACAATGTGGCTCGAGCAGGACGGCTTCCCCTTGACCGCCTTCCATCCTGTCCAAGCGCTGCGCGGCGACAGCCCGCTGGCGCGCTACAGCGACGTCGTCACCCTGGAATACATGGCCGAGTTCAAGCGCTACTGCGCCGACGTCCATAAGGCGGGCTACTACGTCCCGAAAAACTGGACCTGGGGCCTGTCGATCCGCGATACCGCCGACCAGACGCACGCCAACGTCGCGGCCTTGTTCCTTCGCGGACGGGAACGTCCCCCGCGCTGACTGGACCGAAAGGACCGCGTAAGCTGCCAAGGCCTACAGTTCAGGAATCCGCGAGTCCTTCGAGGTTTGCCACACCGCCCCATGCCGGCGCCGTTTTCTCCCACGATCCTCATGGCCACCGGCGAGCACAGGTCGGGCTTCGGTCAATGGTGTCTCGGCGCGAAGTGTAGGAGATGCGGAACCGCCATGCTCTTCGCCCCCTCGCGCGGCCCGCAGCAGAAGATCCCCGACGACGCCCACGTCCAGGCCAAGTGCTCGGTCTGCGGCCACGAGTCCGACTACTTCGGCCGCGACCTGCAACACTTCTGGACGAAGGGCTGAAGGGCGACGTTCCGCACCCTCATGGGGTCTTGGCTGGGAGAGCACCACTCCAGTGGCGCTCATTGGAGCGCGGACCTCCCGGTCCGCTCATAAGCTGCGGACCAGGAGGTCCGCGCTCCACTGAAGAGCATGAGGCGGCACCGCTCCGAGCGAATGAGCGGTCGACTTATGCGCGAAAATCTGTCATAGTTTACTCGCACGATATTTCCGGCTGAACGGGGGCGGGCATGCCGGGCAGCACCAGCTTCAACTACGCCATCTTCAAGCGGCTTCAGGCCTCGTTCTACTCCGGCTTCGGTCCTTCGACCGGCGGGCATATGGACCTCGCCAACCCGATGGGCGGCTTCAGCCTGCTGTCGCCGAACGATCCGCACGGCCTTATGGGCACGCTGGGAAATGCCGCACCGGCTGGACTGGCGGGCCTCGCGCCGCTGGCGCCGACCAACGTCCCGGCCGACAGCCCGATCTTCCAGATGCTGAGCGCCTCGCTGGGCGCGCCCGGCACGATTCCCAACAACATCCCGGTCGGCGCCAACATGTGGCCGGTCATGCCGCCGCCCGAGCAGGTGCAGCCGCCGCCGGCGCTCGGCACCCAGCTCGACCCGCTTTGGCTGGAATTCAACAACGGCAGCCCGCCGCCCTTGCTCACCGCGTTCGGCAACTGGATCGCCAACGGCAAGCCGGATGACAGCCCAAAAGATGCTCCGCTCGCCCAGCCGGGGCTGTTCAACAACCCGCCGCCCGTCTTTCCGGGCGCGTCGACCGCGCTGTTGTTCGTGGCGAGCTTCCCGAACGACGACGGTCGGCGTACCGGCGACGGCGAGGCGCAGGGCGTGCCGCTCAGCCACGTACCGGCCAACTTCTGGGCGACGTCGCAGATCTTCCTGGTCGACGACCAGGGCCACATCCCCTCGCTCGCCAATCTCAAGCCGGGCCAGGAATTCTATGTCAGCGCCATCGTCGGCAATTCGTGCGCGACCGAGCCCGCCGGTCGGGCATTCTTCTCCAGCAACCCGATGACCGTGATCTGCGACGCGCAGTGCTTCAACACCTTCTTGAGCCCGGCGGTGCCGTTGCCGTCGTTCGCCAACCTCGACCCGATGGGCACCAACCCCGTCTACGATCAGTTCGCCCTGCCGCCGCAGAGCTACGACGTGGCGGCGTTCCGCTTCGACGTCAGCAAGGTCTTCACGGCGCTGGCCACCGCCCTGCAAGGGGTCAATCTCGGCGGCATGCAGCCCGCCGACTGGCTCAAGGCCGGCCATCCCTGCGTGAAGGTGCTGGTTCTGTCGGGCGAGCAGCCGAACTACTTTCCGCCGATGGGCAACGTGCCGCTCACCATCGATTCCAACCCGCGCTACGACCGCCATATCGCCCAGCACAACCTCGCCCCCTTCGACGTCAGCCTGATGGCGCACGCCAAGCCGCTATGGACCAACTTCATCCTGGCCCAGGCCGGCCGCGGGCCCAACGGTCTCGCCATCGGCCATGCCGGCTGGCCGATCGACCTCGCTCGCTTCTATTTCGCCATCCCGCACGGCCCCTTCGAACGCTACATGGCCAAGGGCTGGCAGCGCGGCTTCGCGCTGGTGCGCGAGGGCGTGGCCAAGCCGTTCCCCGATGCGGTGATCCTGCGCCAGACGACACCGGGCGCGCGGCTCGAGATCGCCGATCACGATCCCGGCGACGCCCGGCACCGCCACGGCCCCGACCAGTTTTTCGGAATGGCGGTCGGCGTCGAAGCCGACCCCCAGCGGCTCGGCGGGCAGCGACTCGGCGGGCAGCGGCTCGGCGACATCGAGGTGGTGCACACGGCGCACGAGGCCGACATCGTCGGCGGCTTTTCGCTGCGGCCGCAGCATTCGCGGTAGGCCGTGCTCGTTGGAGCGATCCGCTGTCATGCCGAGCGTAGCGAGGGCCCTTTGAGGCCACAGGAAAGGTCCCCCGCTGCGCTCGGGATGACAGAAAGGCGGACTCGGTCTGGGTAGTCCCCGACCTGGGGAGGTCCGCGCTCCAAGCCTACCGCGTCGGCCAGCCGCATTGGCGACGGACTTCCGTGAGCGCTTGGCGCGCCCCTTGGACATCGAACGCCAGCGAGATCGGTTCGCCGAACGCGCGGGTCATCCGCATGCGAAGGGTGGCGGCGTCGAGCAGCGCCTCGACGAAGGGGATGCTCGCCCCATTCCAGAGGCCGGCGCACAAGTCGCCGGCACAGACGTTCCAGTACCCTCGCCGCGCGGCCCCTTGGTCGATGGTGTATTCGACCCGCACCACGTCGCCGCCGAACACCAGGTACTCGGCGCTGATGAACACGCTCGTGCGGCCATCGGAACAGCTGACCACCAGCTGGGCCGCCCGCGTGCCGTGCCTGTCGTCGACGATGCCCGACGCCTTGGCAGCGATGCCGGCCGTCCCGCTCGCCGAGCTCGATACCGGAAACTGCTTCCAGTCGGCCGCGAATGCCCGCTCGCCCACAACCAAGCTAAGCGCGGCAACGACCAAAGCCAGATGCTTCATGGCGTTCCCCAATCGGTCGTATCCGGCCAGCATACGCCCGCAGCGATTGCAGGAGCCACACGGTAGCGTTCGTGCAATGGTATGAAAGGGGTTCCCGCGTTGGTCCCCTGCGCCCGCGAACGCTATGCTGGTCGAAACGTCGTTCCCTGAGGCCCTACCATGCGCCTTCGATGCAAGGGGATATGTGACTTCGCGCACTCTCCTCACGCCATGACGATGCGCCTCGTCTTCGCGCTCGTGGCTGCTGCGCTCGGTGCGCTTGCCGGTGCGGCGAACGCAGACGACTACGCGCTGCAACGGCAACGCTGCGGCCTCGAGGCCAAGCCGCGTCTGCCCGACCCGCAGATGCTCGAGGCCTGCACCGCGGTGATAGACGCGCGCAAGGAGACGCCGCAGGATCTCGCGCGCGCCTACGTCAATCGCGGCGATGCCTGGCGCCTGCGCGAAAGGGCGATCGACCGCGCCATCGCCGACTACGACGAAGCGATCCGTCTGCGCCCGGATTTCGCGCTGGCCTTCGCCGGTCGAGGCTTCACCTACCTGTTCGAACGGCGCAACCCCGACCGCGCCATACAGGACTTCGACGAGGCCATTCGACTCGATTCGACGTCCGCCGTCGTCTTCTACTATCGCGCCACCGCCTATGCCGACAAAGGAGCGCTCGATCGCGCCATCGCCGACTTCGACCAGGCCATCCGCCTCAAGCCCGACTTCAGCAACGCCTATCGCGACCGCGGGCAGGCCAAGCAGGCGAAGGGCGACCTCGTCGGCGCCGCCGCCGACTTGGCGCGCGCCGAGAGCACGGGCAGCCGGACGCCGGCCTGCGACCGCGGCACGGGCTGCGGCCGGTAGCACAGCCAAACGATCACAATTTTGTCTCAGCACGCGCTGGCGCCGATTGCAAAGTCAGGCTTGGATTCGACACATTGGCGTGACGATAGATTCCTATGCCTGAAGCTCCTGCCCAAACGATCGGGCCTGTCGTCCTGGTGATGCAGGACGACGTTGCCGAGCGCGCACTGACGGTGCGGCACCTGCGCGAATCGGGCGTCGATGTCGTCGAGGCGACGGACGGCAAGGAGATGGCCCGCATTCTGGACCATAGACCGGTCGACGTCGTGCTCGCGGACCTCGAGGCGCCGAGCCAAGCAACCGGCGAGCAAAGTGGCCAGCAAAGCGGATTGCATCTGCTGCGCTGGCTGCGCGAGCGCCATCCACACACCAAGGCGATCCTCGCATCGGCAGCCGAGGGCGATGTCGCGGCGCTGAAAGGCTACGGCGTCTTCCTCAGCAAGCCCTACCGCATGGTCGACCTCGATCACTGCCTTCAGAGGGTCCTGGCGAGCGCGAGCAAATCCGCTCGGCCAGCGGCTCACACGCCGGTGGAACCGGGCCTCGGCCGTGGGCAACCAAGCGCCGTGCCCGGCGGGCGGCCGGTTGCTTTCAAAGCAGACGGTAGAGCCGACGAGGACGGGGAGTGGATGGCGCGGCTGTCGCGTCAACTCGGTGCGCGCACGGCCCAGCGGCAGGAGGTCGACGCGGTTGCGGCCAAGGCGGCGCGGCGGGCTGCGATGCAGGCCTATGACCGCGCACGCGGTCGCCGCCTGAGGTTGCTGCTTGGCTTCGCCATCGGTGCGGCCGTCGGCTCAGCCCTCATCATTCTCGTACCGATGTTCGATTCGCCCTCGACGACCGCTTCCGAGCCCGCCCCGTCCGCCGAAGTAGCGGCCCTGCAACCACCGGCAGCGGTCCCTCCCCCTGTGGCTGCCGCGCCGGCGCCAGAGCTTCTGCCAGAGACGCCACCAGGGCCGAAGACACCGCCGCCGGAACCGATGGCGGCTTCGCCGACGCAAGCTGCCGCGGCCTCGCCCACATTGCCACCGACGGACACGGCCAATCGCGAGTCGCCGTCGCCGACGAGCCTGGAGCCTAGCGCGCCCGGGCAGCCCGCAGCCGTCCCGCCGGCGCCAAACGCGGCTCCGCTGGCGCGCGACGAAGTGAAGGAAGTCCAGTCGAGGCTGCGATCGCTGGGCTTCAATCCCGGCCCGATCGACGGCGATGCGGGCGCGATGACCGCGGGCGCCGTCATGCACTACCAGCAGGCGCGAGGGCGACCGCGGACCGGCGTCATCGATCGCGACCTGCTGGCGCAGCTGCGCGAGGATCCCACGCCCGAGCCGGCGCCGCGCGCCGCAAGGGCCGACCCGCCTCCCCGCGCGACGCCGACCGTCGTACCGCGCCGTTCCGATCCCTTCGAGCCCGTGCGGACGGCGGGCGATCGCTTCGGCCGCTGGCTGGAATCATTGGTCCGTTGACCTGTGCGGCGGCGGTGCAATTGTCGCCGCGTCCCCTGTCGAATCCGCTATGCTTGAAGCACCCGACGCCTTGGGAGGTCGCGACATGGACGAGGGGACAGCGGCTCGACGTGAAGTCCTGAAACAGATGGTTGCCGGCGCGATGGCGATGCCCGCCGCGACGGCGTTCGCGCAGGGCACAGCGCACGCCGCCGGCACGCCGGCCTACGATCCTGGCGCCCGCTTCGAGGTCGCGGTGAGCGAGGTCGAGCTCCGCCGCAACGCTGCGGGGCGAATGCTGATGGCCCGCATCTATCAGCCGAAGGGCACGGGCCCCTTCCCGACGGTTCTCGATCTGCACGGCGGCGCCTGGAACAGAAAGGACCGCTTCGCCGAGGAGCCGATGGACCGCGCGCTGGCGGCGAGCGGCCTGCTGGTCGTCGCGGCCGACATGACGCTGGCGCCCGAGGCGCCCTATCCCGCCTGCATCGCCGACGCCAACTACGCCGTGCGCTGGCTCAAGACCAAGGCGGCGACCTGGAACGGCGATGTCGCGAAGCTCGGCATCTTCGGCTCGTCGAGCGGTGGCCATGTCGCGGAGCTTCTGGCGATGCGCCCGCGCGATCCGCGCTATAACTCGATCCCGCTCGCCGCCGCGCCGGACGTCGACGCCACGGTCGCCTGGGCCGCGATGCGCTCGCCGATCAGCAACACTTTCGCGCGCTACGAGAACGCCGAGCGCCGCCACAACGAGGCGATGATCAAGAACAACAAGGTGTTCTTCTCGCCCTGGGACACGATCCACGAAAGCAATCCGCAGGAGATCCTCGAGCGCGGTGAGAAGGTGACCCTGGTCCCGTTCCTCATCATGCAAGGCGCGCTCGACGACAATGTGCTGCCCGAGATGCAGGAAAAGTTCGCCAAGACATACCGGGCGGCGGGCGGCCAGTGCGACTACCGGCTGTTCGAGAACTCGGTCCACGAATGGGTCGCCGAGCCGGGTCCCCAGACGGACAAGGCGCGCGAGGTGGCCAAGGAGTTCATCGCCCGGCAACTCAAAGCTTGAGCCTCACATCCACCCGTCATCTCGACCGGAGGAGGAAGACGGCCATGACCAGCCACCCCGCAGGCACGCCGATAGCCGTGTCCTCGGCGAGTTGCCGATGCGGCTCCATCACAATGACTATGTCTGCGCCGACCAGGAGCGCACCCGACATTTCTACGAGGACATCGTGGGATTGCCGCTGGTGGCGACGTGGATCGAGCAGGGTGAATCGCCCGACTTTCCCGGGCGAAAGATTTCGTTCGTGCATACCTTCTTCGGCATCGGCGATGGCGGAGCGCTGGCCTTCTTCGAGTTCGCCGATCCCGACGTCGCGGCCCGGTTCAAGGCGCAGCAGCAGCCGTTCTACGTGCACCTCGCCGTGGCGGTGAGCGAAACGACCCTGCAGGCGATCAAGCGGCGCCTCGTGGCGGAACAGATTGAGGTGCGCGAGCGGGATCACGGATATTGCAAGTCGATCTACGCGTCCGATCCCGACGGGCTGCTGGTCGAGTTCACGGCGAATCCGCCCGAGGTCGGCGAGATCGATGCCTGGCAGCGCGCCACCGCGCACCAGACGCTGCAGCGGTGGCTGGCCGGCGACCGGACCGTCAACAACCGATACCGCGCGCCTGGCTGATCCGGCCCATGCCCGCGTGCGACCAAAGCCTGCCCGACAAGGCCCGAAAATCGTTCCTGTGGTCCGCGAGGCGCGCGCCGTCGGCGAGCGGGAGGGCCGGATTGCGGCATCGCTCGACTTGACGCCCGTGGCTGCGACTGTACGCCCGTGGCGCTGCCGACGATAGACGTCGAACTATCCCGAGCGCCTGCCGCGCGCCGAGAGATGTCAGGTCGTCTTGGCTTTGAGCTCGTCGAGCTGCAGGCGGGCGCCCGCGACCATGCACGACAGGTCGGACGTCAGCATCACCATGTCGAAGCCGCGCTTCACCGCGCCGGCGGCGAACGCCGCGCTGGCGCAGTGCATGACGCACTTGATGCCGGCCTTGCGCGCCGCCGCCAGGATCTTGTCGCACGTGGCGAGATGCAGCGGGTCCGGGTTGTCGCCGCGCGGCACCAGGCCCAGGGCGAACGACAGGTCGGCCGGCCCGATATAGACGGCGTCGAGGCCCGGTGTGGCGCAGATGGCATCGAGGTTGGCGAGGCCCTCCTTGGTCTCGATCATGGCCATGACGATGATCTCGTCGTTGGCATGGGCCACGTAGTCGGCGCCGCCATAGTGCACGGCGCGCACCGGCCCGGACGAGCGCATGCCGACCGGCGGATAGCGACAGGCGGCGACGGCACGCGCGGCTTCCTCGCGGTTGTTCACCAGCGGCACGATGATGCCGTAGGCGCCGAGATCCAGGGCCTTCATGATGGCCGCCGGGTCGTTCCACGCGACCCGCACGACCGGCACGGTGTCGGTCTGCGAGATCGCCTGCAGCAGGGGAGCGACGTCCTTCATTTCCGAGGTGCCGTGCTGCAGGTCCACGCACAGGGCATCGAAGCCCTGGCGGGCCATGACCTCGGCGGTGAACCCGTGGGACACCGAGAGCCAGCCCAGCGACGCCCACTGCCCGGCGCGCCACTTCTGCTTGATCTTGTTCGGTCGCATGGTCGTTTCTCCCGATTGCCTCATTCAAGTCCGCGAACGTCTCAGCTCTATCAAACTCGAACGACCCCTTGAAGCCTAGCCGAGGTGGCAATCGACAGCTCGACCTCGCGGCGAGGCGGACCGTCGCGGCAGCTTGTCGCCCGCGATCCCTTGCGTGAAGATGGCAACGTGATCGCCGAGCACTACCTGAAGCGGTGGCGGGGCGCCGGCCTGATCGACGACGCAGCCGTGCAGCGCATCAGTGCCTGGGAGGCCGCGCATCGCCGGCCGGTCTGGCTGTGGGCGGTGTCGGGCATGGGGGCGCTCGCCATCGGGCTCGGCGTCGTGTCGGTGGTCGCCGCCAATTGGGAAGAGATTCCCGGCAGCGCGAAACTCGCGGCCGCTCTGCTGCTGACGGCTCTTTGCGCGGGCGGCGTGTTCGTCTCCTGGCAGCGTGAGCTTGCCTGGCCGCGCGAGATCGGCGCGCTGCTGACGTTCGGGCTGGTGCTGGGCAACATCGCGCTGATCGGGCAGGTCTACCAGCTACAGAGCGAGGCCTGGCAGGGGCTGCTGACCTGGTTGGCGCTGTGCACGCCGTTCCTTGCGCTGGTTGCCTTCACGCGCCTGGTCGGAGCCCTGTGGTTTGCCGCCGCCATCGTGACGTGGTTCTCGGCCGACGAGCCAATCGAATGGCTGGTCAGGGGACTGACCGGTACTGCCTACGGTCATTTCTTTCCTCTGGTCCTCTACCTGCCGGCCTGCCTGCTGATCGTCATGGCCGTCGTGCGCGGGCGGTGGCCGCC
Source organism: Alphaproteobacteria bacterium (assembly GCA_019235415.1). Taxonomy (GTDB): domain Bacteria; phylum Pseudomonadota; class Alphaproteobacteria; order Reyranellales; family Reyranellaceae; genus Reyranella. The sequence continues at coordinate 25,036 of JAFAKN010000231.1, forward strand.
AGCCGAGACGCAGGGCGAGCTGTTGTTGACGCTGTCGCTGGCCGGACTGGCGCTTGCGGTCAGTGCGACGGTGGTCGCCCTCAACTCGCGGCTCGACTTCTGGCCTGCGAGCGCGGCCGCGCCTGTCGAGATCTCGATCGGCGCGCTGGCCACGCTGTTGGCCGCTGCGGCTCTGGGGCTTGGCAGGAGCAACGGACAGCGACGTCCCCTGATCGCGCTGCTGGGCGTGAGCTTCGCGGTTTGGACCGTTGCCCTGCTGCTGTCGCGCGCGTGGCACGCGGAGGAAGCGGGAGAGGCCACGTTCGAAGCCGTTTTCGGCCTGCTCTTCATCGTCTACTGGTCGGCGATCGGCTGGGTCGCGGCGCGGACCGGACATCGGGTCGTGTTCGGCCTGGCCTTCGCTTTCGTCGGCCTGCGATTGCTCATCCTTTATTTCGAAGCGATCGGCGGGCTGACCGCGACCGGCCTCGGCCTGATCGGCGGCGGCGTGCTGTGCCTCGCCTTGGCCTGGCTTGGGTGGCGCCTGACCCAGCGCCTGGTGCACGGGGCAACCCCGTGAGTCGCAAGGCGATGGCGCTGCTGGTGATCGCGGCCCTCGCGCTCCCCGTCGTGGCGCTGGCGGCGATGGTGGGTCAGCAGGAATGGTTGCGCAGCCGGGTCACGATCCTGACCGTGGCGGTGCGCGGCGCCGACCCCCGCGACCTGTTGCGCGGCCACTATCTGACGGCCGCTTTCGCGTGGGACTGGGAGAGCCTGCCGCGACCAGGAGCCGATGGCCGGATGCCGGCGGGCGCTCTGTGCGTGCTGGCGATCGATGCCGAGCGCCGACCCCGCGTGCGTCTCCTTCCCGAGCCGACTGCGGACCAAGCGAAGGCAGCCGCCTGCCAGCTGCTGATCCCGGGCTGGATGCTGAGCAGCGACACGTTCGTGCCGACATCGATCGATATCACCAACGGCGCCATCAGGCTGTTCGTGCCGGAAACCCGCGCCACCGAGCTCGAGCGGATGATCCGCGAGCGGCCCGGCGCGCTCACCGTCGATCTCGCGGTGCGCACCGATGGCCATGTCAGCATAGAGGGCCTGCGCATCGATGGTCGGCTGCTGGGCCGCTGAGCCGGCCGGCTTCGGAAGCCTGCGCCAAGAAGCAGCGCGGGCCGTGCGGAGACTTGAGCCAACCGTCTTTCGAATGCCCATCCCGCGTGAAACGGCCATCTCGCAAAGGGCGCCAGCCTGTATACCGACAACCGAGTAACGGCTATGGAGTGGCGTATGCGTATCGCGGCGTTTGCTGGGCTGTTGGGACTGTGGTTTGTCGCTCCGGCTTTTGCGCAAGCATTGCCGGCTCCGTTTGAGGATGGCGGCGGCATCGTCTGCGTCGATCGACAGACGGCCGTCGACCTCCTGACCGTGTACGACCAGGACATGGCTCTCGGCGAGAACCTGCTTGCCTATCTTGCCAGCAAGGGCGTCTGCGAACGCGCGACCTTCAGCGGCAAGCCCGTTGCCGACCGCTATGACGACCACGAAGGAAAGCAGCACGAAGGACATGTCTTCGAGGTGGACGTGACCGATGGCGTCGTCCTCGGAGGCTTGGCCAAGGCGTATATGCTGCTCTACGTCGTGCACGACAACGAGGCGTGACGCGCACTTCGCCGGTTGTGGTCAGCGCCTTACCAGCGGGCTGAACCAGGACGGTTCGACACCGTTGCTCGCACCGCCGCGGCCGAGGAAGGTGCACATGTATCGAACGGTCGCCGTCACGGTCACAGCGACCATGACGAAGACGAGCCCGAGAAAGATCAGCTGGTCAGCAGGCACGGGACATCACCCCTCGCTTTAGAGCGACATCCTTGCTGCATCGGCCGTGCTGGTATGTGATGTTTGGCACAATACCTAAATCCTCGCCGCCGCCACGCAACGCCGATCAACCCTTCTCCAAACCCTCGTGCGCAATATCGAGGGTCTCGATGGCCACTTCGTTCCCGGTTGAGTTGAGGGTCGGGCCCGTCCAATTCGTCGGCCAACCCTCTCGGAAATTCCACCGGGCTTTCGTGGCACCGTTGCCATCCCGCACGATGATTGAGCCATTCTTGCGTTCGACCCTCCCGTCGATCGCTCCCTTGCACCATTGCCAAAGCTCGGCGTCGTCTGTGATGCCGCGCTTGAGCGAGATGTAGGAATATTTCCACAAGCCCGGCAGCTTGCGGACAGTCGTGGGGTCGGATCCCTGGCGATATTCGATCGAAGGGGAGCCGACGTCCAAGCCCGAGCATTCCATGAAGACAGCGCGCGCGATGCCCTCCAGTTCGAGCAGGAAGGGGTAGGCCCGATAAGGATCCCTGCGGTCGCGAGCCTTCGGAGCCGCGAATGAGAAAAGCGTGAGCGTCGGGCCGGCACCCATCGCAATAATGCTGCGACGCGTCAGCATCGAGACAGCCTCCTAAGTTCCGTCATCCCGACCGGAGCGCGAAGCGCGTAGTGGAGGGACCTTTCACGTTTCCGTTGACGCCAAGACGGGTCCCTCCGCTACGCCTCGCTTCGCTCGGCTCCGGTTGGGATGACGGAAGGATTTTCCCACACCTGCCCGACGTTCACGGTGTCCGATCATCTATACCCATTGTCGCATCATCGAAAGACCGACGCGCGCCGAGGATCTATGATGTGCCCTCGTCGAACGACGTTGGGCTGGCATGGAAATCAATGCTGACTTCTCGCGGCGCGTCGCGGTGCATGCGGCGCGCCTCCCCTGGGTGCCGTCGCCCATGGCCGGCGTCGAACGGCGTATGCTCGACCGCATCGGCGATGAGGTCGCGCGGGCCACGTCCATCGTTCGCTACGCACCCGGCAGTCGATTCTCCGCCCATACGCACGACGGGGGCGAAGAATTTCTCGTGCTCGACGGCGTCTTTCAGGACGAGCACGGCGCGTTTCCGGCCGGCAGCTACGTCCGCAATCCACCAACGTCGCGCCATGTGCCCGGCTCGGCCGCGGGTTGCATCCTGTTCGTCAAGCTGTGGCAGTTCGATCCGGCAGACCGAAAAGAGGTCAAGGTGAATACTGCCGGGATGGCCTATGACGCCGCCGCAAGCCGGCCCGGGGTGGAGTCGCTTGCGCTGTTCCGCGACGACTGCGAAGATGTTCGGCTGGAAAGGTGGATGCCCGATGGGGCGATCGAGCTCGACCTGCCAGGCGGCGCGGAGTTGCTGGTGCTGGACGGCAGCTTCGACGAGGCGGGCGAGCGGTTCGAGCCGCTTTCCTGGTTGCGGCTGCCGACCGGCAGCGCGCTGCAGGCCAAGGCAGGCCCGACGGGCTGCAGGCTATGGATGAAGACCGGCCATCTCCTGACAATTCAAGGCGGCGCCTTTCTCGGCCGGCGGCCATCTCTTTGAACGTTCGAGCAGCGGGACAGGAGCCGTCTTCATGCAACTGGGGGCGCAGCTCTCGACCCATGCCGTCTTTCTGGTTTTCGTGGCCCTCGCCGTCTATGCGCAGGCACTCACCGGCTTCGCGCTGGCGCTGATCCTTCTCGGCCTGATCGGCGCCACCAATCTGATGCCGCTGACCGACGCCGTGAACGCAACGACGACCGTCGGTTTTTGTACGGCATGGACTTTCCTCTATCGTCGCAGAGCGCTCCGCATCGAGCGGGTGCTCGTACCAACCCTGGTTGCAAGTGCAGCCGGCATAATGGCCGGGGCGCTCGTGCTCGTCTGGCTGGCCGACACTGCCTACCAAGTCCTTCGTCTCGTCCTCGGCCTGAGCATCGTGGCGTGCGCCCTGTCGCTGTGGCATGCCGCACGACCGCTGCCGTCGCTGTCGTCTCCCGCGGCCTACGCTCTCACCGGCGGCATCGCCGGTCTCATGGCCGGCATGTTCTCCGCGCCGGGACCGCCGCTGGTCTATCTCCTGTATCGACAGCCGAAGCCCATGGCATGGATTCAGGAATCGCTCATGGTGATCTTCGGGCTGGGAACGACGCTGCGTCTGCTCATCCTGGTGCCCTCGGGCCAGTTCTCGCTCCTCTCTCTGCAGCTGGCGGTGGAAGCGCTGCCCGTCGTGTTCGTGGTGACGTCCTATGCGGCGCGGCGGCGAACGCCGCCTCTGTCCCCGAAGCTGTTCAGGGGCCTTATCTGCGCGCTGTTGATCGGTACAGGCTTCAGCCTGGTTACTAGCGCCTTCCTCTCGCTGCGCTAGCACCGCCGTCGAAGCGCAGGCCTGGCCTTCTGGCCGACCAACGCTTCGTAGAAGGCGACCGCCTTGTCCAGCTCCTCGAGAGGCAGGTAGCGGCGGACCAGGATGTTGAGAACCTTCATGGGCAGCCCTGCCGCCTAGCCCTGTCGATCCTGGCGCTGATCGCTGCGCAGCTGAGCCTGCGTGATCTGGCTGTTGGGCGGCACGCTGTGGGTCAGCCAGACGCTGCCGCCGATGGTCGAGCCGCGCCCGATGGTGATACGGCCGAGGATCGTCGCCCCGGCATAGATCACCACATCGTCCTCCACGATGGGATGGCGCGGCCGGCCTTTGACGAGGGCACCCTTGCCATCGGTCGGGAAGCTGCGCGCTCCGAGCGTCACCGCCTGGTAAAGGCGAACGCGCTCGCCGATCACCGCGGTCGCCCCGATCACCACACCGGTGCCGTGATCGATGAAGAAGCTGCCGCCGATCTCTGCCGCGGGATGGATGTCGATGCCCGTCTGGGAATGCGCGATCTCGCAGATCTGCCGGGCGAGAAAGGTCGCGCCGAGCGCGTGGAGCGCATGCGCCAGCCGGTAGTGGATCAAGGCGGTCATGCCCGGGTAGACCAGGAGGATCTCGGAATATCCGGTGGCCGCGGGATCGCCGGTGTAGGCCGCCTTGAGGTCGGACACGAGCAGACCGCGAATCGCCGGCAGGCCTGCCGCGAAGGCGCGCGTGATCGCCGACGCCTGGCCGTGCAGTTCCTCCTCCGAGGGCGTGTCTTGTGCGGTGAACGGCAAGGTACGGCGGACCTGGTCGTCGAGCGAGGGCAAGGCCCGGCTGAGGACCGTCCCGACATAGTCGTCGATCATCTCCGGTGTCAGCGCGCCGCCATTCGATGCGGGCCGCCCGTAGTGAGCAGGAAACAGCGCCATCGTCAGCTGGGCCACGGTCTCGACGATGTCCTCCCGCGACGGCGGCGGACGCACAGGCCCGCGATAGCGGACATTGTGCAACACGTCGCGGGACTCCCGCAGCCCGCTCACGATCGAGCCGATGTCCGCTTCCGCCGACTCGGCACCCAACGGAATGTTCATGTGTTCCTTCGACTGATGCGACTGGTGCGGGAAAGGAACAACAGGCGAGCGGCGAATCGCAAGCACCATGCGCCTCACGGAGAAGAAGTTGGTCAAACCAACCCTTCAATACGGAAGGATTTTTCCCCGATCTCCCGCCGATGCCCTACACTGCGCCGATGCCGCTTGTTCTGGGCACCTTGCTACTGCCGCTGCCGCCGCCGAGCGCACTTTCGATGGGAAAGACCCTCTGCGCGCTGCTCGTAGCGTTGAACTGCCTGTCGGCACCGGCGCACGCAGGACCGCGCGAGGACTTCGATGCAGCAGTCGCTGCATACAGGAGGGGCGACTACGCGACGGCCGTGAGACTCTTGACGCCGCTCGCCGAGCAGGGAGACGCGCGCGCCCAGTTCGACGTCGGCCTGATGTACGACAAAGGCCAGGGCGTGCCGCAGGACGACGCCAAGGCGCTGTCGTGGTACCGCAAGGCTGCCGAGCAGGGACACGCGCGCGCCCAGACCAACCTCGGCTTCCTGTACGACCATGGCCGGGGCGTGCCACGCGACTACGCCACGGCGCTGTCGTGGTATCGCAAGGCTGCCGAGCAGGGCGACTCGGGTGCCGAGACCAATCTCGGCTTCATGTACGCCGAAGGCCACGGCGTGCCGCAGGACTACGCGACGGCGCTGTCGTGGTATCGCAAGGCCGCCGAGCAGGGAAGCGCGACCGCCCAATTCAACCTCGGCCTCACCTACGACCAAGGCCTGGGGGTGCCGAAGGACCTTGCCACGGCCCTGTCGTGGTACCGCAAGGCTGCCGAGCAGGGATACGCGGTTGCCGAGGGCAAGCTCGGCGTCATGTACTACCAAGGCACGGGCGTGCCGCAGGACTACGCCGCGGCGCTGTCGTGGTATCGCAAGGCTGCCGAGCAGGGCGACGCGAAGGCCCAGTTCAACCTCGGCCTCATGTACGCCCAAGGCCGGGGGGTGCCGCAGGACAACGTGCAGGCTCACAAGTGGCTAAGCCTCGCGGCGTCGCGCTATCCTGGTCCTGAACAGAAGAGTCGAGACGAGGCCGTCAAGCTGCGCGACCAGATTGCCCGCAAGATGACGGCGGCCCAAATCGATGAAGCGCAGAAACTCGCCCGCGATTGGCAGCCGAAGCCGGAGCGATAGGGACCAAGTACGCCATGACGTCACGCCATGACAGCGGGGCCTGGTGCTTCGCTCATGGAAATGGTCTCGGTCTTTTTGAGGGGCCAAATCGGCCACCAAGCCGGATACTCCTCCATCACGACCGTCCGGACGCCATCGTCCAGGACAAGTGCAAATAAAGTCAATTTCCAATCAAGCTCCCGCCAGAGCCATCCGTCCGGTGCCAGCGATATGGACTTATACTCCAGTAGCTCCGGCCAGCGTGTCAGCATGGCCGCCGTTGGTGGTCGTGGCGCTTGGCCGAGCAATGATCGGCCTCCTACAACCCACGCCGGCTCGCCATCCATACTTGTCCAACGACGGCGAACTAAAGTGGCTACGGACTCGCGAAGCACAGCGAGGCGCCCGGTTAGAGCCTTGGCAGCGTGTTCAGAGACTGCAGATGGTGTGGGCAAGGTTCGCCAGGGTAGCGCGCGCATCCCTGTCAGGATCGCATGAGGAGCTCGGAGCAGCTGTGACAAGCTTGTGGCAGTTGGTCTTGCACAAGGACTGAGATTGATCGCCAAGGTGCTCTGTCCCCCGATCAACCTCCGGCAAGGCACCCTCCGGCAAGGCGACGACATTCGCAAAGAGGCGGCGTGGGCCACCGAGGCTGACGCATACGACTTCCGGGGGCGAAGCGAGTAGGAGCGAGATTTCCTCCGGGCCGGTAAGCTACGTGGACGAGGGTCCCGGGGGTCTATTGCCATGGGGTTGCGGGGGAGGCGCTGCTGGGTGCGGACAATGGTGCTTATCGCCTCGATGGCCGCCACGGCCTGTGCGCCACCCGGCTACCACTATGACGGCCTGACGATCACCCCGAACGATCCCTGCTGGCTTCCGGAGTTTCGCGCACCTCCCGCGATATCCTGGGTGAATACGACTGTCGGTGGTCCAAACGGAGTTCCCTACCGGGTAGAATCGATCAGCAATCTCAACCAGGCCAGTCACAACAGCTTGGCGACTGTGGGGCTGCACTTCATTCCCAGCGGTCCCAATTCGTCCCTGTGCCATGTCGATTTGACGTTCGTGAACGGCAAGAGCGACAGCGGCGTGCTGTCCATCTATTACCCCGGAGAATATGCGGACCTGCAGATCGAATGGGTCTCCGACACGAAAATCGCGGCGGCCCTCGCGAAATTGGATGGACTTCGATCCGGTCACAAATTGCTGGTGAAGCCCGACCTCAAGACGCCCTCGGTGCAGCAGTGCGTCGGACGGGCCGTAGCCCTCGATCTGGCGGGTGAACAATTTCCCGGGCAACTCTGGGCCAAATGCGCCGATCCCAACAATCCGATCACGCGATCCAAGATCGGTAACGGACCTTGAGCCTTAAGTCCCCTCCGGGACGGCCTGGCGCTGATTGATCTGAGAGGTTGTGACACCGGTCGAAAGATCGGTACGTTGAGGAGGTGGCCGACGAAGGGCGGTGATGAGCGAGTTTTCTTCACCGCCAGCCCCTGCTGCCACGCGGGCATCCAGCGCGCCAGACGTGGAACAGCCGCAAACTGCAAGAAATACAAGCGCGATCCATCGGTGCATGACATTCCTCGCGACCGTCTGCCTGTTGGGTCCGGCAGCACGGCATCGCTCGGCTCATATTGTCGCTACGCCTGGCCTGCGACGCTTGGGACTAAGCTGTGACCAAAGCCGACCTTCGCCTCACATCGTTCCGCAGAAGCGCCGGGCCGCCATCCTGCAGCGGCGTCGAATTCAGGAACGCCTGCACCATCCGGACGCCGGCCTTGTGGTTCGCGCCGCCTTTTCCGACCGAGCCGCCGATCGGCCTGTCGGTCGCGTCCTTGCTGCAGAAAAAACACTTGCTGAATTGGGAATGCGCAGTCAGCGACATCGCGATTTCCCCTGAGCAAAACCAGCGAAATGCTAGAAGCGATAATACGACCGGACAATGCAGACCCGCGTGGCGATTCGCACGCTACCGCAGAGCAAGCGCTGTAGCGCAACAGCGGGTAGTCTGCCATTCCAGGCCGTCTGCGGGTGGCCTGCCACCCGAAGCCCATCAGGGCGTCGGGTGGGGAGTTTTCGAACGGAAAGGATTGACCTCGTGACCCTCACCCTCGCGGATGCCAATCGCGTGATCGCCGGCGCCATCGAGAAGGCAAACCAGATCGACGCCAAGATGAATATCGCCGTGTGTGACGCCGGCGGACGGCTGCTTGCCTTTCAGCGCATGGACGGCGCCATGTGGGCCGGCTCCTTCGGCAGCCAAGGCAAGGCCATGGCCTCGGCCGCCTTCGGACGCCCGAGCGGCGATCTGACGCCACGCGCCGACCATCCGACCTTGCGCGGCATCGCCGCGGCGGAAGGCAACCACATGTTCTATGGCCAAGGCGCCGTGCCGATCTTCCGCCAAGGCGTCCTGCTCGGTGCCTGCGGCGTTGGCGGCGGCACCGCCCAAGAAGACGAGGACTGCGCCCGCGCCGGAGTTGAAAAGCTCTGAGGCGCTCCGATTACCGCAGGCGTGAGGACGAGGCGCCTGTTCGCCTCCCCTCGAAAAGGGCACGCTCCGACGCGAACGCCTTCGCCAGGAAGTCCAGCGTGGCGCGGATGCGGGTCGTGCGCCTGAGATCGTCATGCGTGAGCAGCCACAGAGCCGAGCGCGGCTTGGCCAACGTCTTCGGCGTGAGACGGCTGAGCCCGAAAGCAGGGTCACCTAGGTAACAGGGGAGCAAGGCAAGCCCCAGTCCGGCGAGCGCTGCATCACGGAGGGCAGGCAGCGCATCGACGCGGCAGGTGATCTGCGCCGCCCCCAGGTTCTCGCCCAGCCAGCGGCCGATGACGGTGCTCGCCAGCGCATCATCGAGCGCGATCCAATCGTGCGCCGACAAGTCCTTGTCTTCGTGCCGAGAGAGGTAGGCTCGCGATCCGTAAATCGCGTGGGCAATGTCCGCGATGCGCCGCCCTACCAGGATCTCGGGAGGCTCCGGCGCGGGCCGGATCGCGATCTCGGCCTCCCGCCGGCTGAGGTTCGCCATCGCATTCGATATCGCGACTTCGAGCTGAATTTCGGGATGGGCGGCGCGCATCGTCGGCACGTGGCGCATCAGGATCGCGCCAAGAGTATCCGTCGTGGCGATCCGAACGACGCCCGAGGGCCTCAGGTCCTGGCCGGCAAGCCTTCGCTCGAGCGTCAGCACCTCGTCTTCGAGACGCGCCGCCGCCGCGGCCGTTGCTTCGCCCGCCGCTGTCGGTGCGTAGCCGTCTCGGAAGCGCTCGAACAACCGAGCCCCGATCTGTTCCTCGATCGCACCCAGGCGACGAAACACCGTCGAATGGGTCACGCCCAGCCGGCGTGCGGCCCCGGAGAGGGTGCCTTCCCGAAAGATCGCGAGAACGACACGGAGATCGCCCCATTCCATGGTCTGTCCATTTTTGCAAACACCGTTTGCCAAAACTCAGAATATCTGTTCGCCGCTGGACATTCTAGACAATGGGCCGCGGAAGCAAAACTGCCCGGAAGGAAACGCGTCAGTGAAGTACCTGATCGACGGCAAATGGACCGATGGTCCACCTTCGCAATCCGTCTCCTCCGAGCAGGGGGTGGTCCATCGCGGAAGCTTTCGCCGCCGGGTCACGCGCGACGGCTCGTCGGGATTTCCCATCGAGCCGAACCGCTACCATCTGTACGTATCCCACGCGTGCCCGTTTTCTCAGCGGGCAACGATCGTATGGGCTCTCACCGGGCTCGCCGAAGTCCTCGACCTTTCGATCCTCGACCCGCGATGGGTTCAGTCCGATGGATGGGTGTTCGGCACGTCCGCCCTGTCGACGAACGACAACGGGGGCAGCGGCTTCGCCTCCTTGCGGCAAGCCTATCTGGCATCCGATGCCAAATTCACCGGCCGGGTGAGCGTGCCCGTGCTCTGGGACAAGGCGATGCGCACGATCGTCAACAATGAATCCCTCGACATCATTGGGATGCTCAACGACGAATTCGCGCCCCTCGGCGCGGTCAAGTCCGACCTGTATCCCGGCCCACTTCGCGCGACGATCGACGCGCTCAACGACAGGACGAACCGGTTGCTCGCCGGCGGCGTGTACGATGTTGCCGGCGCCGAAAGTCAGGCCGCATACGATTTGGCGACCGGCCGACTGTTCGGCTTTCTCGACGAGCTCGAGCAAACGCTTGGCGAGCGCGGTCCCTTCCTCCTGGGCGGCACGATCACGATCGCCGATGTCCTGGTGTTCACGGCTTTGGTCAGATTCGATCCGGTGTACGTGCCGTTGTTTCGCATCGGCGGCAGACGCCTCGCGGATTTCCCCGCCCTGACCGCATTCGTCAGGCGTCTATTCGAGATCCCGGAAATAGCCGAGACCGTCCGGTTCGATCACATCCTTGCTCACTATTTCGACAGCGACTGGTCGATCCCGCCGCGTCGGGGCATCGTGCCCAATCTGACCCACATGACATGGCACAAAGCGCCGCGCGGATGAGAGGAAGGAAACCGACAATGCGCCTGTTCTATTCGACCGGATCGCCATACGCGCGGATCGTTCGGATCGCCCTGCTGGAAGCCGGTCTCGACGAACGCGTGACCAAGGTCGAGGTGACCCGCGCCCGGCTCTATTCGTCGGAGTCCGAGGTCTTGACAGTGAACCCCACGGGTCGAGTGCCGACCTTGCAGCTCGACGGCGGTTCGGTTCTGACCGAGAGCCAGCTGATCCTGAACCACATCAATGCCCTCAGCCCGAGTTCGGGTCTGCTTCCATGCGACGGCTCGGACGGCTGGCAGATACTCGCGGAAATGGGTCAGGCCTGGGGGCTGCTCGACAGCATTGTCGCCTGGGTGAGGGCACAACCGGAGTCGCGCCACACGAAAGCGATTGTCGCGCGAGAATCCGCCAGGGCCATCCGTATCGCGGATGCACTGGAAATCTCGGTGGCCAAGAACGGATTTTCCGGACGCTTGAATGCCGCGCACATCGTTTTGGGAGCGGGATTGGGCTTGATCGAGCCGAGGCTGCCCGTCTGGCTATGGCGCGACGGACGCCCCTGCTTGTCCCGGTGGTTCGAAACGATATCCGCCCGGCAGTCATTTCGATCCACAATGCCGCCGTCATAGTCAGATCGCCGCGCTGGGAGCCGCGACGGCGCGCGATTGCCGACGACCGGCCGGCAGGAGGTGCTATAGTCGACGACAACGACAACCAGGAGGAATGCAAGATGGCGTATGACGTCTTGATCAAGAACGGCCGGGTCGTCGACGGCTCGGGGATGGCGTCGTTCCATGGCGATGTCGCCGTCAAGGGCGGCAAGATCGTCGAGATCGGCAAATTGTCGGGCGCCGCCGACACGGTCGTCGATGTCGGCGGCCAGGCGATCGCCCCGGGCTTCATCGACAATCACTGCCACTACGACGCCCAGGTCACCTGGGATCCGCTGTGCTCGTTCTCGTGCGATCACGGCGCGACCAGCGTCGTCATCGGCAATTGCTCGCTGTCGCTGGCGCCGGTGCGCCGCGGCAAGGCCGAACGCATGGCCGAGTTCCTCTCTTATGTCGAAGCGATCCCGATGGAGGTCTTGAACACGATCGAGGTCGATTGGGAGACCTTCCCGCAATACATGGACAAGCTCGACAAGCGTCTCGGGATCAATGTCGGCACGCTGATCGGCCACACCGCGGTACGCTATTACGTGATGGGCGACGAGTGCCAGAAGCGCACCGCGACCGACGCCGAGCTGAAGGAGATGCAGGCGGTCGTGCGCGACGGCATGGAAGGCGGCGCGCTCGGCCTGTCGGTCTCGCGCAACCGCGGCCATTACGACCCGCAGGGCGTGCACATCCCGGCGGTGTGGGCCGACGAGAAGGAGATCTTCGCGCTCGCCGACGTGTTGCGCGAGATGGGCACCGGCATCATCCAGTCGGGCGGCGGCCGCGAGGCCGAAATGAAGGACGGGCTGATGGCACGGCTCTCGGAAGCCACCGGGCGGCCGGTCGTCTACAACAATCTCGGCCAGAGCGTGCGCCGGCCCGGCGAGTGGAAGAAGCACATGGACCGCGTCGACGAGACTTCCAGGCAGGGCATCCGCGCCTATCCGCTCGCCTCGCCGAACACCACGACACAGACCTTCACGATGGCCAACACCCAGGTGTTCCGCGGCTCGCCGACCTGGCACCCGATCCTGCTGGCGAGCGACGCGGAGAAGCTCAAGGCCTATGCCGACCCGGCGGTGCGCGCCAAACTGCACACGGAAATGGTCGATTGGAAGGTCGAGATCCCCGGCAATACGATCTCGCGGGAATGGTACAAGTACATCTGGGTCGAGGAGCCCCAGCTCGACAAGAACAAGTGGATGCGCGGCAAGACGCTCGCCGAGCTCGCGGCAAAGCAGGGCAAGGGCATCATCGACGCGTTTCTCGACCTGGTGGTCGAGGAAGAGCTCAGGACGGTGTTCGTGCAGGCCGAGAACAACATCGACCTCGACGCCATGCGCGAGATCCTGAACTATCCCAACGCGCTGATCGGCTTGTCCGATGGCGGCGCGCATGTGCAGTACCACGGCGGCTATGGTTTCTCGACCCGGCTGCTGGGCGAGTGGGTGCGCGAAAAGCAGGTCATGAGCCTGGAAAACGCGGTGCGCCGGCTGACCTTCGATTCGGCCTCGACCTTCGGGCTCTACGATCGCGGGCTGTTGCGCCCGGGCATGGTCGCCGACATCACCGTGTTCGACCCCGGCACGGTCAAGCCGCTGCCCGAGTTCATCGTGCACGACTTCCCGGCCGGCGGCTGGCGCTTCAAGGAGCCGGCGGCCGGCATCTACGCCACCTTCGTCAATGGCCGCATGCTGATGAAGGAAGGCGCCCACACCGGCGATCTCCCCGGCCGCGTCTTGCGCAACTCGCACTACCTAGCCGCGCACGGCTAAGTTCTGTGCTCGACACGTGGTAGGAAGCAGCCCTCCTTCGCCAAGGCTTCGGAGGGCATCCTGCTTCGCGCTAGACCGTATCGCGGGACTTGTCCTGCAATGCGCATAGCGCGAAGCAGGATGGTGCCCAGGGGCGGAATCGAACCACCGACACTGCGATTTTCAGTCGCATGCTCTACCAACTGAGCTACCTGGGCTAAGCCGTCTGCGAACGGGCGGGCCTTAATAGGATGCGTCAGCGATCCTGTCCAGTTGGCCCCCGCGACGGGCCGCCGGGTGCGGGATCCGGCGCCCCGCCCTCGCCGTCAGGCGGCTCCTCGCTCGGCACGCGATAGCTTTCCTTCAGCCAGCGGCCGAGATCGATGTCGGCACAGCGCTTGGTGCAGAACGGCCGGTACGTGGGCGCGGTGGGCCGGCCGCACACCGGGCACGTGGGCGCGGTGCGCACGGCGCGCAAGGGTGGGCTGGGGCGGCTGGGCGGCGCATTCATGGCCGCCCAAGGATGCGCCCGGGAACGGGCGCGTCAACAGCGCAAAGCGAGGACAATGAAATCGGAAGCGGG
>JAFAKN010000586.1 GCA_019235415.1 Alphaproteobacteria bacterium
GGTGACCCTGCCGGAGGGGACGGAGATGGTGATGCCGGGCGACAACGCGCGCATGGTGGTGGAGCTGATCCAGCCGATCGCCATGGACGAGGGCCTGCGCTTCGCCATCCGCGAGGGCGGCCGCACCGTCGGCGCCGGCGTCGTCACGAAGATCGCCAAGTAACCATAACCAAGCAACCATAACCACAAGCCTGAACGGCGCCGAGCGAGCGAGACCATGGACAGCACCAACATCCGAATCCGGCTGAAAGCCTTCGATCATCGCGTGCTCGATTCTTCGACCAGCGAGATCGTGAGCACGGCCAAGCGGACCGGCGCGCAGGTGCGCGGGCCGATTCCGCTGCCGACCGGCATCGAGAAGTTCACGGTCAACCGCTCGCCGCACATCGACAAGAAGTCGCGCGAGCAGTTCGAGATCCGCACCCACAAGCGCGTGCTCGACATCGTCGACCCGACTCCGCAGACGGTGGACGCGCTGATGAAGCTCGACCTCGCCTCCGGCGTCGACGTCGAGATCAAGCTCGGCGCGTAGGCGGGCAGGCAGGAAGAAGGAACAGGACCATGCGTTGCGGTCTCGTTGCCCAGAAGGTCGGCATGACCCGCGTCTTCAATGACGCGGGCGAGCACGTGCCTGTCACGGTGCTGAAGGTGGACAACCTGCAGGTCGTCGCCGTGCGCACCGACGAGAAGGACAAGTACACCGCGGTCCAGCTCGGCTACGGCAAGGCCAAGGTGAAGAACGTGAGCCAGCCGATGCGCGGCCACTTCGCCAAGGCCAAGGTCGAGCCCAAGAAGAAGCTGGTCGAGTTCCGCGTCGCCAAGGACGCCGTCCTCGAGGTCGGCGCCGAGCTGGTGCCGAGCCATTTCGTGGCGGGCCAGTTCGTCGATGTCGTCGGCACCTCGATCGGCCGTGGCTTCACCGGCTCCATGGTGCGCTGGAACTTCCACGGCTTGGAAGCCAGCCACGGCGTGTCGGTCTCGCATCGCAGCCACGGCTCGACCGGCAACCGCCAGGATCCCGGCCGCACCTTTCCAGGCAAGAAGATGGCCGGCCACTATGGCCACGAGCGCGTGACCACGCAGAACCTCAAGGTCGTTGCCGCCGACGACGAGAAGGGTCTTCTGCTGGTGTCGGGCGCAGTGCCCGGTCCGCGCGGCGGCTATATCATCGTCAAGGACGCCTCCAAGAGGTCTCGTCCGAAGGACGCGCCGTACCCGGCGGGTGTGCGCAAGGCGGCCGAGCCGGCCGCTGCGGCAACCGACGCGCCCGCGGCACCCGCGGGCGAGGCTCCGGCGGCCGAAGGCCCGGCGGCATCAGGGCCGGCGGCGTAAGGGTGGGGACAATGAAGATCGCGGTCAAAACCATCGAGGGCGGCAGCGCCGGGGAGATCGATCTCGCCGACGCCGTGTTCGCCGTGCCGGTCCGCAAGGACATCCTGCAGCGCTGCGTGGTGTGGCAGCTGTCGCGCCGCCAGCAGGGCACGCACAAGAGCAAGGGCCGGGCGGAAGTGACCGCCACCGCCAAGAAGATGTACGCCCAGAAGGGCACCGGTCGGGCGCGTCACGGCAACGAGGCCGCGCCGCAGTTCCGCGGCGGCGGCAAGGCGTTCGGCCCGGTCGTGCGCAGCCACGCGCAAGCCCTGCCCAAGAAGGTGCGCAAGCTTGCGCTCAGGACGGCGCTGTCGGCCAAGGCAGCCGAGGGCAAGCTGGTGGTGGTCGAGGCGGCAGCCCTGCCGGAGCCCAAGACGGCCAAGCTCAGCGCGCATTTCGGCGCGCTCGGCATCTCCAGCGCGCTGGTCATTGCCGGGGCCGAGGTCGACAGCAACTTCGCCCGTGCGGCGGCCAACATCGCCCACGTCGACGTGCTGCCGCAGCAGGGCGCCAACGTCTACGACATCCTGCGCCGCGACACGCTGGTGCTCACCAAGGATGCCGTGAAGCATCTCGAGGAGCGCCTGCAATGAGCGTGGGGAACAGGAGCGCGAACTCGGCCACCGTGTCGCGGGCGCGCATGTACGAGGTGATCCGCTCGCCGCTGATCACGGAAAAGACCACCAACGGGTCGGAGCACGGCCAGGTCACCTTCCGTGTCGCCATGGACGCCACCAAGCCCGAGATCAAGCAGGCTGTCGAAGGCCTGTTCAAGGTCAAGGTGAAGGCGATCAACACGGTCACCGTGAAGGGCAAGAAGAAGGTGTTCCGCGGCCAGCGCGGCGAGCGAAGCGACTGGAAGAAGGCGATCGTCTCGCTGGTCGAGGGTCACAAGATCGACGTGACCACGGGCCTGTGAGGACGGGGATCAGGACATGGCTCTGAAGAATTTCAAACCGGTAACGCCGTCGCTGCGGCAGCTCGTGATCGTCGACCGTACCGGCCTGTGGAAGGGCAAGCCGGTGAAGGCCCTGACGCGCGGCAAGAAGAAGACCGGCGGCCGCAACAACCACGGCCACATCACCAGCCACCACATGGGCGGCGGGCACAAGCAGCGCCTGCGCCTGGTCGACTTCAAGCGCCGCAAGTTCGGCGTGACGGCGACTGTCGAGCGCCTGGAGTACGATCCCAACCGATCGGCCTTCATCGCGCTGATCAAGTACGCCGACGGCGAGCTTTCCTACATCCTGGCGCCGCAACGGCTGAAGGCCGGCGACGAGGTGGTGTCGGGCGATCGCGTCGACATCAAGCCGGGCAACGCCATGCCGCTGGCCAACATGCCGGTCGGCACGATCGTCCACAATGTCGAGATGAAGAAGGGCCGCGGCGGCCAGCTGGCGCGCTCGGCCGGCACCTATGCCCAGCTGGTCGGCAAGGATGCGGGCTACGCTCAGGTCAAGCTGAGCTCGGGCGAGCTGCGCGTCGTGCCCGCCGAGTGCCTGGCGAGCGTCGGTGCGGTGAGCAACCCCGACAACCAGAACATCGTGATCGGCAAGGCTGGCCGCCAGCGCTGGCTCGGCCGCCGGCCGGTGGTGCGCGGTGTCGCCATGAACCCGGTCGACCATCCGCACGGCGGCGGCGAGGGCAAGAGCTCGGGCGGCCGCCATCCGGTCACGCCGTGGGGCAAGCCGACCAAGGGCAAGAGGACGCGCAAGAACAAGGCGACGGACAAGTTCATCATCCGTCGCCGTCAAGCGACGCGCTAAGGAATCGCAGGAGAGAAGACAGTGGCACGTTCCGTTTGGAAAGGTCCGTTCGTCGAGGCCAGCCTGATCAAGAAATCGGAGAAGGCTCGCCAATCGGTGCGCAACGAGGTCATCAAGACCTGGTCGCGCCGCTCGACGATCCTGCCGCAGTTCGTCGGACTGACCTTCGGCGTCTACAACGGCAAGAAATTCATCCCGGTGAACGTTACCGAGGAAATGGTCGGTCACAAGCTTGGTGAATTCTCGCCGACCCGTACTTTTGCCGGCCACTCGGGCGACAAGAAGGTGTCGAAGGAGTAACGGGCGATGAGCAAGCCATCCAACGACCGTCGCGAGGCGGACAACGAGGCCAAGTCCGTGCTGCGCACCCTCCGCGTCAGCCCGCGCAAGCTCGACCTCGTGGCCGCCACCATTCGCGGCAAGAAGGCCTCGTCGGCGGTGAACGAGCTCACCTTCTCCAAGAAGCGCATCGCGCGCGACGTCAAGAAGGCCCTGAACTCGGCCATCGCCAACGCCGAGAACAACCACAACCTCGACGTCGACCGCCTCATCGTGGCCGAGGCCTCGGTCGGCAAGGCGATCGTCATGAAGCGCTTCCACACGCGCGGCCGCGGCCGCGCGGCGGGCATCCGCAAGCCCTTCAGCCATCTCACCATCGTGGTGCGCGAGCGCGCCGAGGCGGAGGAAAACTAATGGGTCAGAAGGTCAACCCGATCGGCCTCAGGCTCGGCATCAACCGCACCTGGGATTCGCGCTGGTACGCCGAAGGCGGCGAATATTCCAAGATGCTCCACGAGGACATCCACATCCGCAAGGTGCTGCGCGAGCGGCTGAGCCAGGCGGGCGTGGCCAAGATCGTCATCGAGCGTCCCGCCAAGCGCGCGCGGGTCACCATCCACACCGCCCGTCCGGGCGTGGTGATCGGCAAGAAGGGCGCCGACATCGAGAAGCTGCGCGCCGACCTCGCCAAGATGACCAAGGGCGAGGTGGCGCTGAACATCGTCGAAATCCGCAAGCCCGAGATCGACGCCACGCTGATCGCCGAGAACATCGCCCAGCAGCTCGAGCGGCGCGTCGCGTTCCGCCGCGCCATGAAGCGCGCCGTCCAGTCGGCGATGCGTCTGGGTGCCCAGGGCATCCGCATCAACTGCTCGGGCCGCCTGGGCGGCGCGGAAATCGCCCGCATGGAATGGTACCGCGAGGGTCGCGTGCCGCTGCATACGCTGCGCGCCGACATCGACTACGGCACCGCCACTGCGTTCACGACCTTCGGCACCTGCGGCGTCAAGGTCTGGGTGTTCAAGGGCGAGATCATGGCGCACGACCCGCTGGCGCACGACAAGCGCGCCGAGGAAGCGGCACCGCAGCGCACGCCGAGCCGCGTCGAGCGGACGGAGCAGAGGGACGCGTAACGGATCATGCTGCAACCAAAGCGCACCAAATACCGCAAGGCCTTCAAGGGCCGCATCCACGGCGCGGCCAAGGGCGGCTTCAACCTCGACTTCGGCGCCTATGGCCTGAAGGCGATGGAGCCCGATCGACTCACGGCCCGCCAGATCGAGGCGGCCCGTCGCGCCATCACGCGCCACATGAAGCGCGCCGGCCGCGTCTGGATCCGCGTGTTCCCCGACGTGCCGGTGTCCAAGAAGCCCGCCGAGGTCCGCATGGGCTCGGGCAAGGGCGCGCCCGAGTTCTGGGTGGCCCGCGTCAAGCCTGGTCGCGTGCTGTTCGAGCTCGACGGCGTGCCGGTCAACGTGGCCCGCGAGGCGCTCGATCTCGCCGCCGCCAAGCTGCCGATCAAGACGCGCTTCGTTGCGCGTGTCGGCGCCTGAGGAGACAGCGATGAAGGCCAGCGATCTGCGCGCCCGCACCCAGGACCAGCTCAAGGAGGAGCTGGGCAACCTGCGCAAGGAAGCATTCAACCTGCGTTTCCAGAAGGCCGGCGGCCAGCTGGGAAAGACCGCCCGCGTGCGCCAGGTGCGCCGCGACATTGCCCGCATCAAGACGGTGCTGGGCGAGAAAGCCGCGGGCTAAGGAGCCAAGACAGATGCCCAAGCGAGTTCTCGAAGGCGTGATCGTCAGCGACAAGATGGACAAGACCATCGTCGTCAGGGTCGAGCGCCGCGTGCAGCACCCGATCTACAAGAAGTTCATCCGGCGCACGAAGAAGTACCACGCGCACGACGAGACCAGTGCCTACAAGGGCAAGGTCGGCGCCAAGGTGCGCATCCGCGAATGCCGCCCCCTGTCCAAGACCAAGAGCTGGGAAGTTCTGGTCGACGCGGCGAAGGCCTAGAGGGTCGGAGCGAGCAACATGATTCAGATGCGGACCAACCTCGAGGTCGCCGACAATTCCGGCGCCCGTCGAGTCCAGTGCATCAAGGTGCTGGGCGGCTCGCGCCGCAAGTACGCCTCGGTCGGCGACGTCATCGTCGTGTCGGTCAAGGACGCCATCCCGCGCGGGCGCGTCAAGAAGGGCGAGGTGCACCGCGCCGTCGTGGTGCGCACGTCGTTCCCGCTGCGTCGCATCGACGGCAGCGCCATCCGCTTCGACCGCAACGCCGCCGTCCTGATCAGCAAGCAGGACGAGCCGATCGGCACCCGCATCTTCGGACCGGTGACGCGCGAGCTGCGCGCCAAGAAGTTCATGAAGATCATCTCGCTGGCGCCGGAGGTCCTCTAGGCCATGGCCAACAAGCTCAAGATCCGCAAGGGCGACCGGGTGAAGGTCATTGCCGGCCGCAGCAAGGGCAAGGTGGGCGACGTCTTGCGCGTGCTTCCCACGGAACAGCGCGTCGTGGTGTCGGGCGTCAACATCATCAAGCGCCACACCAAGCCCGGCCGCACCGACGCCGGCGGCATCATCGAACGCGAGGCCGCGATCCACGTCTCCAACGTGGCGCTGCTCGACCCCAAGTCCGACAAGCCGACCAAAATCGGCTTCAAGTTCCTCGAAGACGGCCGGAAAGTGCGCTTCGCGCGCGCCTCCGGCGAAACAATCGACCGCTAGGAGAACGGGCCATGCCCGCGCGACTGCAAGAACACTACCTCAAGACCGTGCGAGAGGCGCTGATCAAGGAGTTCTCCTACAAGAACGCCTTCGAAGTGCCCAAGCTCGACAAGATCGTGATCAACATGGGCGTCGGCGAGGCGGTCAACGACCGCAAGGCCGTCGAAGGGGCGGCGAACGAGCTCGCCGCCATCACCGGCCAGAAGGCGGTGATCACCAAATCACGCAAGTCGATCGCGACCTTCAAGCTGCGCGAGGGCATGCCGATCGGCGCCAAGGTCACGCTGCGCCGCGACCGCATGTACGAGTTCATCGATCGCCTGATCAACATCGCGCTGCCCCGCGTGCGCGATTTCCGCGGCCTGAACGGCAAGTCGTTCGACGGCAACGGCAACTACGCCATGGGGCTCAAGGAGCAGATCGTGTTCCCCGAGATCGACTACGACAAGGTCGACCAGGTGCGCGGCATGGACATCATCGTGTGCACCACCGCCAAGACCGACGCCGAAGCCAAGGCTTTGCTGCGCGGTTTCGATTTTCCGTTCGTGAACTGAGGCCGGAGACAGACATGGCCAAGACGAGTTCGGTCGAGAAGAACAAGCGCCGCGAGAAGATGGCGACGCAGTACGCCGCCAAGCGCGCCAAGCTGAAGGCGATGGCGGTCGACGACAGGCTGTCGCCGGAGGAGCGCTTCGGCGCCCGCCTCAAGCTTGCCAAGCTGCCGCGCAATTCCTCGCCGACGCGCATCCGCAATCGCTGCGAGATCACCGGTCGTCCGCGCTCGGTCTATCGCAAGTTCAAGCTCTCGCGCCTGGCGCTTCGAGAGCTGGCCTCGCTGGGCGCTCTGCCCGGCGTCGTGAAGTCGAGCTGGTAACGGGGGACCGTGAGACCATGGCGATGACAGATCCCGTCGGCGATTTGCTGACCCGCATCCGCAACGGCCAGTCGGCACGCCTCGAGAGCATCACCGTGCCGGCCTCGCGGCTGCGGTCGAATGTTCTCGATGTGCTGCAGCGCGAGGGCTATATCCGCGGCTGGTTCGAGGAAGAGCTGCGGCCCGGCGTCAAGGAGCTCCGTGTCGAGCTCAAGTACGACAACGGCCGTCCGGTGATCCGCGAGATCAAGCGCGTCTCGACCCCGGGCCGTCGCGTCTACTCCAAGATCCGCGAGCTGCCGCGCCACTTCAACGGGCTCGGCATCTCGATCCTGTCCACGCCGCGCGGCGTCATGTCCGACGCCGAGGCGCGTGCCGCCAATGTCGGCGGCGAAGTCATCTGCAGGGTGTTCTGATCATGTCGCGCGTCGGCAAGCATCCGGTGGTCATCCCGGCCGGGGTGACCGTCGATCTCAAGGGCCAGCATCTCAAGGCCAAGGGCAAGCGAGGCGAGCTCGAGCTCACCGTGCACGACGACGTGTCGATCGTGCGCGAGGGCAGCAACCTCGTCTTCAAGCCGCGCACCGAGAGCCGGCGCGCCCGCATGCAGTGGGGCACCGCGCGCAACCTCGCGAACAATGTCGTGAAGGGCGTGTCGGACGGCTTCACCATCAACCTCGAGATCAATGGCGTCGGCTACCGTGCCCAGGCCGATGCCAAGAACCTCAAGCTGCAGCTCGGTTTCAGCCATGACGTCGAGCTGCCGATTCCCACCGGCATCCAGATCAAGGCCCTGAAGCCCACCGAGATCGAGATCAGCGGTGCCGACCGCCAGAAGGTCGGCCAGATTGCCGCGGAGATCCGCAGTCTGCGCCCGCCCGAGCCCTACAAGGGAAAGGGCATCAAGTATTCGACCGAGACCATCCGGCGCAAGGAAGGCAAGAAGAAGTAGTCATGTCCGACCGCAACGCCCTTTTCGCCCGCCGCCAGCGGCGCACGCGCCACGCGCTGCGCAAGGCCGCCGGCGGCCGCCCGCGCCTCAGCGTCTTCCGCTCCGGCAAGCACATCTATGCCCAGGTGATCGACGACGGCAAAGGCGCGACCCTCGCCGCTGCCTCATCGCTCGACAAGGACGTCAAGGAAAAGCTGAAGTCGGGCGCCGACAAGGATGCGGCCATCGAGGTCGGCAAGCTGATCGCGGCGCGGGCGATCGCCGCCGGCATCAAGGAAGTCGTGTTCGACCGCGGCGGCTACACATTCCACGGCCGCATCGCGGCGCTCGCCAATGCCGCCCGCGAGGGTGGCCTGTCGTTTTGATCGGGAGTTGAGAGATGGCTCGTTCACCCGGAGGATCCGGCCGGTCCCGCGATCGCGATCGCGGGCGGGATCGCGATGAAGAAAACGAACTGAAGGACAAGCTCGTCACCATCAATCGCGTCGCCAAGGTGGTGAAGGGGGGCCGGCGCTTCGCCTTCGCCGCCATCGTCGTGGTCGGCGACCAGCGCGGCCGTGTCGGCCACGGCGCCGGCAAGGCGCGCGAGGTGCCGGAGGCGATTCGCAAGGCCACGGAAGCGGCCAAGCGGGCGCTGATCCGCGTGCCGCTGCGCGATGGCCGCACGTTGCATCACGACGTCCGGGGCCGCTTCGGTGCCGGCAAGGTCACCCTGCGAGCCGCGCCGGCCGGCACCGGCATCATCGCCGGCGGCCCGATGCGCGCGGTGTTCGAGACGCTGGGCGTGAAGGACATCGTCGCCAAGTCGGTCGGCACGTCCAACCCGCACAACATGATCAAGGCGACCTTCCAGGCGCTGCAGCAGCTCAACTCGCCGCGCATGGTCGCGACCCGGCGCGGCAAGAAGGTCGGCGACCTCCTGGGCCGTCGCGACGAGGCGCCGGCCGAGGCGGCGGCGTAAGGAAGAATTCGAGGAATTGGCCATGGCCGAAGGCAAGAAGATCAAGGTCACTCAGACCGGCAGCCCGATCGGACGCACCGATGACCAGCGGGCGACGCTGATCGGGCTGGGGCTGAACAAGGTGCGTCGCAGCCGCGAGCTGGTCGATACGCCGGAGGTGCGCGGCATGATCAACAAGGTGCGCCATCTCGTGCGCGTCGAAGAGAGCGTGGGCTGAAGGATTTTCCCATGAGACTGAACGACATCGCCGACAACCCGGGAGCCCGCAAGGCGCGCATGCGTGTCGGCCGCGGCATCGGCTCGGGCAAGGGCAAGACCGCCGGGCGCGGCGTCAAGGGCCAGAAGGCGCGCACCGGCGTCGCCATCAAGGGCTTCGAGGGCGGGCAGATGCCTCTGCATCGCCGCATTCCCAAGCGCGGCTTCCGGCCGCCGCACCAGAAGGCTTGGCAGATCGTCAATCTCGGCGCCCTGCAAAAGGCGATCGACGAGAACCGCCTCGACGCCGGTCAGCCGATCGACGCGGCCGCCATGCAGGCTGCCGGCCTGTTCAAGCAGACGCTCGATGGCGTGCGCCTCCTTGGCAAGGGCGAGATCAAGACCAAGATCGAAGTGAAGGTCGCCGGCGCCTCGGCGTCGGCGATCGCCGCCGTCGAGAAAGCCGGCGGCAAGGTCGAACTGCCGCCCAAGCCCGCAGCCGAGGCGGCCTGATCCTCTTCACGGGCGAGGTTTCATGGCATCCGCCGCCGAGCAACTTGCAGCCAACCTGAATTGGGGCTCCATCGGGAAGGCAACCGAGCTCAAGAAGCGCCTATGGTTCACCGTGGGCGCTTTGATCGTTTTTCGTATCGGCGCCTACATCCCTGTGCCGGGCGTGGACCCGCATGCGCTGGCCGAGGTCTTCAACCGCCTCTCCGGCGGCATCGGCGGCCTGCTCGACGTGTTCTCGGGTGGGTCGATCGGCCGTATGTCGGTGCTGGCGCTGTCGATCATGCCATACATCTCGGCCTCCATCATCATGCAGATCCTGACGACGGTCGTGCCGTCGCTCGAGGCCCTGAAGAAGGAGGGCGAGGCCGGCCGCAAGAAGATCAATCAGTACACCCGTTATGGCACCGTGATCCTGGCCGCCTTCCAGGCCTACGGCATCGCGGCCGGCCTTGAAGGTCAGGTAGCGTCGACCGGGCCTGTGGTGCCCGACCCCGGCCTGTTCTTCCGCTTTGTGACCATCGTCACCCTGGTCGGCGGCACGCTTTTCCTGATGTGGCTCGGCGAGCAGATCACCGCCCGCGGCGTGGGCAACGGCGTGTCGCTGATCATCTTCGCCGGCATCGTGGCCGCCCTGCCCAATGCCCTGATCCAGACCCTCGAGCTCGGCCGCACTGGGGCCCTGTCGGCGCTGTTCATCATCGCCCTGGCCGTCGGGGTGATCGTCGTCGTGTCGGTCGTCGTCTTTATGGAGACGGCCCAGCGACGAATCGTGGTGCAATACCCCAAACGGCAGGTCGGCAACCGCATGTACGGCGGCGAGGCCTCGCACCTGCCGCTCAAGATCAACACCTCGGGCGTGATCCCGCCGATCTTCGCTTCGTCCCTGCTGCTGTTCCCCGCGACCATCGCCTCGTTCCAGGGCAATGCCGGCGAGCCCGGCTGGCTGCAGTGGATCGCCACCTATCTCGGGCATGGCCAGCCGCTCTACCTGATCGCCTATATCGGGCTGATCGTGTTCTTCTGCTTCTTCTACACGACGGTGGTGTTCAACCCCGTCGACACCGCCGACAACCTCAAGAAGAACGGCGGCTTCGTGCCCGGCATCCGGCCCGGCAAGAACACCGCGGACTACCTCGAGTACATCCTGAACCGGCTGACCGTGATCGGCGCCTTGTACTTGTCGGCGGTCTGCATCCTGCCCGAGCTGCTGATCGCTCGCGGTGGCGTGCCGTTCTACTTCGGCGGCACCAGCCTATTGATCGTGGTCTCGGTCACCCTCGATACGGTGACCCAGATCCAGGCGCACCTGCTGGCGCACCAGTACGAGGGCCTGATCCGCAAGGCACGGCTGCGGGGTCGCGGCCGATGAGGCTGGATCGATGAACATCATCCTTCTCGGGCCGCCGGGCGCCGGCAAGGGCACCCAGGCGCAGCGCCTGCAGCACGACCGCGGCATGATCCAGCTGTCGACCGGCGACATGCTGCGGGCCGCGGTCGCCTCGGGCAGCGAGCTCGGCAAGAAGGCCAAGGGCATCATGGAGAAGGGCGAGCTGGTGCCCGACGCGCTGATGGTCGGCCTGATCGAGGACCGTATCGCCCAGCCGGACTGCGCCCAGGGCTTCATCCTCGACGGCTTCCCGCGCACCGAGGCGCAGGCCAAGGCGCTCGACCAGATGCTGGCCAAGACGGCCAAGAAGCTGGACCGCGTGGTCGAGATGGAGGTCGACGAGAAGGCTCTGACCGAGCGCATCGTCGGCCGCTTCACCTGCGCCAAGTGCGGCACCGGCTATCACGACAAGTTCAAGCGACCCAAGGTCGAGGGCGTGTGCGACGTGTGCGGCTCCAAGGAGTTCGTCCGTCGCAAGGACGACAACGCGGAGACCATGAAGACCCGCATGGCCGCCTACCGCGCCCAGACCGAGCCGTTGCTGCCGTACTATGCCGCCCGGGGGGTGCTGCGGCAGGTCGACGGCATGGCGTCCATGGACGAGGTTTACCGTCAGATCTCCGGGGTTCTAGAGGGGACTTGACAAGACGGAGTTTCCGTTGACTCAAGGCGCGGCATCCCTATAATCGCGCGCTTTTCCGGGGCCAGCGGATCGTTCTTCGGGCGCGCACTAGCGCGCCGTAAGTCGTTGAAGGAGTTGGAATTTGGCTCGTATTGCCGGCGTCAACATACCGACCGCCAAGCGCGTGGTGATCGGCTTGCAATATATCCACGGAATCGGCCCGGCCAAGGCCAGGGAGATTCTGGGGAAAGTGGGGATCGACCAGTCGCGGCGCGTCAACACGCTGACCGACGACGAGGTGATCCGCATCCGCGAGACCATCGACCGCGACTATTCCGTCGAGGGCGACCTGAGGCGCGAGGTCGCGATGAACATCAAGCGGTTGATGGATCTCGCCTGCTACCGCGGGCTCAGGCACCGCCGCGGGCTGCCGGTTCACGGCCAGCGTACGCATACCAACGCCCGCACCCGCAAGGGGCCGGCCAAGCCGATCGCCGGCAAGAAAAAAGTCACCAAGTAGGTCGAGGAGAACCGGATCATGGCCAAGCCAGCAGCCGCCGCGGGTGGCGCCGCCGCCGCCGGCGCACGTCCTCGCCGTCGCGAACGCAAGAACATCATCGCGGGCGTCGCTCACGTGAACGCCTCGTTCAACAACACCATCGTCACCATCACCGACGCGCAGGGCAACACCATCGCCTGGTCTTCGTCGGGCCAGCAGGGCTTCAAGGGCTCGCGCAAGTCGACGCCGTTCGCTGCGCAGATGGCGGCCGAGAATGCCGGCCGCAAGGCGATGGAGCACGGCATGCGCACGCTGGAGATCGAGGTGCGCGGTCCCGGCTCGGGCCGCGAGTCGGCGCTGCGTGCGCTGCAGGCGGTCGGTCTCGCTGTCACGGCCATCCGCGACGTAACGCCGATCCCGCACAACGGCTGCCGTCCGCCGAAGCGGCGCCGCGTCTGAAGTCTATTTGTCGCGGCGCGCTTTGGCGGGCCGTCCCATCGAGATCTTCGCGGATCGCGTCGGCGCGCTCCGCTGAACCAACCGGTCTAGAGAGGTAGCCCCCGTGCTTCAGAAGAACTGGCAGGACCTGATCAAGCCGGAGAAGCTTGTCACCGAAGCCGGCGTCGATCCCAATCGCACTGCGACGATCGTCGCCGAGCCGCTGGAGCGCGGCTTCGGTCTCACGCTCGGCAACGCGCTACGCCGCGTGTTGCTCTCCTCGCTGCAGGGTGCGGCCGTGACGTCGATCAAGATCGACAACGTGCTGCATGAATTCTCGTCGATCCCCGGCGTCCGCGAGGACGTGGTCGACATCGTGCTGAACATCAAGGCGATGGCCGTGAAGATGCAGGGTGATCGCCCGCAGCGTCTCTACCTGCGCGCCGTCGGCCCCGGCGAGGTCACCGCCGGCATGATCGAGCTGCCCGGCGACGTGCAGATCATGGACCCCAAGCACCTGATCTGCACGCTGGACGACGGCGCCTCGATCTCGATGGAGCTGATGGTCGCCACCGGCAAGGGCTACATCCCGGCCCAGGCCAACCGGCCGGAGGACGCGCCGATCGGCCTGATACCGGTCGATTCGGTGTTCAGCCCGGTCAAGCGCGTCTCCTACAAGATCGAGAACAGCCGCGTCGGCCAGGTGACCGACTACGACAAGCTCTCGATGACCGTCGAGACCAACGGCACGACGCGTCCCGACGACGCCGTGGCGCTCGCCGCGCGCATCCTGCAGGACCAGCTGCAGCTCTTCATCAACTTCGAAGAGCCGCGCGAGGTCCGCAAGGAGGAGCAGCAGGACGACTTCCCGTTCAACCGCAACCTGCTGCGCAAGGTCGACGAGCTCGAGCTGTCGGTGCGCTCGGCCAACTGCCTGAAGAACGACAACATCATCTACATCGGCGATCTGGTGCAGAAGACCGAGGCGGAGATGCTGCGCACCCCGAATTTCGGCCGCAAGTCGCTGAACGAGATCAAGGAAGTGCTGGCCGGCATGGGCCTGCACCTCGGCATGGAGATCCCGGGCTGGCCGCCGGACAACATCGAGGAAATGGCCAAGCGGCTGGAAGAGCCGTACTGATCGTTTTCACCTCCCCATCGCGGAAACCGCGATGGGGAGATGCCCGCGCAGCGGGCGGAGGGGTCATGCTCATCATGGTCCCGAGCTCTTGACCCCTCCGTCGCCGCAGACGGCGACACCTCCCCGTCGCGGAGTCCGCGAAGGGGAGGAGAAGAAGTTGATGAAGGACTAGGATCATGCGTCACGGAAATCGCGGTCGGAAGTTCCACCGCACGGCCGAGCATCGCAAGGCGATGTTCATGAATCTCGCCGGTGCGCTCATCAAGCACGAGCAGATCACCACCACCTTGCACAAGGCGAAGGACCTGCGCCCGATCGTCGAAAAGCTGGTGACGCTCGGCAAGCGCGGCGGACTGCACGCGCGGCGTCAGGCGATCGGCTTCCTGCGCGATCCCTATGTCGCCGACAAGCTCTTCACGACACTCGGTCCGCGCTACGCCAACCGCGCCGGCGGTTACCTGCGGGTGCTGAAGGCCGGCTACCGCTTCGGCGACGCCGCGCCGATGGCCGTGATCGAATTCGTCGAGCGCGACACCTCGGCCAAGGGCCAGGACAGCGGCCCGTCAGCTGACCAGGCCGAGCAGCAGGAAGCAGCTTAGTTTTCCCGGACCGCGGGCCTCCAGGCCCGCTCGTGAATCATGCGGGCCTGGAGGCCCGCGGTCCGGCAAGAGTCCATCCAATCGGATAGCGGTTGAAGCCGCGGAAGCGGGCGCGGCCGCCGCGCTCGTAGGCGCCGTCGCGCGCCAGCCCGTCGAAGCGGCGCACCAGCCTGCCGATGGCGATCGTGCCTTCCATGCGGGCCAGCACGGCGCCCAGGCACATGTGCACGCCCGAGCCGAAGGCGAAGTGGCGGTTGGGCTCGCGCGCGACGTCGAACCGGTCGGGCTCGGCGAACTGCGCCGGATCGCGGTTGGCGGCGCCGATGCCGATATGGATGTAGGTGCCGGCCTTCAGGGTCTCGCCGCCGATCTCGAGACCTTCGGCCAGGCGGCGATTGCCGAGCTGGTTCGAGCTTTCGAAGCGCAGGCCCTCCTCGACGCAGGTCTTCAACAGATCGGGGCTCTCGTGCAGCCGCCGCAGCTCGTCGGGGAAGCGCAGCAGGGCGTCGACCGTGTTGCCTATCAGGTTGGTCGTGGTCTCGTGGCCGGCGTTCAGGAGAAAGATGCAGTTCTGCACCAGCTCCTCGTGGCTCAGCCGTTCGCCGTCCACCTCGCCGTGGATCAGCACGCCCAGCACGTCGCGATCGTCGGCCGGCCGCTTGCGGCGGTCGGCGATCAGGCCGTCGAGATAGGCGGAGAATTCGCTGATGGCGGCATTTCCGGCCGCCTGCCGCTCAGGTCCGGCCACCGGCTCGAGCGCGCCCAGGATGGCGAGCGAATAGCGGCGGAACGGCGCGCGCTCGCCCGGCGGCACGCCGAGCATGTCGCAGATCACCTCGACGGGCAGGCGGAAGGCGAAGTCCTCGACGAGGTCCATGCGCCCTTGCTCGGCGTGCTGGTCGAGGAGGCCGTCGACTATCGCCTCGATGCGTGGCTGCAGGGCGGCCAGCGCCCGCGGCGTGAAGGCCGCGGCCAAAAGCTTGCGGACGCGCGTGTGCAGCGGCGGGTCGTTGAACACCAGGCTGGTCGTATGATGTCGATAGAGCGGTGTGCCGGCCCCGAACTTCGGACCGAACTCGGCCTTCTTGTCCGACAGCATGCGCGGATCGCGGTAGCAGAGCGCGACGTCGGCATAACGTGACAGGAACACGCTGCCGTCCGGCAGGCGCTTCACCGGCGCGAAGCGTCGCAGCGCGTGATAGCGCGGAAACGGATCGTCGAGGAACGCAGGCTCGAGGGCGGCGAGATCGAACCGCGCGGCGAAGGCGCGCGCCTCGTCCTCGGGCAGCTCGATCAGCCCCGCCGTCAGAACTGTGCCTCCTCGAGCGCGAACA
>JAFAKN010000610.1 GCA_019235415.1 Alphaproteobacteria bacterium
GGTGACCCTGCCGGAGGGGACGGAGATGGTGATGCCGGGCGACAACGCGCGCATGGTGGTGGAGCTGATCCAGCCGATCGCCATGGACGAGGGCCTGCGCTTCGCCATCCGCGAGGGCGGCCGCACCGTCGGCGCCGGCGTCGTCACAAAGATCGCCAAGTAGGGAATCGCCAAGTAGACGCAACAACCTCACCCTGAGGAGGGCGCGCAAGCGCTCGTCTCGAAGGGTGGCAACAGAAAGGCAGGTTCCCACCCATCGAGACGCGTCCTGTGGACGCTCCTCAGGGTGAGGATCCGGTGCTATAAGCGCCGGACGTAGGAGTGTAGCTCAGTTGGTAGAGCATCGGTCTCCAAAACCGAGGGCCGGGGGTTCGAGTCCCTCCACTCCTGCCATTTCCTGAAGAACAGCGGGTATGACACAGCGGGCATGACGACGAATCCCATCGAGTTCATTCGCGAGGTCCGCGCCGAGGTGGCCAAGGTCACCTGGCCGACCCGGCGCGAGACCATGATCACCACCAGCATGGTCTTCATCTTCGTGGTGATTGCCGCGCTGTTTTTCTTGGTGGCCGACAGGATCATCGGCTTCATCGTGAAGCAGGTGCTCGGGATCTAGTGACATGGCTCATCGTTGGTATGTCGTTCACGCCTATTCCGGCTTCGAGAACAAGGTCGCCCAGTCGATCCGCGAGCAGGCCGAGAAGAAGGCCCTGAACGACGAGATTTCCGAAGTGATCGTGCCGACCGAGGAGGTCGTCGAGGTTCGCCGCGGATCGAAGGTCCAGACCGAACGCAAGTTCTTCCCGGGCTACGTCCTGGTGAAGATGGACCTCAACGACGAGACTTGGCACCTGGTGAAGAACACCGCCAAGGTGACCGGCTTCCTGGGCGGCGGCGGTCGCGGCAAGCCGGTGCCGATTTCCGACGCCGAGGCGAGCCGCATCCTGCGCCAAGTCCAGGAAGGCGTGGAGCGGCCCAAGCCCGCCGTCAGCTTCGAGATCGGCGAGCAGGTCAAGGTGGCCGACGGTCCCTTCGCCTCGTTCAACGGCACCGTCGAGGATGTCGACGAGGAGCGCGCCCGGCTAAAAGTCGCGGTTTCGATTTTCGGCCGCTCGACCCCGGTCGAGCTCGACTACGCCCAAGTGGAGAAGATCTAGCGGAGGAAATGCTGTCATCTCGAGCGCAGCGAGGGACCTTTGAGGCTGCAAAAAGGTCCCTCGCTAGGCTCGGGAATGACAGGAGCGTCGTTGCTAAGGCCTTGAAACAAGACGGAGACGGATTATCTACGCTTTCCCCATGAGGCTGGGGATGGCATAGGAAAAGTCCTGGAAAACAGGGGTTGTGGCGGGCGGTCTTATTTGCTAGACCGCGCGCCCTTGAGGGCTGGCCTTTAGGCCGGCCTTTTCTCATGTGGTGCTCTGGATCCAAAAATCCTTTGGGATCAAGGGTTTGAGTGTAAAGAGGTGCGGGAGGCCGGCCATGGCCGTACCGCGCCGCCCAAGGAGGGGCAGGCATGGCCAAGAAAATACAGGCCTACGTCAAGCTGCAAGTACCGGCCGGCAAGGCCAACCCGTCGCCGCCGATCGGGCCCGCGCTCGGTCAGCAGGGCGTCAACATCATGGAGTTCTGCAAGCAGTTCAACGCGCGGACGCAGAAGATGGAGCCGGGGATGCCGGTGCCGGTGGTCATCACCGTGTTCCAGGACCGCAGCTTCACTTTCGTCACCAAGACGCCACCGGTCAGCTACTTTCTTAAGAAGGCGGCTGGCATTGAATCGGGTGCCAAGACCGTGGGCACGCAGATCGTCGGCCGGGTGACCAAGGCGCAGGTCGAGGAGATCGCCAAGCAGAAGATGCCCGACCTCAACTGCGACTCGGTCGAATCGGCGATGGCCCAGGTCGTCGGCTCGGCGCGCTCGATGGGCCTGCAGGTGGTGGAGTGACGCCATGAAGGACGGCAAGCGCTACAAGACTGCGATCCAGGCGGTCGATCGCAACAAGACGTATCCGCTCGACGAGGCGGTGAAGCTCGTGAAGGCCAACGCCAAGGCCAAGTTCGACGAGACCATCGAGGTCGCGATGAACTTGGGTATCGATCCGCGCCACGCCGACCAGGCGGTGCGCGGCATGGTTGAGCTGCCCAACGGCACCGGCAAGTCGGTGCGCGTCGCGGTGTTCGCCCGCGCCGCCAAGGCGGAAGAGGCCAAGGCGGCCGGGGCCGACATCGTGGGCGCCGAGGACCTCGCCGAGAAGATCAATGCCGGCGAGATCAACTTCGAGCGTTGCGTCGCCACGCCGGACATGATGGGCGTGGTGGGTCGTCTGGGTAAGGTGCTGGGTCCGCGCGGCCTGATGCCCAACCCCAAGCTCGGCACCGTGACCCAGGACGTCACGGCCGCCGTGAAGGCCGCCAAGGCGGGCTCGATCGAGTTCCGCGCCGAGAAGGCTGGCATCGTTCATGCAGGCGTCGGCAAGGCCTCGTTCAGTGAGGACGCCATCGCCCAGAACGTGCGCGCGCTGGTGAACGCCATCAACCGCGCCAAGCCGTCGGGGGCCAAGGGCACCTTCATCAAGAAGGTGTCGATCAGTTCGACCATGGGGCCGGGCGTAAAGCTCGACCCCGCCACCGCTCTTTCCTGAGCGTTGGCGAAGAAAGTTTGAGTTTCGTCGCTCACTCCGGTGGGCGGCGGATCCTGTCCGAGACCGCCGGTGCCTTGATCTCTTCGGAGTTCATCTCCAAGGGAAGGGCCTAAAGGGGAAACCCGCCAGCGCAGACGGGGGCACGGGAATCGGCGCGGTGCCATCGGCCCCGCGCACGGCCCGAACTTCCGGGGCAGGCGAAGCCAGACCGCGAGGTCTGAAACGCAGCCGGCCCGATCCGGATCCTCCGGAGCGGGCCATAGTTGGAGAAAGCCGTGAATCGTTCGGAAAAGGCCGAAGCGATCGCCGAGCTGAACCAGACCTTCAAGGACGCAAACCTGGTGGTGGTCACCCGCCAATCAGGCTTGACGGTCCAGGAAGTGACGGACCTGCGCCGCAAGGTGCGGGCAGCCGGTGCGAGCTACAAGGTCGCCAAGAACAGGCTCACGTTGCGCGCCCTCGAAGGCACGTCCTTCAAGGGGCTCGGACCGCTGTTCAAGGGTCCGACCGCGATCGCCTACTCCAAGGATCCGGTCGCTGCGGCGAAGGTCATCGCGGCCTTCGCCAAGGACAACGAGAAGCTCAGCATCGTGGGCGGTGCTCTGGGCGAGGACACTCTGGACGTCGCAGGCGTCCAGGCCCTCGCCACGCTGCCCTCCCTCGACGCTCTGCGCGGCAAGATCATCGGACTCCTGCAGGCCCCCGCCGCCAAGATCGCGGCCGTCCTGCAGGCGCCCGGCGGCCAGGTCGCTCGTGTGCTCAGCGCCTATGGAGCCAAGGACGGCGAGAAGGCGGCGTAAGTCTTTTCGGCAAATCGACGAAGTTCGGGAAATCAGGAGATAGACGATGGCCAATCTGGAAAAGCTGGTCGAGGAGCTCTCGGCCCTGACGGTCCTCGAGGCCGCTCAGCTCAGCAAGTTGTTGGAAGAGAAGTGGGGCGTGAGCGCCGCCGCGCCGGTCGCCGTGGCGGCCGCCGCGGGCGGCGCTGCCGCCGCCGCGCCGGCGGAGGTCAAGGACGAGTTCACCGTCATGCTGACCGCCATCGGCGACAAGAAGATCAACGTCATCAAGGCGGTGCGCGAGATCACCGGCCTTGGCCTCAAGGAGGCCAAGGACCTGGTCGAGGCAGCGCCCAAGTCGGTCAAGGACGGCGTGCCCAAGGCCGACGCCGAGAAGCTCAAGGCCAAGCTCGAGGCCGAGGGCGCCAAGGTCGAGCTGAAGTAAATCGGTTTGCCTCCCCCG
>JAFAKN010000300.1 GCA_019235415.1 Alphaproteobacteria bacterium
GCCGCTTCCCCGACCTCAACTTCGCCTTCCTCGAAGGCGGCGTGGGTTGGGGCTGCCAGCTGTTCGCCGACCTCATAGAGCATTGGGAGCGGCGCGGCGCCAAGGGCATCGCCTACATAGATCCCAAGAAGCTCGACCGGAAGCTGCTGCGAAGCCTGGTCGACAAGTACGGCTACGACGACGTCGCGGCCGAGCTCGACAAGCGCGACGGCTGGCCGATCGCCGAAGAAGACGAGCCGACCGGCGGCGTGCCGGTGCTCGACGACTTCGCGGCCTGCAAGATCAGCCGTAAGCAGGACTGGATCGACCTCTACGCCAAGCCCTACTACTTCGGCTGCGAGGCGGACGACCGCATGAACGTCACGGCGTTCGGCCGGGGCAATCCCTTCGGCGCGCGCATCAACGCCATCTTCAGCTCCGACATCGGCCAATTCGACGTGCCCAACATGCTGAGCCCGGTGCCGGAGGCCTACGAACTGGTCGAGGACGAGCTGATTACCCCGGCCGACTTCCGCGACTTCACCTTCGCCAACGCCGTGCGCCTGTGGGGCCAGCAGAACCCGCGCTTCTTCGAGGGCACGAGCGTCGCCAAGGCAGCCGCCGCGGAGCTCAACGCCGCGCCGGCCAAGGCTGCGGCGGAGTAGCCTCTTCACCTCCCCATCGCGGGCTCCGCGATGGGGAGGAGAGCTCAGGCGCCGTACTGCAGCAGCAGGTCGGCGTTTTGGCGGAGCCAGAGGTGCGGCGGGTCCATCGGGCCCGCCGTCAGCTTGCGGGCCAGCGCCCAGAAGCGCCTGGAGTGGTTGAGATGCACCAGGTGCGCGACCTCGTGCGCCACGAGGTAGTCGACCACCTCGGTTGGCGCGAACACCAGTCGCCAGGAGAAGGTCATGGTGGCGTCGGGCCCGCAGCTGCCCCAGCGGGAGCGGTTATCGCGAATGGTGATGCGCTTGACCCTCCGGTCAACGCTCGCGGCCTTGGCGTGCACCAGCGGTAGAAGCTCGCGGCGCAGCTCGGCGGTCAGCCAGTCGCGCAGCCGGCGCGGCAGATGTTCCGCCCGACCCGCGACGTGGATCTCGCTGCCTTCGCGCCACACCGTGCCGCGGGCGTCGGGGCGATGGCGAATGACGTGCGGCTGGCCGAAGTAGGGGACCTCGGCGCCGTCGACGAACGGCCGACGCTCGGGCAGGCGTCTCAGCCGCGCGGCGATCCAGCCGGCGTGTGCTTGGGCAAAGGCATGCGCCGTGGCGAGCGACAGGCGCATCGGCGAAGTGAGCACGATGCGGCGGCGGCCGGCGTCGACCCTGAGCGACACGCGCCGGGCCCGCGCGCTGCGCACGAAGGTGACGGTGAGCGTATCGCCGGCATGAGCAACGCTCAGTTGCTCGGGTTCGAGGTCCGCTCTAGGCAGGACCAGACGCGACACCAGGCCGGAGAACGCCATGCGGCGCATGATACATCGGGAGGCGGTGAGTTGATGCTGGATGTTGAACGGCTGCGCGCCGAGACGCCGGGCTGCGCGCACGTGCTGGACCTGAACGCGGCAGGATCGGCCCTGCCCAGCCGGCGCACGCTCGACGCGACGCTCGATCACCTGCGCCTCGAAGCCGAGACCGGCGGCTACGCCGCCGCCGCCGAGGCACATGCCGAGCTGGAAGGATTCTATCCTTCCGTGGCGCGCCTGGTTGGCGCCGAGGCCGACGAGATCGCCTTCGTCGAGAACGCCACCCGCGCGTGGGACCTCGCCTTCTACTCGCTGGCGTTCAAGCCCGGCGATCGCATCCTGACCTGCGTCAGCGAATATTCCTCGAACTACATTTCCTACCTGCAGGTCGCACGAAAGACCGGCGCGGAGATCGTGGTCGTGCCCGACGACAACCACGGCCAGATCGACCTCGGCGCCCTGGAACGGGCGATCGACGCACGCACCAAGCTGATCTCGATCTCGCACGTGCCGACGCAGGGCGGCCTGGTGCAGCCGGCCGAGGCGGTCGGCCGGATCGCCAACGCATCAGGCGTCCCCTACCTCTTGGATGCCTGCCAGTCGGTCGGCCAGCTGCCGGTCGATGTCGGCCGCATCGGCTGTGACTTCCTTTCCGTGACCGGCCGCAAGTACCTGCGCGGCCCGCGCGGCACCGGCTTCCTCTACGCCCGGCGGGCCACCACCCAGCACATCGAGCCGATCTTCCTCGACAACCACGCCGCCAAGTGGACCGGCGACAACGAATACACCGTGCGCGCCGACGCCCGCCGCTTCGAGAACTGGGAGCGGTACTTCGCCGGCGTGATCGGCCTGAAGGCGGCCGTCGACCAGGCGAACGAGCTCGGCATGGAGGCGATCTGGCTTCGGCTGCGCGAGCTCGCGGACGGGCTGCGCGCTCGTCTCGCCGACCTGAGGCGCGTGACCCTCACCGACCTCGGCGAGGTCAAGGGCGCCATCGTCACCTTCGCCGTGGCGGACGCCGATCATGTCGCTCTGCGCGACGCGCTGCGCCGGCAGGCGATCAACGTCACGGTCTCCACCCAGTTTTCGTCCCGCCTCGACTTGAAAGGTCGTGGCTTGCTGAACGTGATGCGCGCCTCGGTGCACATCTACAACACCGAGGAGGAGCTCGACCGCTTCGTGGCGGCCCTTGCCGCGACAGTCGGAAGTCCATGACCATCGATTTCCACGCCGAAGCCAATCGCAGCACCTACACCGGCCGTCGCGCCGACCCCGGCTGGGCCGAGGCCATGCGCGGGATCGTCGAACCGAGCGCCAAGTCGGTGGCCGACATCGGCTGCGGCGGCGGCATCTATTCGCGGGCGTGGCGCGCGCTGGGCGCAGCCTCCGTCGTCGGCGTCGACTTCTCGGCGGCGATGGTCGACGCCGCGCGCGAGCAGGCGGTGGGCGATGCGCAGCTCTCCTTCGGGCAGGGCGACGCCGCCGCGACCGGCTTGCCCTCCACCAGCGCCGACATCGTCTTTGCCCGCGCGCTGGTCCATCACCTCAGCGACTACGGGCCTCCACTTCGCGCTTCGCGCTCCGGTCGGGATGACGAATAGTTACTCCGCCGCCTGGACTCCCAGACCGATCGGGCAGCTCACGCCGGTGCCGCCGAGGCCGCAGTAGCCGCTCGGGTTCTTCGCCAGGTACTGCTGGTGATAGTCCTCGGCGTAGTAGAACGGTGGCGCGTCGAGGATCTCGGTGGTGATCTTGCCCATGCCGTGCTTGGCGAGCTCGCGCTGGAAAAGGTCGCGCGATTCCTCGGCCTTCCTCTTCTGGTCGGCCGAGAAGGCGTAGATGCCGGAGCGGTATTGCGTGCCGACGTCGTTGCCCTGGCGCATGCCCTGGGTCGGATCGTGGTTCTCCCAGAAGACGCGCAGGATCGCCTCGTACGAGGTCTTGGTCGGGTCGAACCACACCATCACCACCTCGTTGTGGCCGGTGTGGCCCGAGCAGACCTCCTCGTAGGTCGGGTTGGGCGTCAAGCCCGCGGCATAGCCGACCGCGGTGGCATAGACGCCCGGCGCCTCCCAGAACTTGCGCTCGGCGCCCCAGAAGCAGCCCATGCCGAACATCGCCTGCTCGAGGCCGGCCGGGAACGGCGGCTGGATGCGATGGCCGTTCACGAAGTGCGTGCTGGGCACCGTGAACGCGAGCGCGGGCCTGCCCGGCAGGGCGCGGTCGGCGGTCGGCATCTCGATCTTCTTGCGCAGCATTTGCCACATGGCCCGACTCCTGTTGCTGTCTCCCGTTGCTTTCGCGCAGCGCCAATATGGCCATACAATGCGCGGGAATCGAGGGGGAGGGTCTCGAATGCCGGTCTTTTTCGTGTGTGCGGGCCTGATCGGGCTGCTCGCCGCGTTGCTGTCGATCTACGTCGGTCGGGTGCGCACCCGCAAAAAGATCAACCTGGGCGACGGCGGCGATCCCGAGATGATCGCCGCCATCCGCGCCCACGCCAACCTGATAGAGAACGCGCCGCTCGGCCTGTTGCTGATCTACGCCGCCGCCGACTTCCATGGCTTCTGGATGACCGCGAGCCTTTCCGTCGTGCTGCTGCTGGCGCGCTTCCTCCATGCCGGCGGGATGCTGGGCGTGGTGCGCAACGGCCGCGTCATTGGCGCCGTCGGCACCGTCGCGGTCCTGGTCGTGGTCTCGATCTCGCTCGTCATCTCCGGCCTGCACCTCCGACAGTACTGACGGAGACAGCCAGCGGGGACGCCACGCGATGCTCGGGACGCTGCGCCAAATTGCGTACTCCGCGACCTGGGGCTTCTTCGTCAATCGCCTGTCGACCTCGGCCGCCGCGATGGCCTTCTACACCATGTTCGCGCTCGGCCCGATCATGATCTTCAGCATCGCCATCGCCGAGCCTTTCGTCGGCCGGATCATGGCCCAGCAGGCGGTGTTCGACGCGCTGAGCACGGTGCTCGCCCCGGACCAGCTGCAGAGCATCCGGCGCTTCGCCTCGGAGGATCTGTTCAGGGGGGGCGGCATCGCCGCCATCATCGGCGTGATCGTCCTGCTCTATTCCGGCACGCGCGTCTTCGTCGAGCTCGAGGAGGGGATCAACGCCATCTGGGGCCAGCACGGCCACCAGATCCATCCCGTGCTGGCCGGCCTGAAATCGCGGCTGCTGGCGCTGCTGCTGATGGTCGTGCTGGGCGTGCTGCTGATCGCCGTCATCATGGCCAGCGTGATCATCTCGGCCTACGCGAGCGCCTTGGAGGCTTTCCCCGTGCTGGGCGACTGGATCGGACCGGCGATCTCGACGTCGGTGCACTATAGCCTGCTTTCGGGGTTCTTCACGCTGGTCTACAAGTGGCTGCCAAACGGCAGCGTGCCGTGGCGCTACGCGCTGATCGGCGGCGCGGTGAATGCCATCCTGTTCGCCATCGCCAATCGGGCGCTGGTCTACTACTTCGAGATGACCAAGCTCACCTCGGCGTTCGGCGCCACCGCCGGCTTCGCCGCCGTCATGGTGTGGATGTACTGGACGTCGCTCAGCATCCTGGTCGGCGCGCAGATCGGCCGCTCGGCGCGCGACGTGCTGGTCGAGGACCGCCGCCGCCCGATGATGGAGGGGGATCTGTAGCCGGGACTAAAACATCGTGGCCAGGACGCGGTCGGGCGGCTTGTGGCCGTCGGCGAAGGTCTTGATGTTGATCAGCACCTTCTCGCCCATCTCGATGCGGCCTTCGAGGGTCGCCGAGCCCATGTGCGGCAGCAGGACCACATTGTCGAGCTCGAGCAGCTTGGGATTGATCTGCGGCTCGTGCTCGTAGACGTCGAGGCCGGCGCCGGCCAGCTCGCCCGCCTTCAGCATGCGCACCAGCGCGTTCTCGTCGATGACCTCGCCGCGCGCGGTGTTGACGATGATCGCCTTGGGCTTCATCAGCTTCAGCCGGCGTGCCGACAGCAGATGAAAGGTCGCCGGCGTGTGCGGGCAGTTGACCGACACGATGTCCATGCGCGCCAGCATCTGGTCGAGGCTTTCCCAATAGGTCGCTTCCAGCTCGCGCTCGATGTCGGGATGCAGCCGCTTGCGGTTGTGGTAGTGGATGGCGAGGCCGAAGCCGCGGGCGCGGCGGGCGACCGCCTGGCCGATGCGGCCCATGCCGACGATGCCCATGCGCTTGCCCAGCAGGCGTGCCCCGAGCATGGCGGTCGGGCTCCAGCCGGTCCACTTGCCGTCGCGCACGATGCGCTCGCCTTCGCCCATGCGCCGCGCCGCGGCCAGCACCAGCGCCATCGTCATGTCGGCGGTGTCCTCGGTCAACACGCCGGGCGTGTTGGTGACGGTGATGCCGCGCTGGCGCGCCGTGTCGAGATCGATGTGATCGACGCCCGTTCCGAACGAGGCGATCAGCTTCAGTCGCGGACCGGCTTGCGACAGCACGCGGCTGTCGATGCGATCGGTCACGGTCGGCACCAGCACGTCGGCCGACCTTACCGCTTCGACCAGCTCGGGCGACGTCATCGGCTTGTCGTCCGCATTGAGGCGGGTGTCGAACAGCTCCATCAACCGGGTCTCGATGGCATCCGGCAGCTTCCGGGTGACGATCACCAGCGGCTTCTTCTTGGCGGGGGAAGGCATGTGCGATCGGGCTACCGGGCTGGCACGGGGGATGTGCCCGATTAGCAATTCCCCGCGCGCCTTGTCCAGCAACCGCCCGGAACCGGCACGAAGCCCGAAAAGCGCGTGCAATCAAGAGTTTGTCGATCAGATCATACAATTGGGGTATACAAGCCTGGATGGGAATTCGGCCGTCCCTCCTGGTTTCGCTCAGCGTGCTTGTCTTGACGGTCGTTTGCCTGCCGCTTTCCCTGGCGGCGCAGAACAGCGCCTGGGCGGGCGACAAGTCGACCGCC
This sequence comes from Alphaproteobacteria bacterium, assembly GCA_019235415.1. Lineage (GTDB taxonomy): Bacteria > Pseudomonadota > Alphaproteobacteria > Reyranellales > Reyranellaceae > Reyranella. Next base: position 6,356 of record JAFAKN010000300.1, read on the forward strand.
AACCAGCGCAAGGGCTCCGGGCTGCCGATCCCACGGTTTGCCTCGCTGCGGTCGGATGAGGTCAACGTCCGCACCGGCCCAGGCTCGCGCTATCCCATCGACTGGGTGTTCAAGCGCAAGGGCATGCCGGTCGAGATCGTCGCCGAGTTCGAGAACTGGCGAAAAATCCGCGACTGGCAAGGCGCCAGCGGCTGGGTGCATCAGAGCCTGCTGACCGGCAAGCGCAGCTTCATCATCCCCGGCAAGGCCGCCAGCGTGCACAAAACACCGGCCACGTCGGCCGAGGTCGTCGCCAAGCTCGAACCGGAGGTGATGGGCGAAATCCGCTCCTGTGCCGGCGATTGGTGCCGGGTGCGTGTGCCCAGCGTCAGCGGCTGGATCGAGCGCACCAGCCTGTGGGGCGTCTATAAGTCCGAGCCAATCAACTAGCGCCCCTTCGCTTTTTTCGCCTGCGCCAAGGCTTCGGCGGACCGGGGCTGCGACGCTCCGTGCCGAGTGCAGGAGGGCAGAGCTTTCGGGGGCCTGTGTCGATCGTGTCACTTGCCCCCCTCCGAAGCTGTTTTGCAGCGAAGGATGGCTAGCGGCTCTGCGTTGCGGGCCGTAAAACAGGGCTATCGTGGCCCATGACCTGAGCCTGACTTCGACGCGCTACGACCACATGTCGCCGGTGGCCCTAGGGCTGGCCGCGTTGCTGCATGCCGCAGTCGCGTTGGCGCTGCTCGCCACCCCCTTCCGCGAGGCGCAGTCCAGCGTGGACGCCATCGAGATCACGATGGAGCAGGAGCCGTCGCCGCCGCAGCCGCCACCGCCGGTCGAGCCGCCGCAGCCGAAGGCGCCAGAGCCGCCACAAGTCGCGGCGGCCCCGCCGCCTCCGCCGCCACCCCCACAGCCACAGCCGCAGCAGCCGCCTCCGCAGCAGGCGAAACCACTGCCGGATTCGATGACGAAGGGTACGACGCTCGACCCGCGCGCCCTTGCGCGCAAGGCCGGCGCCGCCGAGCCGGAGCCGACAAGCCAGGCTCCCAAGGGACAGGATCCCTCGCAGACGCAGGAGGCCAAGGAGGAACCCAAGCCGGAACCGCCCAAGGAGGTCGTCAAGCCGGAACCGCCGAAAGAGGTCGCGAAACCAGAGCCGACAAAAGAGGTCGTCAAGGCCGACCCGCCGCAAGACGCGGCCAAGCCGGAACCCACGCCGGAGACGGTGAAACCCGAGCCCGTGCAGGAGCAGCAGGTGGCTGCGTTGGCACCACTGCCGCCCGCACCGCCACCGCCGAAGCTCGAAGACGTTCTGCCACCGCTCGAGGCTCCTCCGCCGCCGGTCACCGCGCGCGACATTCCGGCCCTCCCGCCGCCGCCGCCTCCGCCGCCACCCAAAGCGGCCCCTCAGCTGGCCGCACCCAAGCCGCAAGCACCACCGCCCCCCGCCCCGCACGTCCAGCCGCCGCAGCAACACCAGCTCGCGCCGTCGCCGCTCGACCGACCGACGCAGCCGCAACAACCGGGCCCCGGCGACTCGCGGCAGGCCTCGCGCGCGCCGTCGTCGCCCTTCGTCAACCCGGCCGACACCTACGGGCAGCAAAAGGTCGTCGAGAGCTACCAGGCGCTGATCATGCGGCAGGTCCAGCAACGCGCCATCTATTCCCGCGCAACGAGCGAGGAAGGACAGGTTGTCGTGCTCGTGACCGTCTCGCGCGACGGCCGTTTGCTCGACGCCAGGGTCAACCGCTCGAGCGGCTATAGCAATCTGGACACCGCGGCGCTGGAAGCCCTGCGGCAATCTGCACCCTATCCGCCCTTGCCGAGCGACATTCCCGGCGGCCAGCACACTTTCATCGTGCCCATGAACTACCGGCGGCGCGACGGGTAGCGGGGTGGCCCACCGGCCGCCGCGCTTCTAAAACAGGGGGGCCGTGACCTCCGAGGCCGTCTTCCCCCGAGCGCACTTGCAGCCCCTGCCATTGGCCGCCGTGGCCTTGGCGATGCTGCTGCACCTCGGCACCGGCGCGGCGCTGTGGTGGATATCGCCCGACAAGCCGGCCGACGCCGAGGATGAGCCGATCATGCTGCTGTTCGACAGCTCGCCGTCGAACACCGGCTTGCAGCAGCCGGAAAGAATCGGTCCGCCATCGCAATCCATCGCGGCAGCCGCGCAAGGGGCAAGCCATCCTCCTGCAGCCGAGCCGGAGCGCGCGCCAGCAACGCCGCAAGCGACGGTCGCACCGCAGGCCTCCCTACCGGTGTTCGAATTCTCGATCCCGCCGGTGACTGAACCGCCGCCGGCGCCGACAGCGCGCGACTTCATCCGGCCAGCCCGCCCGCCGCAGCGGCTGGCACAGCGGCTGCCCGCGTTGCCGCAGCCGCGGCCAAGCGCGCAACAGCGCCCGCCGGCAGAGATGCCCGCCGCGATGCCCTCGCCGATCCCGGGACCCGAGCCGGCAGACGTGCTGGCCGGCCGCGGCCGGCAGCGCAACGACTACCTGACGCGACTCTTCCGCCATCTCGAGCCCTACCGCTTCGATCCGGCAAAGGGCCGCCAGCAGCACGGGCGCGTGGTGACACGCGTGACCTTGGCGCGGGACGGGCGCGTGCTCGAGGTCGACATCGCAAGCTCGAGCGGCTCTGCCGCACTCGATGCAGCCGAAGTCGCCGCCATCCGCAAGGGCTCGCCGTTCCCGCCGCTGCCGGCGGCGATGCCGGGCGATCCGGTGGTCCTCGTCCTGCCGATCACCTATTGAGCGTCAGTCGAAGTCGTGGGACAGCGCCCGGCGCACGGCCGGCGGCATCACCGCCATGTGGCTGTAGTCGGGATGGTCGAAGCCTGCGATCACGTCGCCCTCGCCGGAACGGAAAGCCCTGATATCGGCCGAGGCGAAGGGAAAGTGCACGAACTGGACCGAGGAGGCCTTGCCGTCGTCGCGCGAGCGTTCCTGGTCCTCCTCCGGCACGCCGCGAACAAGCTCGCCGCCGACACGGAGGAAGGTCTTGTGCTCGATGCCGCCCAAGGTCCCCAGCACGCGCTCGCGACGCAGCGGGTCGTCGATCTCGAACATGATGGTGGCGACCAATTCGTCGCCCTGCGGGATCAGCGGGTTGTAGGCGGCGAGCTCATCGAGGATCTGCTCGGGTCCGCCCTTCTCGATGAACAGCATCTCGTGCACCTGATGCAGCATCGTCTCGTACGATTCGAAGTAGAAGGTCGCGAACGGGCCGACCTCCATGCGCCTCAGGCGCTTGATCTCCGCCATCTGGCGGCGGCGCTCGCCGCGCAGCTTGCCGTACTCGCTGAGCGGCAGGATGGCGCTGGTCTCGATCTTGCGGAGGCTCGGAGTGCTCATGATGTCAATCCATAGGCATCGGCGAACAGCTCGATGGGATGGCGCGCGCGGAACGGTTCCGGCCGATGCTGCTCGTCGGTCATCTCGATCACCTGCATCAGGTGCTCGCCGGCGAGCGGGCATTCCGACGTCACGTAGCGCGTGTTGTTCTTGAGCGCCGCCTGCGCCGCGGGCTTGCCGACCTTCACCGCGGTCTCGAAATTGTCCTTGCGCGCGCCCCAGATGCCGCCGTGGCCACTGCAGCGCTCGATCACCGCGACGCGCGTCTCGGGGATGAGGCGCAGCATCTCGGCCGCCTTGGCGCCCATGTTCTGCGCGCGGGCATGGCAGGCGAGATGAACGCTGACGCCGCCTTCCAAAGGCGCGAGCCCCGGCGCCAAGCCGTGCTTCTTGGCGATGTCGACCACGTACTCGGCTACGTCGAAGGTGGCCTGCGACAGGCGTTCCAGCTGCGGGTCGCGCGGCAGCACGAGCGGCCATTCGAACTTCAGCATCAGGGCGCACGACGGCGTCAGCGCGATGATGTCGTAGCCCTTGTCGGCCCACGGCAGGAGCGCCGCCGATACGCGCCGCGCCGCGTCGGCGACCGCCTCGAGATCGCCCAGCTCGAACTTGGGCATGCCGCAGCACGCGGGGTACACGACCTCGGTCTCAACGCCGTTATGCGCCAGCACAGCGCGCGTCGCGGCGCCGATGTCGGTGCTGTTGAAGTTCACGAAGCAGGTCGCGTAGAGCACGGCCTTGCGCTTGCCGAACGCCGGGGCGCTGTCGTTCACGGCCGCGCCCTGGCGCGCGGCGCGCATCTGGAAGGTCTCGCCGGCGAAGCGCGGCAGGCGCGCGCCATGATGGATGCCGGCATAGCGCTCGAGCGCCGGCCGCATCAGCGTGTTCTTCTCGTCGCTGGCCCAGTTGGCGAGCCCCGCGGTGAAGCTGCCCAGCCGGCCCATGCGGTCGGTGTCGGCCAACGTCGCGTCGACGAAGTCGATGCCCTTCTTGCGCGCTTGCACCGCGCGATGGCGCAGCATCAGGTGCGGAAAGTCGACCGCCCATTCGTGCGGCGGCACATAGGGGCACTTGGTCATGAAGCACATGTCGCACAGCGTGCAGGCCGCCTCGACGCGCGCGAAATCCTCCTTCTTCACACCGTCGAGCTCGCCAGTGGGGCCGTTGTCGATCAGGTCGAATAGCCGCGGAAAGGAATCGCATAGATTGAAGCAGCGCCGGCAGCCGTGGCAGATATCGAACACGCGCTCCATTTCCTTCTCGAGCGCACCCTCGTCCCAAAACCACGGGCTCTGCCAATCCAAGGGATGGCGGACGGGCGCTTCGAGGCTGCCTTCACGCATCGTCGTTGTCGCTCCTCGATCTCGGTTGGACGAAAAAGGGGACCCGCTCGGGTCCCCTTTGCCGAAGCCGATGCCTCAGGCCATCGTGTCGAGGGCCTTCTGGAAACGGCCGGCGTGGCTCTTCTCGGCCTTGGCCAGAGTCTCGAACCAGTCGGCGATCTCCGAGAACCCTTCCTCGCGCGCCGTGCGGGCCATGCCCGGGTACATGTCGGTGTACTCGTGGGTCTCGCCGGCAATCGCCGCCTTGAGATTGGCCGAGGTCTCGCCGATCGGCAGGCCGGTCGCCGGGTCGCCGCTCACCTCGAGGAACTCGAGATGGCCATGGGCGTGGCCGGTCTCGCCTTCCGCGGTCGAGCGGAACACGGTGGCGACATCGTTGTAGCCTTCGACGTCCGCCTTCTGTGCGAAATAGAGATAGCGGCGGTTCGCCTGGCTCTCGCCGGCAAAAGCCGCCTTCAGATTGCCCTCGGTTTTGGATCCCTTCAAACTGGCCATGGTCCTTCTCCCATCATCCGTGCGATCGGTCCCGCGACCGACCTGGCAAGCGGATATTGGAAAGGCAGCGCAGCCCAGTCAAGTTGTTTAGAACAGTTCTAAAAACTGCAAACGATTCGCAAGCAACACCTCGCCCGGCGCGCTCGCCCAGCGGCATCTCGCCTAGCGCTTTACGCGAACGATGACGTCGACGCGATTGAGACGCGTCCCCTTGGGCGGCGGCGGGAGGCCAGCGACGGTCACCTTGTCGGACGGGAAATCGTGCAATTCCCCGTCGGGTTCCACATAAAAGTGATGGTGATGTCCGGTATTGGTGTCGAAGTAGGACCGGCCCGGCGCCACTACGACCTCGCGCAGCAGGCCGGCATCGCGGAACTGGTTCAGGGTGTTGTAGACCGTGGCCAGCGAGACCGGGATGCGCGTCGCTTTGACCTCGGCGTGCAGGCTCTCGGCGGTGACGTGCCGGTGTCCGGCTTCGAACAGGACGCGCGCCAAGGCGACCCGCTGACGGGTCGGGCGCAGGCCGGCGGCACGCAGCCGGGCGGAGAAATCGAGACTGGTTCCGGACATGTCTTGCCCCATATGTAAGGTCTGCTACGGGGTCTGAAAAGCCCCCAAGGTCGGTGGGGGCGGTTTGCGCAAGGCCGCGCGCCTCCTTATTCTGCGGCCAATCGGTGTGGGTTGACCTGCAGGACGATGGGGCGGGACGGTGAGAGTGAGCGAGCAGAAGCACAGTTACACCTTCGAGGACCTGATCGAGTGCGCCAAGGGGCGCCTGTTCGGGGTGGGGAACGCACAGCTGCCGTTGCCACCGATGCTGATGTTCGACCGGATCCTCAAGATCGACGACAAAGGCGGGCGGTTCGGCAAGGGCGAGGTCGTGGCCGAGCTCGACATCAAGCCGGAGCTCTGGTTCTTCGCCTGCCACTTCAAGGGCGACCCGGTGATGCCTGGCTGCCTGCCGCTCGATGCCCTGTGGCAGCTGCTCGGCTTCTTTCTCGGATGGTTGAAGGCGCCGGGCAGGGGCAGGGCGCTCGGGGTCGGGGAGATCAAGTTCGCCGGCATGGTCGTGCCGACCGTGCGCAAGCTCACCTATCATGTCCACCTGAAGCGCGTGATCCTGCGCAAGCTGGTCTTGGGCATAGCCGACGGCTTCGTCTATGCCGACGGCAAGCAGATCTACGAGGCCATGGGCCTGAAGGTCGGCCTGGTCCAGGATGCGGCGGCGCTTCCCGCGGCGGCGGCAAGCTGACATGCGGCGCGTCGTCGTCACCGGTCTCGGCGTCGTGTCATCGATCGGCAACAATGTCGCCGAGGTGACGCGCTCGCTGCGCGAGGGCAAGTCCGGCATCGAGTTCGTGCCGCAGTACAAAGAGCTCGGCTTCCGCAGCCAGGTGGCTGGCACCATCAAGCTCAATGTCGACGAGCTGGTCGATCGCAGGCTGCGCCGCTTCATGGGCGACGGGGCAGCTTTCGCCTACCTCGCCATGAAGGAGGCGATCGCCGACGCGGGCCTCTCCGAAGCGGAGATCTCCAACGACCGCACCGGGCTGGTGGCCGGCTCGGGCGGCCCTACGACCGGCGCCATCGTGCAGTCGGCCATCACGGCCAAGGAGAAGGGGCCAAAGCGCATCGGTCCGTTCATGGTGCCGCGCGCCATGTCCAGCACCGTGTCGGCCAATCTCGCGACCGCCTACAAGGTCAAGGGGCTCTCCTACTCGATCAGCTCGGCCTGCTCGACCTCGGCGCACTGCATCGGCAATGCCGTCGAATGCATCCAGCTCGGCAAGGCCGACCGCATGTTCGCGGGCGGCGGCGAGGAGCTCGACTGGACCCTGTCGGTGCTGTTCGACGCCATGGGCGCCATGTCGTCGAAGTACAACGACAACCCTGAGCGGGCGAGCCGGGCTTACGACAAGGACCGCGACGGTTTCGTGATCTCGGGCGGCGGCGGCATTGTCGTGCTGGAGGACCTCGAGCTGGCGCGGGCGCGCGGCGCGAAGATTTATGCCGAGGTGATCGGCTACGGCGCCACTTCGGATGGAGCCGACATGGTGGCGCCTTCGGGCGAGGGCGCGCTGCGCTGCATGCGGCTCGCGACCGACGGCTTTCCCGGCGCCGCGCGACGCAACGCGCCGGTCGACTACATCAACACGCACGGCACCTCGACGCCGGTCGGCGACATCATCGAGCTCGACGCCATCCGCAGCGTGTTCGGCAACCATCGGCTGCCGACGGTGAGCTCCACCAAGTCGCTCACCGGCCACAGCCAGGGGGCCACCGGTGCGCACGAGGCGATCTACTCGCTCTTGATGCTCAAGGAGGATTTCGTCGCGCCGTCGATCAATATCGAAAATCCCGATCCCGGCATCGGCGACTATCCCATCGCGCGCCAGCGCATCGACAAGGCCGGGCTGCAGACCGTAATGTCGAACAGCTTCGGCTTCGGCGGCACCAACGCCTGCTTGCTGTTCTCGCGCTACGACCACTGAGGGGGACCATGCCCGACGATCGCGCGCTCTCGGCCGCGCCCGACGCCTCCGGCGCCGGATCGGCGGAGGTCCAGGCCACGCACACACCCTCGCGCGCCGTCGATCTGCCTGAAGTGCTGCAGTTGATGGCCGGCAAGCGCGGGCTCGTCATGGGCGTGGCCAACGATCGCTCGATCGCCTGGGGCATCGCCCAGGCCTTGCACGCAGCGGGCGCCGAGATGGCCTTCACCTATCAGGGTGCGGCGTTCGGCAAGCGCGTGCTGCCGATGGTCGAGAGGCTCGGGTCGAGGATCGTGGAAGAAGCGGACGTCGAGAACGAGCCGAGCCTCGACCGCCTATTCGCGCGACTGGCGAGCGAATGGGGCCAGCTCGACTTCGTCGTCCACGCCATCGCCTTCTCCGACAAGGAGGAGCTGAAAGGCCGTTACGTCGATACCACCAAGGCTAACTTCCAGCGCAGCCTCACCATCTCCTGCTATTCCTTCACCGAGATCGCCCGCCGCGCCCTGCCGCTCATGACGCAGGGCGGCAGCCTGGTGACGCTGACCTACGAAGGTGCCGTGCGCGTCATGCCGTCGTACAACGTCATGGGCGTGGCCAAGGCGGCTCTCGAGGCGAGCGTGCGCTATCTCGCCGCCGATCTCGGACCGCAGGGCGTGCGGGTGAACGCGATCTCGGCCGGTCCGATGCGCACCCTGGCAGGCGCGGTGATCGGCAGCGCGCGCTACGTCTATCGCGTGTCGCGCGAGGCCTCGCCGCTTCGCCGCAACATCGAGCTCACCGACGTGGGCGGCGCCGCGCTCTACCTGTTGTCCGATCTGAGTGCCGGCGTCACCGGCACGGTGCACTACGTCGATGCCGGCTACCACGCCATCGGCATGCCGCCCTCCGGCGGCAACGGCAACGGCGAGTAGTCCTCACGTCTGTCATCCCGAGCGTAGCGAGGGACCTTTCCTGTTGCCTAAGGGTCCCTCGCTGCGCTCGGGATGACAGGACGAGCTACGCGACCACGATGTCCATCGTCGTGGCCAGCGCGCCGGGCTCGAGGCCCGGCGCGGGCGCCAAACGCATCTCGATCAGGGCGCGCTGGCGCGGATCGCGAGCGGCGGCGCGGAAAATGCCGTCCGATTCGTTGGACGGATAGCCCGCGATGTAGAACTGGCTGGTGAGCCTGCGGCCATCGGAGGTCGCGACCTTGAGATGGACGTGCGGCGTGCGGCCGGGATAGGCGACCGGCTTCAGCGTGCGGAAGCTGTAGGTGCCGTCGCTCTTCACCAGCAGGCGGCCGTAGCCCTGGAAGGCCTGGTCGCGCCGCTCGCGGCCCGGCTGGCGCGGATGATCGTAGATGCCCTGCGCGTCGCACTGCCAGATCTCGATCAGCGCACCGTCGATCGGACGGCCATTGGCATCGAGCACGCGACCCTGCAGATGCAGCACCGTGCCCATCGCCTGCGCCGCCTGGCCGCGCACTTGCACGAGGTCGTTGTCCATGTCGGCCGGATACGACGTCGGATAGAAGGGACCTTCAGTCTGGGCCGGAGTCGCTGCGAGAGAAGAAGCCCAGCCGGCACGCAACGGCAACAGCAGGGCGCCGCCTAACAAGGTTCTGCGCAAGGCACTCATGCGGCAAGTCTACAAACAAAAACGGCGGCCCGAAGGCCGCCGTTCGTTTCGATGATGGGCAGCGCAACTACGCGCCCACCGCCGGCGCCGGCTCCTCGCGGGGCCTCTGCGAGATGTCCTCGCCGGTCTGCTGGTCGACCGCCTTCATGCTCAGCCGCACCTTGCCACGGTCGTCGACGCCCAGGACCTTGACCTTCACCTGGTCGCCTTCCTTGACGACGTCGGTCACCTTGGCGACGCGGCGCGGCGCCAGCTCGGAGATGTGCACGAGGCCGTCGCGGGCGCCGAGGAAGTTCACGAAGGCGCCGAACTCCACGGTCTTCACTACCTTGCCGTTGTAGATCACGCCCACTTCCGGCTCGGCGACGATGCCCTTGATCCAGTCGATGGCCGCCTGGCCCGCCTTGGCATCGACCGCCGCGACCTTGATGGTGCCGTCGTCCTCGATGTCGATTTTGGTGCCGGTGGTCTCGGTGATCTCGCGGATCACCTTGCCGCCGGTGCCGATCACCTCGCGGATCTTGTCCTTGGGGATGGTGAACTGGGTGATGCGCGGCGCGTTCTGGCTCACCGTGTCGCGCGCGCCGCCCAGGCCCTTGGCCATCTCGCCCAGGATGTGGATGCGCCCGTCCTTCGCCTGCCCCAGCGCCACGCGCATGATCTCCTCGTTGATCGAGGTGATCTTGAGGTCCATCTGCAGCGAGGTGATGCCATGCTCGGTCCCGGCGACCTTGAAGTCCATGTCGCCGAGGTGATCCTCGTCGCCCAGGATGTCGGAGAGCACGGCGAAGCGCTCGCCTTCCTTGATCAGGCCCATGGCGATGCCGGCCACCGGCCGGTCGATCGGCACGCCGGCATCCATCAGCGACAGCGAACCGCCGCACACCGAGGCCATCGACGAGGAGCCGTTGCTCTCGGTTATCTCCGACACGATGCGGATCGTGTAGGGGAACTTGTCCTTGCTGGGCATCATCGGACGCAACGCGCGCCAAGCGAGCTTGCCGTGGCCGATCTCGCGCCGTCCAGGCGAGCCCATGCGGCGCACCTCGCCGACGGCGTAGGGCGGCATGTTGTAGTGCATCATGAAGTGCTCGCGATACTCGCCCTCGAGCGCGTCGATGATCTGCTCGTCCTGGCCGGTGCCGAGCGTGGCCACGACCAGCGCCTGCGTCTCGCCGCGGGTGAACAGCGACGAACCGTGGGCGCGCGGCAGCACCCCGACCTCGGCCACGATCGGCCGCACGGTGCGCGTGTCGCGGCCGTCGATGCGCTTGCCCGTGTCGAGGATCGCACTGCGCACCACCTCGGCCTCGAGGTTGCCGAACTGCTCGTCGAAGGCGGCAACCGCCTCGTCGTTGCCCTCGAACAGCTTCTTGGCATCGGCCTTGACCGCCGCGACCTTGCTCTGGCGCACCAGCTTCTGCGTCTCGGTGTAGGCTTCGGCGAGCTTGCCGCGCATCTCTTCCTTGAGCCTGTCGCCGACCGCCTTGGAGGCGATCGAAGGCTCGGGCAGAGCCATCGGGTCCTTGGCGCAGTGCTCGGCCAGCTGGATGACGGCGTCGATCACCGGCTGGAACGAGCGGTGGCCTTCCATCACGGCCTGCAGCATGACGTCCTCGGGCAGCTCCTTGGCCTCCGATTCGACCATCAGCACGCCTTCCTGGGTGCCGGCGACGACGAGGTCGAGCTCACTCTTCTCGGTCTGCTCCAGCGTCGGATTGATCACCAGCTGGCCGTCGATGCGTGCCACGCGGGCCGCGCCGATCGGGCCCATGAACGGCACGCCGCTGATCGTGAGCGCCGCCGAGGTCGCGACCATCGATACGATGTCGGGGTCGTTCTCCATGTCGTGGGCGAGCGTCGTCACCACGACGAGGGTCTCGTTCTTGTAGCTCTCGTGGAACAGCGGCCTGATCGGCCGGTCGATCAGCCGCGAAGTCAGGACCTCCTTCTCCGACGGCCGGCCCTCGCGTTTGAAGAAGCCGCCCGGGATCTTGCCGGCGGCGAACGCCTTCTCCTGGTAGTTCACGGTGAGGGGGAAGAAATCCAAGCCCGGCTTGGGCCGCTTCTCGAACACCACCGTCGCCAGCACCGTGGTGCCGCCGTAGGTCGCCAGGACAGCGCCGTCGGCCTGGCGCGCGATCTTGCCGGTTTCCAGCACGAGCTTGCGGCCCGCCCAATCCAACTCCTTGCGAAACACTTTGAACATGTCACTCATTTCCATCTTCCTTTCCTGCACGGCGTCCGCCCCCGTTTGGCGGCAGCCGCCTGCCGACGCCCTTGCGCCGACAGGACCGGACCGGGCCTTTGCTCTCGCCCCTGCCCTTCCGGTTACTGCGAAGTCGCACCGGTCGGCCGAACTGCTCCGGGGACCGACGACGCGACACGAAACGGCCCCGCCCCCTGCAAAGGGGTGCGGGGCCGTGAACTAACGGCGCAAGCCCAGGCGCTCGATCAACGATTCGTAGCGCTTGCTGTCCTTGCCCTTGAGATAGTCGAGCAGGCGGCGGCGCTGGCCGACCAGCTTCAGCAGGCCGCGCCGCGAATGGTGGTCCTTGGCATGACCCTTGAAGTGCTCGGTGAGGTTGGAAATACGCTCGCTCAGGATCGCGACCTGCACTTCGGGCGAGCCCGTGTCGCTTTCGCCCTGGGCATAGGTCTTGATCAGCTCCGCCTTGCGCGTGGCTGTGATCGACATCGGTGATACTCCATCGTCCTATAGGTTGAACACGCGCACCGGCTGCAGCGCGGCGCCGTCGCAACGGCAAAGCGCGATGAGCTTGCTGCCCGCTTCCGCACGCATCAGCGTGCCCGCAGGCGGTGCGTCCCGGGTCAAGAGCACAGGCTGGCCTTGGCGCAGCCGGTTCGCTTGGGCCTCCGTCAGGGCCAGCGCCGGGATGTCGTCCAGCGCGGTCGCGACGGGGGCCAAGGCCCCGAGAAGCGCGGGAATATGCCCGAGGGCTTCCAGTTTGGGAAGCGAAATGGCCATCTCTTCGTGGAACGGGCCCGCTGCTGTCCGCCGCAGGGCGGAAAGATGACCGACCGTGCCCAAGGTCTGGGCAAGATCGCGGCCAAGCGAGCGGATGTAGGTGCCCTTGCCGCACTCGACCACGAAATCTGCGTGGTCGCGGTCCGGCCGGGCCACCAGCTCCAGGGAGTCGATGCGGACGCGTCTCGGCGCCAGATCGACCGGCCGGCCGGCGCGCGCCAGATCGTAGGCCCGTTGTCCACCGATCTTGAGGGCGGAAAAGGCGGGTGGCTTCTGTTCGATCTCGCCGGTGAAGCACGGCAAGGCGCGCCGGATCTCGTCATCCGTCGGCCGGACGTCACTGCTCGCGACGACTTCGCCTTCGGCGTCATCGGTCGACCGCGCTTCGCCGAGGCGCACGGTGAAGCGATAGGCTTTGCGGCCGTCCATGACGAACGGCACCGTCTTGGTCGCCTCGCCGAGCGCAATCGGCAGGACGCCGCTGGCCAGCGGGTCGAGCGTGCCGCCGTGGCCCGCCTTCTCGGCGCCGAACAGGCGGCGCACGCGGCCGACCGCGGGAGTCGAGCCAAGTCCGACCGGCTTGTCGAGGATCACCCAGCCATCGATTTTGGCTCTTCGCTGGGCGCGCGCCGCTCCTGTGGTTGTGGACATGCCTCCTGTCATCCCGAGCGCAGCGAGGGACCTTTATGGCAGCAGGAAAGGTCCCACGCTTCGCTCGGGATGACAGCGTGGGCGCCCGCCCCCAGCGGGGGGAAGGAATTCGACAAGGTCACTACTCGTCCTCGAGGTCGCGCGCGACGTCGGGCCGGCGCAGCAATGCGCCGATGCGGTCGGCCTCGTCGAAGCTGCGGTCGATCTCGAAGCGCAGCTCCGGCGCATAGCGCAGGCCGGCCCGCTCGCCGACCTGGCCACGGAACCAGGGAGCGGCGCGGCGCATGGCGGCCAGCACCCGCGCCCCGTCGACGCCGCCCAGCGGCATCACGAAGGCGGTGGCGTTGCGCAGGTCGGGGCTGACGTCGACGGCGGTCACGGTGATCGAGACGCCGCGCAGATCGGGGTCGCGCATCTCGCCACGCTCGAGCAGGATCGACAGCAGATGGCGCAGCTCCTCGCCGACGCGCAGCTGGCGCTGGTTGTGGCCGCGCTGGTCGCGGCCGGACGGGCGACGACGGGACATGATGGTCTCCATGGGCTTTCCTCCCCGGCGCGGAGTCCGCGCCGGGGAGGTGCCCGCGCAGCGGGCGGAGGGGTCATGGGCGACATAGAGCGAATCGCCAATGACCCCTCCGTCGCCGTGTGACGGCGACACCTCCCCTTCGCGGACTCCGCGAAGGGGAGGAGAAAGCAGTTACAGGGTGGGGCGGACTTCCTCGATGTCGAAGCACTCGATCACGTCGCCGACCTTGATGTCGTCGTAGTTCTCGAACGCCATGCCGCATTCGAAGCCGTGCTGCACCTCGCGCACCTCGTCCTTGAAGCGGCGCAGGGTCTTCAGCGTGCCCTCGTGGATCACCACGTTGTCGCGCAGCAGGCGGACCTTGGCGCCGCGCCTGACCATGCCTTCGGTGATCATGCAGCCCGCGACGTTGCCCACCTTGGTGATGCGGAAGACCTCGCGGATCTGCGCGTTGCCGAGGAAGTTCTCCTTGTAGGTCGGCTCGAGCAGACCGACCATCAGCTGCTGGATGTCCTCGGTCACCTTGTAGATGATCGAGTAGTAGCGGATGTCGATCTTGTCGCGTTTGGCGATCTCGCGCGCCTGGGGATTGGCGCGCACGTTGAAGCCGATGATCAGCGCGCCCGACGCCTTGGCGAGTGTCAGGTCGGCCTCGCTGATGCCGCCGACGCCGCTGTAGACCACGCGCGCCGCCACCTTCTCGGTGGACAGCCGCGAGATCGCGCCGGCGAGCGCTTCGGCCGAGCCCTGCACGTCGGCCTTGATCACCACCGGCAGCTCCTTGGCGGTGCCCTCGCGGATGCCCTTCAACATCTCCTCGAGCGTGCCGCGGCCGCCCGCCGCCTTGGCAAGCTGCGCCTGCCGATCGCGGCGGGCCCGGAAGTCGGCGATCTCGCGGGCACGCGCCTCGCTCTCGACGACATGGAACTCGTCGCCCGCCTGCGGCGTGCCGTCGAGGCCCAGGATCTCGACCGGGAAGGCCGGCTCGGCGGCCTGCACGGCGGCGCCGCGATCGTCCACCAAGCGGCGCACACGGCCCCACACGGCACCGGCCACCAGCACGTCGCCGACCTTGAGCGTGCCGCGCTGCACCAGCACTGTCGCCACCGAGCCGCGGCCCGGATCGAGCTGGGCTTCGACGACGACACCGTCGGCCGGACGGTCCGGGTTGGCCGTGAGCTCGAGCACCTCGGCCTGCAGCAGGATCGCTTCCTCGAGCTTGTCGAGGTTGGTCTTCTTGATCGCCGACACTTCGATCGACTGCACGTCGCCGCCCAGCTGCTCGACCTGGATCTCGTCCTGCAACAGCTCGGTGCGCACGCGGTTGGGGTCGGCCCCCGCCTTGTCGATCTTGTTGATGGCGATGATTATCGGCACGCCCGCCGCCTTGGCGTGGGCGATCGCCTCCTTGGTCTGCGGCATGACGCCGTCGTCGGCCGCCACCACCAGCACCACGATGTCGGTCACCTTGGCGCCACGGGCGCGCATGGCGGTGAAGGCTTCGTGGCCCGGCGTGTCGAGGAAGGTGATCTTCTGGCCCGACGGCAGGGTCACCTGGTAGGCGCCGATGTGCTGCGTGATGCCGCCCGCCTCGTGGGCCGCGACGTCGGTCGCGCGCAGCGCGTCGAGCAGCGAGGTCTTGCCGTGGTCGACGTGGCCCATGATGGTGACCACGGGCGGCCTGGACTTCATGGCCTCCGCCGCATCGACCGCCTCGGCCAGCCCGGTCTCGACGTCGCCCTCGGCCACGCGCTTGGGCCGGTGACCCATCTCGGTGACCACCAGCTCGGCCGTATCCGGATCGATTCCCTGATTGATGGTCGCCATGACGCCCATGCGCATCAGCGTCTTGACGACGTCGGCGCTGCGCTCGGACATGCGCGAGGCGAGCTCCTGGACCGTGATGGTCTCGGGGATCGTGACCTCGCGATAGACCTTCTGCTGCGGCGCGTCGTAGGCATGCTCGCGGCGGCGTTCGCGCTCCAGACGGCGGCGCTGCTGGGCGACCGACCGGCTGCGAAAGTCGTTCTCGCCCTCGACGGCACGGCCGACATCGACCTTGTCGGAGCGGCGCTTGGGCGCCTCACGCCGTGCGCCGGGCGGCTGCGGCAGGCGCTTGTTGACCGGGGAGGGCCGCATCGGCGGCGGGCGGCGAATGGCCGAGTCGGCCGACTGCGGCGGCGGAGGCCGCCGGGGTGGCTGCGCCGCCGGGGCGGCTGGCTGGCTGGTACCTGCCTCGATCTCCTGTCCATGGCGTGCCGTCGGCGTCTGGGGCTGGGCGACGGCCGCCTGGTCAAGGCGCTTTTGCACCAAGGCATCGGCCTTGCGCTTGGCGTCTTCCTCGGCCTTCTTGCGCGCCTCTTCGTCGGCGAGGCGCCTCTTGTGGTCCTCCTCGGCCTTGCGGCGCGTCGCCTCTTCGGCAGCCCGACGGGAGGCTTCTTCGGCAGCACGCTTACGGGCAGCCTCGGCATCGCGATTGGCGTCCACGAGGGCGCGCGCCCGCGCCTCCTTCTGCTCTTCGGTAAGAGTCTTCAGGACGATGCTGCCGCGGCCACCCGCGTCGCTGCGCGCCGTGAGCGGCGGGCGCGGCGCGGAAGAGGCGCCACCGCCCAGCTTCAACGTGCGTCCGGTCGGGACCGGCGGCGCGGCCGGCTCGGGCCTGGGTGCCGGCGCAGGCGGTGCGGCCGTACTGCCGGTCGTGGCAGGCCGCTTGACCGGCTTCTTGACCTCGACCGCCACCACGCGCGTACGCCCGTGCGAGAACTTCTGGCGCACCTGGGTCGCATCGGCGTTCTTGCCCGACGCATTGGGGCGCGCCGTCGTCGCCGACAGTGTGAGCGGCTTGGTGGGCTTGGTCGTTTCTTTCTGTTCCGTCATATGGCCTGTTGTCCTTGGTCCGCTCCGGCACGTCAACCGGTGCTGTTGGATCGGCAGCCGCGCCAACGCGCCGCTCCGACCTCGATGCGCTCGATGAACTCACCGGCAGCGTCGTCGCGCGCCACTGCCGCATAGACCGTTCGTTCGCGACCGAAGATGCCGCCCAACGCCATCGCATCTCCCAATCGCACGATCGCGAGGCCGCTCGCCGCCAGCTTCCTGAGGCCATCGCCCTCGGCCTCGTCGGCAACGACCAGGAGCCCCGCCCGGCCGGCCGCGATCAGCTGCTCGACCTTGGCGAAGCCTGCGACCGCTCGGCCGGCGCGGCGGGCACGAGCCAAATCCGCCAAGGCCCGCTCGAGCAGCAGCCGTTCGACGCGCTCGCCAAGATCGGCCGGTACCTTGACCGGCGACCGCGCCGCTCGCGCGAACAGCTTGCGCACGATGGCCCGCTCGATGGCGGTCCGCTCGGCGCGCACCCATAGACCACGGCCCGGCAGTCGCCGCGCCAGATCCGGCACGACCTCGCCGTCCGGAGCGACGACGAAGCGGATCAGCCGCTCCGGCGTCGTCTGTTCGCCGGTCGCAATGCAGGTGCGCAGCGGACCGGACGGCACGGACGTGGATCCCGTGACATGGGGTCCCGTGACATGGGGTCCACTCGGCAGAGCGGCAAGGGTCAAAGGGTGCGATCTCCTTTCAAGGTCCGGCGGTCAGGCCTTGGCCTCTTCGGCCGGCTCGGCGTTCTCGTCGGCGAACCAATGCTCGCGCGCTTTCATGATGATGGCGTTGGCCGTCTCGTTGTCCATCGCGCCCTCGCCCACGATCTCGCGCAGCTCGTCGGAGGCGAGGTCGGCCAGATCGTCGCGCGTCTTGACGCCCTTCTCGCCGAGCGCCGCCAGCATCGGCAGCGAGAGACCCTCGGTCGCGCGCACCTCCTCCTCGACACCCAGCTCGTCGAGGCGGGCGCTGAGCTCCGCGTCGCGCCGCTCGATGAACTCGCGCGCACGGCGCTGCAGCTCGCTCGCGATGTCCTCGTCGAAGCCCTCGACACCGGTCAGGTCCTCGATGGCCGCGTCGGCGATGTCCTCGACAGCGGCATAGCCTTCCGCCACCAGCAGATGGGCGATCACGTCGTCGACATCGAGCGCCTCCTTGAACAGCTCGGTGCGCTCGCGCGTCTCCTTCTGGCGCCGCTCGCTCTCCTCGGCCTCGGTCATGATGTCGATCTCCCAGCCGGTGAGCTGGGAGGCGAGCTTGACGTTCTGGCCGCGACGGCCGATCGCGAGGCTCAACTGATCGTCGGGCACCACCACCTCGGCGCGGCTCTTGTCCTCGTCCATCAGCACCTTGCTGACCTCGGCGGGCGCCAGCGCGTTGACGATGAAATTGGCGTCGTCGGGCGACCATGGGATGATGTCGACCTTCTCGCCTTGCAGCTCCTGGACGACGGCTTGCACGCGGCTGCCGCGCATGCCCACGCAGGCGCCGATCGGATCGATCGAGCTGTCGTGACTGAGCACGGCGATCTTGGCGCGGCTGCCGGGATCGCGCGCCACCGCCTTGATCTCGATGATGTTGTCGTAAATCTCGGGCACTTCCTGCGTGAAGAGCTTGGCCATGAACTGCGGATGGCTGCGCGACAGGAAGATCTGCGGCCCGCGCGGCTCCTCGCGCACGTCGAAGATGTAGGCCCGCACCCGGTCGTTCACGCGCAGCGATTCGCGCGGAATGGTCTCGTCGCGACGGATCACGCCTTCGGCGCGCTGCAGGTCGACGGTGATGTTGCCGTAGTCGACGCGCTTCACGACACCCGACACGATCTCGCCGACGCGGTCCTTGAACTCCTCGTACTGGCGCTTGCGCTCGCTCTCGCGCATGCGCTGGGTGATGACCTGCTTGGCGGTCTGGGCGGCGACGCGGCCGAAATCGATGGGCGGCAGCTCGTCCGTCAGGAAGTCGCCGACCTGGGCTTCCGGATTGCGCCGCTGCGCCTCGGGGAGCGGCACCTGGACATTCTCGTTCTCGACTGGGTCGGCCACCTGCATGTAGCGCAGGAGCTTGATCTCGCCGGTCTTGCGATCGATTTCGGCGCGGATGTCGTGCTCGAGGCCGTACTTGGCGCGGCCGGCCTTCTGGATCGCCTGCTCCATCGCCTCGAGCACTTCCTCGCGCTCGATGCCCTTCTCGCGGGCGACCATGTCGGCCACCTGCAGCATCTCCAGACGCGGGATATCCGCTGTCGTTGCCATGATGATGTCCCTCTTTCTAATGGCCGTGTTTCTAATGACCATGGCTGGCGACCTGCTGCGCCAGCCGGTGTTCCTCGATCAACGCGTCGGTAAGCTCGAGCTTGGCGCGCGACACCGCCGTCAGCGGCACCTCGGCTTCGGCCCCATCGTCCAGCCGCAGCTTCACCTTGCCCTCCTGAAGGCCGAGCAGGGTTCCCTTGAAGCGACGGCGTCCTTCGATCGGCTCGGCCGTCTCCACGCGAGCGAGATGACCGGACCAGCGGACGAAATCCTTGGCCCGCGTCAGCGGCCGGTCAATGCCGGGCGAGCTCACTTCGAGGGTGTACGAGCCTGCAATGGGATCCTCGACGTCCAGCACCGCCGAGAGCGTCCGCGAAAGGGTGGCACAGCCTTCGACGTCCATCGGCCGCCCGTCGGCCGGCTCGACCATGATCTGCAAGGTGCCGCCTTTGCTCATGGCGACGCGCACCAGCTCGTAGCCCATGCCGACGATGGTCGGGGCGACGATGTTTTCGATGCGGTGCAAGAGGTCGGTCAAGCCGGCTCCCAGTGAGGACATTTGGACCCGCGCGAGGCACCAAAGAAAAAGAGCGGGTTTTCGGCCCACTCTTGTTGTTTGGTTCGTCCCGCGAACCCGATGAGGATGGCGAGCATATAAGCGCAGGACCTTCGATTCGCAAGCGTTTCAACGCTGCGTCGAATATTTTCGTGCCATCTCCGCAATAATGAAACATATAATCGCAGTGTCACTGCATATTATTTTTGTCTCCTGCGCAACCGCAGGAACACCGGCTGCCCCGCAATGCCCTTCTGTTCATAGCGGGTCGCCGGCCAATCGCCGGGCCGGGTTCGCCAGTCTTGCGGGTTCTCCGCGAGCCATTCGAAACGCGGATGCGTGCAAGCATGCTCGACCATCCAGGGCAGGTAGCTGGGATCGTCGGTCGCCAGGCGCAGCTCGGCGCCCGGGGTCATCAGGTCGGCCAGGCGATCGAGCGTCTCGCGTTGCACGAAGCGCCGCTTGTGATGGCGCGCCTTGGGCCATGGATCGGGGAACAGGATGAACACCCGTGCGAGCGACCGCGGCGGCAGCGCCGCCATCAGGAGCCGCGCGTCGTCGGTGAACAGGCGGATATTGCTCACGCTCGTGCGCTCGATATGGGCAAGACACTTGGCGACGCCGTTGAGATAGGGCTCGCAGCCGATCAGACCGACGTCGGGATGCTGCTCGGCCTGCCATACCAGATGCTCGCCGGAGCCGAACCCGACTTCGAGCCACACCCCGTTGCTCGGCAAGCGGCCGCCGAACGCCCGAGCGAGATCGATCGTCTCGCCCTCGGGCGGCAGCACGATCGCGAGCCGTGGCAGCAGCGTGTCGAGCAGCGACTGCTGGCCGGCGCGCAGCTTCTTGCCGCGACGACGGCCGTACAGCGTGCGCCGACGCGGCTCCTCCATGTTGCTCTTACGCCGGTTGCTACATCACGACGTCGATCAGGTAGGGGCCTTTTTGCGACATCGCGTAGGTGAGCTGCTTGGTGAGCTCCTCGAGGTCGGTCGCCTTGGCGCCGGGCACACCCATGCCCTTGGCCAGGCCGGTGAAGTCGAGGGTCGGCCGGTCGAGCGTCAGCATGTCGATGGCGCGCGGGCCCGGATTGGCGGCGCCGACATCGCTGAGCTGGCTGTAGAGGATCTTGTAGGAGCGGTTGGAGAAGATCATCACGCAAACGTCGAGGCTCTCGCGCGCCATCGTCCACAACGACTGGATGGTGTACATCGCGCTGCCGTCGCCGATCATGGCGATGACCTTGCGGTCGGGACAGGCGACCGCGGCCCCGACCGCGACGGGCGCGCCGAATCCGATCGATCCGCCCATATTGTTCAGCCAATCGTGCGGCGGCGCGCCGGCGCTGTAGGGGAAGAAGCCGCGACCGGTGGTCACCGATTCGTCGATGACGATCGCACCTTCCGGCAGCGTCGAGCCGAGCGCCGCGCCGAGGCCTTCAAGGGTGAACTTGCCGGTCGGGCGCTCGGGCCGCTTGGCCTCGGCGACATGCACCGGCTTCTCGTTCAGCGCGCCGAGCTCGGCGGCAAGCGCTTCCAGCGCGCCGAGCGGGTCGCCGTCGACCGGGCAGAGGGTCGTCACCTCGCAGCCCTCCGGCACCAGCACGCTGGGCTTGCCGGGATAGGCGAAGAAGGCGGCCGGCGCCTTGGCGCCGCACAACACCATGTGCTTGGTGCCCTTCAGCATCTCGAGCGCCGTCTCGACCACGAAGTGCAGGCGCAGCACCGGCACGCGACCCGCGCCGCGCTCGATGCGCGCCGTGCCGCCGGCCGCCTGCACCTTGCAACCTGTCTTGGCGGCGATCTTGCCGGCAAGTTCCAGCCCGCGAGTGCGCAGGGCGCGACCGCCCAGGAACAGCATGGCCGACTGGCCAGACTTGAGCGCCTTTGCGGCCGCCACCACCACCTCGTTGGCGGGCTTCTGCGGCTGCGGCGTCTCGGGCGTCTCGGCGACGCCGTCGGCCTCCGTCCAGGCGGTGTCGGCCGGCAGGATCAGGGTGGCGATCTGCCCGGGCGCGACGCGCGCCGCCTGGATCGCGGCGGCACCGTCCTTGGCCACGGTCTTGGCGGTCGGCGAGGTCTTGACCCAGTGCGAGAAGGGCCGCGCGATGCCCTCGATGTCGGCGGTGAGCGGCGTGTCGTACTTGATGTGATAGAGCGCGTGCTCGCCCACGATGTTGACGATGCCGGAGCCTGCCTTCTTGGCATTGTGCAGGTTGGCCGCCGCATTCGCCAGGCCCGGACCGAGATGCAGAAGGGTCGAGGCAGGCTTGTCGGTCATGCGATAGTAGCCGTCGGCCGCACCGCTGCACACGCCCTCGAACAGGCCGAGCACACAGCGCATGCCTTCGACGCGGTCGAGGGCGCCCACGAAATGCATTTCCGAGGTGCCGGGGTTGGCGAAGCAGACTTCGACGCCGCCCTTCACCAGGGTCCTGACCAGGCTTTCTGCTCCGTTCATTGAACTACCCCCTTGGCGCTTGGGACCTTGCAAAGCGCGCACCCTAGGCTAGACCGCCTGCCAACCCAAGGGGCGCTCAGCGTGACGTTCCGCCAGGCCAAGGGTATACTTGCTGGCAATGAAGCCCCAGCCGGAGCAGCCCTTTCTCGTCGGGCAGGATCTCGTCGAGTTCGACCATCGGGACCAGCCGATCTATCAGACGGCGCCCGCCGATTTCGCCTGCGCGGAGCCGCTGACCGACGGCGCGCCGCTCGACCGGCTGTTCGGCGACGGCGAGTCGCTGCATGTCGATGGGAGCGCGTACGCCACGGCGCCGGAGTTGACCGGCATCGCGGGCGATCCCCTGGTCGAGCTCGGTACCCTTTCGGACAGCCTGCCGCTCGCCGCCGGCGATCCGACAGTCATCGCCGCCGCGTTCGAAGGGATGCACGATGTCCACGCCGTCGCGGCGCTGCACGACGGCTGGCCACTGGAGCATTACGGCGAATACTCGGGCGCCGACTGGACGTTCGACGGCCAGTCGTAGTTAGGCCGCGTCACCCAGCTCGAGCTGCACCAGGTTGACCCAGTAGGCGGCGCCGGTCGTCAGGATCTCGTCGTTGAAGTCGTAGAGCGGCGAATGCACGTAGTGACAGCCGCCCTCCTCGCCACCGCCGTTGCCGATCATGATGTAGGCGCCGGGCTTCTTCTCCAGCATGAAGGCGAAATCCTCCGCGCCGGTGATGCGCGGCGTGTTGGGGTCGACCTTGTCGCGCCCCACCGTCATCGCCGCGGCCTCGACCGCGATGGTGGTCTGCTCGGCTGAATTGACCAGCGGCGGATAGCGCTTGAAGTAGATGTAGTCGGCCTCGCAGCCCGCCGCTTCGGCGATGCTTCTGGCGACCTCGCCCAACCGCCGCTCGAGCAGCGCGCGGACCTGTGGCGTGAAGCTGCGGGCCGTGCCGCGAACCAGGACCTCCGAGGGGATGACGTTGGGCGAGCCGAAGGAGCCGCCATGGATGTGGCCGACGCTCAGCACGGCGGTCTGGGTCGGCGGCACATTGCGCCCGACGATACCCTGGACGGCGACGATGAACTGCGCGGCGGGGAACGTCGGGTCGGTGCCGGCGTGCGGCATGGCGCCGTGGCCGCCGGTGCCCTTGAAGGTCACCTGCCAGCTGTCGGACGCCGCCAGCATGGGGCCGGCGCAGATGGCGAAATGGCCCTTGGGCAGGCCCGGCATGTTGTGCATGCCGTAAACGGCATCGCAGTTGAACTTGTCGAACAGCCCTTCCTCGATCATGACGCGGGCGCCGCCCTCGCCTTCCTCGGCCGGCTGGAAGATGAAATGCACCGTGCCGGCGAAATCGGGCGAGGCCGCGAGCTGCTTGGCCGCCCCCAGCAGCATGGTCGTGTGCCCGTCATGGCCGCAGGCATGCATCTTGTTGGCATGCACCGAGGCGTAGTCGAACTCGTTCTTCTCCTGCAGGTGCAGGGCGTCCATGTCGGCGCGCAAGCCAATGGTCTTCTGGCCCGGCCGCCTGCCCTTGAGCGTCCCCACGACGCCGGTCTTGCCGAGTCCACGATGGATCTCGATGCCCCACGAGGTGAGCCTGTCGGCCACGATCTGCGACGTGCGCTGCTCCTCGAAAGCGGTCTCGGGATGGCGATGGATGTCGCGGCGGATGGCGGTGAGGTGGGCGTGGTCGGCGGCGAGAAGATCGGGCGTGAAGCGGGTCATGGCGCCGAGACTAACCAAGCCACCGCGCCATTGCCAACGCGGGCGTCCTTGCGACGGTCATCCGGCAGTAACCGGCTGCGGTTAGCGAGCGGCAGTCGAGGTGGAGAGATTGATGCGGTTCTTGCGACGCTCGCTGGTGCAGCTTGTCCTGATGGTTTCTTGCTGGGCAGCAACCGGGCCCGCCCCTGCGCAGCCCTATCCGGCGAAGCCCATCCGCATCGTCGTGCCCTATGCCGCCGGCGGGAATTCCGACGTCATCGCCCGTACGCTGGGCGCCAAGCTGTCTGAAAATCTCGGCCAACCCGTCGTCATCGACAATCGCCCCGGGGCCAGCGGCATCATCGGCTCGGAGGTGGTCGCGAAGGCGGCGCCCGACGGATACACGCTGCTGATGATCTCGTCGGGCAATCTCACTACCAACCCGGCGCTGTTTCCCTCGCTGCCCTACGACACGGTCCGCGACTTCGCGCCGATCTCCAACGTCGCCTACACATCGTACGTGCTCGATGTGCACTCCTCACTGCCGGTGCATTCGGTGCAGGAGCTGATCGCGCTGGCCAAGGCCCAGCCCGGCAATCTCGACGCCGCCACGCCGGGCATTGGCACCGGCGGCCATCTGGCGCTCGAGCTGTTCATGGCGATGACCGGCACCAAGTTCACGCAGATCACCTACAAGGGCGCGGGGCCAGCGCTTGCCGACACGCTGAGCGGCCAGACGAACGTCATCATGGACGCCATGTCGACGTCGCTGCGCCATGTCAGGGCCGGCACCATTCGCGCGCTGGGGCAAAGCGGCACGACGCGCTCGCCGCTGATGCCCGACGTGCCGACCATCGCCGAGTCGGGCGTGCCGGGTTACGAGGCGGTCGTCTACAACGCCCTGCTCGGTCCCGCCGGCCTGCCGCCGGACCTCGTGGCCAGGCTGCAGGCCGAGGTGGCCAAGGCGGCACGCAGTCGCGAGATCGAGGAGAAGTTCGCCGAGCTTGGCATCGTGGTCACCGCCTCGACGCCGCGCGGGCTCGCCGACTTCATGGAGGCCGAGTCCGCCAAGTGGGCGAAGATCATCCGTGATGCCGGCATCAAGGTGGAGTGACAATTGTCACCCTCGACGTTACTGTCGTACGATGAAGACCTTTACCATCCGCGATTTTCGCACCCGGCCTCGGGCGGTTCGCGAAGCGCTATCGAAAGAAAGCAAGGCGCTCCTGACAGTGAACGGCCGGCCGCTGGCCGTCCTCCTTCCGGTCAACGCGGAAACCTATGACCAGACGCTCGATGTCGTCAGTCGCGCCGAAGCTCTCCAGCTTCTGAACCAGATTCGGCAGAGGGCGAAGTCGACCGGTCGCGACAAGATCAGCGCCGAAGAGATCGACGCGGAGATCGACGCAGTGCGCCGCGAGGCAAGGCAACGCGACCGCAAAGCTGGTCGCGGTTGATACTCGCAGTCATCGATACGAACGTCCTCGTGTCGGCGCTGCTTTCTGCAGAAGGCCCTCCAGGGATCGTCCTCAGCCTCGCATTTCGAGGTCTGATCCTGCCGGTGTTCAATCGCGCTATCCTAGTCGAGTACGAACGGGTCTTGCGTCGGCCCCGCTTCGGTTTCAAGGAATTCGAGGTATCCGCTGCGCTCCGCAAGATCGAGGAGATCGGCCTGGAAACCCAGGATGGCTTTTGGCCTGACGCCCTGCCAGACCGTGACGATGGCAAGTTCCTCGTTGCCGCAGACGCGGCCGATGCGACACTGGTCACGGGCAATTTACGCGACTTTCCGACGTCAAGCCGCCAGCAAGTTCGGGTTATGACGCCAAGGCAGTTCGTTGATGCGCACGCGAGCCAGATCTTGAACTTCCCCAAGCCGCCCTCGAGGTAGCCGCGACGCGCTTCGTGCTCTCGAACAGGCTGGCGTCTCGCTGAGGCATCATGCATTCGAAAGGTTTCGAGATGAATGCCTAGTTTGCCGCGCGTTTCGGGTCGCGAAGCGATACGCGCGCTCGAATGCCTCGGTTTCCAGGTCAAGCGCCAACGCGGCAGCCACGTCGTCCTGAGGGGTACCTGATCACAAAGAACTCAAGTTGGGTACTTTGAGCGGCGTACTAACTAAAAACGGGCGAGGGTCTCCAATGAGGAATTCGTCGCGGCTCTCAAATAGGCGGCCCTTCGGCAGCGCCCGATCGGCATTTGGATGACAGCCCGGGCGGCCCGCGCTAAACCGCGCGCCGCGATGCTTCTTTTTCCCGCCATCGATCTGAAGGACGGCAAGTGCGTGCGCCTGTTGCGCGGCGACATGGCGCGCGCCACGGTGTTCAACGACAGCCCTGCCGCACAGGCCAAGGCGTTCGCCAACGCCGGCTGCGAATGGCTGCATCTCGTCGATCTCAACGGCGCGGTCGAGGGCCATCCGGTCAATCGCGACGCGGTGCGCAGCATCCTGGAGGCGGTCGCGGTACCGGCCCAGCTCGGCGGCGGCATCCGCACTATCGAGAGCATCGCGCAGTGGATCGAGGCCGGCGTCCGGCGGGTGATCCTGGGCACCGTCGCCGTCAAGGAGCCCGGCCTCGTCAAGGCCGCCTGCCGGCAGTGGCCGGGCCAGATCGCGGTCGCGATCGACGCCCGCGAAGGGGTCGTGGCGGTCGACGGCTGGACCAAGCAGAGCACCGTGCGCGCCCTCGACCTCGCGTTGCGCTTCGAGGATGCGGGCATCTCGGCGATCATCTACACCGACATCGACCGCGACGGCGCGCTGGGCGGGGTCAATGTCGACTCGACCATCACGCTCGCCCAGCATCTCACCACCCCGGTGATCGCCTCGGGCGGCGTGAGCTCGCTCGACGACCTGCGCGAGCTGAAGCCCGCCGAGGAGTT
>JAFAKN010000683.1 GCA_019235415.1 Alphaproteobacteria bacterium
CATCGGCATCTGCATGCTCGACCCCAAGAGCGGCTTCTGCCTCGGCTGCAAGCGCACCATCGAGGAAATCGGCCGCTGGGCCATGCTCGACGACAGCCAGCGCAAGGCGATCCTAGAGCAGCTGCCGGGACGCAAGGCGTAGCAGGCGGGGCTGCGGTCTCTAGCGGCCCTTGAAGGCGGGCTTGCGTTTCTCGCGGAACGCCGACGTGCCCTCGCGATAGTCCTCGGTCAGCCCCG
This sequence comes from Alphaproteobacteria bacterium, assembly GCA_019235415.1. Classification (GTDB taxonomy): domain Bacteria; phylum Pseudomonadota; class Alphaproteobacteria; order Reyranellales; family Reyranellaceae; genus Reyranella. Next base: position 238 of record JAFAKN010000683.1, read on the forward strand.
TCAGCACGTTCTGCTCGGCATCCATGTGGCTGCCGAGATCGTCGAGCGCGTGGGCGAAGCGGTTCACCGTGCGCTTGGTCATGCGCACGGGAATGGGCGGCTGGCGCGCGATGCGCTCGGCGAAGGCCATCGCCGCGTCGAACGCCTGGCCGTCGTCGACCACGTTCTCGACCAGGCCCCATGCCAGCGCTTCGGGCGCTGAAATGCGATCGGAGGCGAGGATCACCGCCTGCTTGGTGCGCGCCGGCCCCATCAGCGCCACCATGCGCGGGATCGAGCCCCAGCTCATGTTCATGCCGAGCTCGACCTCGGGGATCCTGAAATGCGCCGACCGCCCGCAGGTCCGGAAGTCGAGCGCCACGACCAGCGCCGCGCCGCCGCCGATGCAATGGCCTTCGATGGCGGCGATGGTGACCTGATCCATCTCCTCCCAGGCCTTGCACATGCGCGGACCCAGCCGCTGGCGATGAATGCGCTCGCCGATCGGGATCGAATCGCGCTGGCGGCCCTCGGGATCCTTCAAGTCGAAACCGGCGGAGAAGGCCTTGGCCGAGCCGGTCAGGATCACCACCGAGGTCTCGAGGTCGTCCTCGAAATCGCGCGGCACGTCGCGCAGCTCGCGCATCGCCTGGTGACTGAGCGCATTGATGTTGTCACCGCGATCGAAGCGCACGACGGCGATGCGCCCCTGTGGTCCCAGACCCTTCTCGATGCTGACGAGCTGCCGCTGCATGCCAAAAGTTCCTCCCGTGTTCCGGCGACGGTAGCGCCTCGGCTTTACAAGGGCGAGCCGCTTGGCTTCACTCGACCGATGTCCACCAGGTCCGTCACGTCGCTTTCGTTCGAGCATCGCGTCGATCAGCTGTTCGCTCCCTACGCCAAGCCGGGCTCGCCGGGCGCCGTGGTCGGCGTCATGCGCGCCGGCGCCATAGAGCTTTGCAAGGGATACGGGCTCGCCAGCATCGAGCTCGGCGTGCCGATCGGCCCACATACGCGCTTTCGCATCGCGTCGGTCAGCAAGCAGTTCACCGTCACCGCCGCGCTGATGCTGGCGGCCGAAGGCAAGCTCGATCTGTCGGCCCCGCCGCACAAGTACCTGCCGGAGCTCAAGCCGCTGCCGATCAGCATCGACCAGATGATGCGCAATTCGAGCGGCCTGCCCGACTTCCTCGAATTGCTGCGGCTGGGCGGCCACGGGCTCGACAAGCCGGCGCGCGCCGATGATCTTCTCGCCGCAGCGGCGCGCAACGGCCATCTCAACTTCGAGCCGGGCAGCCGTTTCCTCTACAGCAACACCAACTTCCTGCTGCTCGGCCGGATCATCGAAACGCTGTCAGGCAAGAAGCTCGGCGAGGTGCTGGCCGAGCGCATTTTCCAGCCGCTCGGCATGACCTCGACGATGCTCGCTGCCGAGATCGACACCGTGATCCCCGGGCTCGCCACCGGCTATCTGGGGGATGCGCAAGCCGGCTTCCGCCGCGCGGCGCACGCCTATCCGCAGGGCGGCGAAGGCGGCCTCACGTCGACCGTCGAGGACCTGCTGATCTGGAGCCGCCAGTTCGACGAGCCGCGACTCATGCCGAAAGACTTGCCGGAGCAGCTGGCCGCGGCGCAATCGCTGAATGGCGGTCACGCCAACAAGTATCGCCGCGGCGTGCAAGCCGACCAGCTGCGCGGCTTCGAGACGATCGGGCACGGCGGCTTGTGGCCGGGCTTCCGCACCGAGTTCCTGCGAGTGCCGCAGGCCGACCTGACGGTGGTGGTGATCGCCAACCTCGGCAGCGTCGATCCCTGGCGGCTGGCGCGCGGCGTGACGCTGTTCGCGCTCGAGAAGGACCCGCGCCTCGAGCCCGCGCTGCCGGCGATTCAACAAGCGGAGATCGACCCGCTCGCCGGCACGTGGCTCAGCGCCGGGGAGCCTTCGCTGTTCGACCTGGCGTGGCGCAACGGCGAGGCAACGGTCACGCAAAACGGCCTGCCGTTCGTGCTCGCGCGTCGCGCCGACGGCTGGCTCGCGGCCGAGCGCGGCTCGTTCGAGTTCGCGCTAAAACCCGACAAGGCCGACAGCGTGCTGGTCGATCTCGGCGCCGGGCGGATCGTGCGCTTCGATAGGCTCGCCAAGCGCGCCCCGGTCCCGGCTGCCCTCGCCGGCAGCTACGTCTCGGCCGACTGCGGTGCGGCCTGGGAGATCTCCGACGGCGGCAAATGGTCGGCCGCCGTGCGCGGCCCGCTGATCGCCGGTGGACCGCCCTGGCCGATCGAGGGCATCGACGACGACACGGTGGAACTTAAGACGCCCGGCAACTGGCTCACCGTCACGCAGCTCGCCCACCTGGTGCGCGACGCGTCTGGAAATGTGATAGCGCTAGAAGTCTCGACCGGCCGTATCAAGAAGATACGCTTCGAGCGGCAGTAGTGTCGCCGGTTCTGAAACCGGCTTCACCATTGGCTCGTCGCCAAATCAAACAGGAACGCCAAGAACAGGCACTCCGTAGGCCGACAATTGACGATCTTGCGTTGCCAGCACCAGTCCTTCAATCCGTGCCTGAGCAATCAGCATTCGGTCAAAGGGATCGAAGTGATGCATCGGCAATGCTCCCGCGACAGCGGCGTGTTGCGGTGTGATGTCCAGGGTCTTGAAACCCGTATTCGCCAAGACCCTCATGATGTCATCGGGAAAGTCGAGTTTTCGGGTTGAGCGCTTGATGGATATTTCCCAAACTGTTGCAGCGCTCACGATCACACGATTCGCCGGATCGGCAATCGCAGCGCGAGCTACTTCCGCGAGCCGTGTATCCACCGCGGTCCACCAGATGAAGACATGGGTGTCGAGCAGCAGATCCACGTCAGGGATCGTAGCCGAACAACTTCAGCAGTTCTGGCGATAAAGGTGCATCGAAGTCATCCGCCATATAGGTCAGATGCAGCAGCTTCCTTTGTTTGCGGGGCTCTTTCGTACTCTTGTCTCGCGCCGGCACCAGCTTAGCCATCGGCTGGCCGTGCTTGGCGATGACGATCTCCTCGCCGGCGGCAGCACGGTCGACCAGCGACGAGAGCTGATTCTTGGCTTCGTAGAGGTTGAAGACCTTGGTCATGGGAATTTGGCCAGCTTGGCCAAATTCTACTGCCACGGCCCAACGAGCGTCAAATCGTGCGCTCGACCATCATCTTCTTGATCTCGGCGATGGCCTTCGCAGGGTTCAGGCTCTTGGGGCAGGTCTTGGTGCAGTTCATGATGGTGTGGCAGCGGTAGAGCCGGAACGGATCCTCGAGCTGGTCGAGCCGCTCGCCCCTGGCCTCGTCACGGCTGTCGGCCAGCCAGCGGTAGGCCTGCAGCAGGATCGCCGGCCCGAGATACCTATCGCCGGTCCACCAGTAGCTGGGGCACGAGGTCGAGCAGCAGAAGCAGAGGATGCACTCCCACAGCCCATCCAGCTTGGCGCGCTCCTCGGGCGATTGAAGGCGCTCGCGGGTCGGCGGCTGGGTTGTCGTCTTCAGCCACGGCTCGATCGAGGCCAGCTGGGCGTAGGGCCCGGTCAGGTCGGGCACCAGGTCCTTGACCACCGGCATGTGCGGCAGCGGATAGATCTTCACGTCGCCCTGGACGTCGGAAAGGTATTTTATGCAGGCGAGCGTATTGGTGCCGTCGATGTTCATCGCGCACGAGCCGCACACGCCCTCGCGGCACGAGCGGCGGAAGGTGAGCGAGCTGTCCATCTCGTTCTTGATCTTGATCAGCGCGTCCAGGACCATCGGCCCGCAGGTGTCCATGTCGACTTCGTAGGTGTCGATGCGCGGATTCTTGCCGTCGTCGGCCGTCCAGCGATAGACCTTGAAAGTGCGCGTGTTCTTGGCGCCCGCCGGCGCCTTGTAGGTGTCGCCCGTGCCGATCTTGGAATTGGCGGGCAGTGTGAACTCGGCCATCGCTTCCTCTCGGGCTCAGTACACGCGCGCTTTGGGCGGGAAGGACTGCACGTCGTTGGTCATCGGCTGCAGCTTCACCGGGCGGTAGTCGATGCGGGTCTTGCCTGAATCGTCGACCCAGACAACCGTGTGCTTCAGCCAGTCCTTGTCGTCGCGCTCGGGATAGTCCTCGCGGGCGTGCGCACCGCGGCTCTCGGTGCGGTTGGCCGCCGAGCGGATGGTCGCCTGCGCCAGCAGGATCAGGTTCTCGAACTCCAGGGTTTCCATGAGGTCGGAGTTCCAGATCAGCGAGCGGTCCTTCACGGCAATGTCGGAGCGGCCGGCGATCACCTTGTCGAGGTTCTTGCAGCCCTCGTCGAGGCTCTGCTGGGTGCGGAACACCGCGCAGTCGTTTTGCATGGTGCGCTGCATGTTGAGGCGCAGCTGCGCCGTCGGCGTGCCGCCGGAGGCATGACGCAGGCGGTCGAGCCTCGCGATCGCCTCCTCGCCGGCATGCGGCAGCTGCTTGTGCGGCTCGCCCGGCGTCAAAAGCTCGGCGGCGCGGTTGGCGGCGGAGCGGCCGAACACGACGAGCTCGAGCAGCGAGTTCGATCCCAGCCGG
>JAFAKN010000093.1 GCA_019235415.1 Alphaproteobacteria bacterium
GCCGAGGTCTGGCGAACGATGCTCATGTCGGTTGGTTCATGGGCCTTGCGCGGCTGCGGAATGTGGGCCTGCGAAAAAATCGACGGCCAAATGTTCATCGGCAGCGTCGGCATCTTTTACCCGCTCGATTGGCCGGAACCCGAAATCGCCTATTCGCTCGACCGGCCCTATTGGGGCCAGGGCTTTGCCACCGAAGCGACGACCGCGGCACGCAACTGGCTGTTCGAGAAGTTTCCATTGAAGAGGGCGGCGAGCTTCATTCGCCCGGACAATCTCGCGTCGAAACGAGTCGTCGAACGTCTTGGCGCCGTGTGCGAGCGAACATTCGAACTGCGAGGTTCCACTTACGAGCACTGGGTGCACCGCCGTCCAGGCTCCTAGACGAGAAGAAAGCCGCTATCGGGGGCGTTGCTCGCAGGTCGGTTCGCCATGAAGGATCGCTTCCCACCCGATCGGCTCGCTTCTTCAAACACTTCGGTCTCGGCTTGATGGCGATCGGAGTCTGTGGCGGCGTTTACTATCAACTCTGATCGACTTCTGGCGGCGGGCCAGCACCTCCTGCAAGGGAACGTTAGACCGTCGGGCCGCGCAGATCGACGACGTGGTCGGGCCAGCGCTTCTCCGGCAGCTCGGCGGCGATGCCCCCTCTCCCAACCTCTCCCCCAAGCGGGGGAGAGGAATTTGAAGGGGCCGTCGAAGCGGTGTTACGTCGCCAAGCTACCTCTTGGGCGGCGTCGCCGGCCACGACTTGATCAGCGTGTCGTAGTCGACCGTCTCGCCCTTGGGCTTCTCGTTCGCAAGCTTGCGCTGGGGCGCGATGTTGCCGTCCTTCTCGGACTTGGCGAACCAGTACTCCGCCGTCTGCTTGGGATTGAGCTTGGGCCCGCAGGCGCCCTGCACGCCCGACTTCTCGAGGCGCTCGAGCACCGAGTCCTGCGCCGCGGCCAGCGCGTTCATCGCCTGCTCCGGCGTCTTGGCGCCGGACGAGGCATCGCCGATGTTCTGCCACCAGAGCTGCGCGAGCTTCGGATAGTCGGGCACGTTGACGCCGGTGGGGGTCCACTGCACGCGCGCCGGCGAGCGGTAGAACTCGATCAGGCCGCCGAGCTTGGGCGCCCGCTCGGTGAAGCTCTTGTCCCAGATGTCGCTCTCGCGGATGAAGGTAAGGCCGACATGGCTCTTTTTCAGGGACGTCGTCTTGGCCACGATGAACTGCAGGTAGAGCCAGGCCGCCTTGCGGCGGTCGAGCGGCGTCGACTTCAGAAGCGTCAGCGAGCCCGCGTCCTGGTAGCCGAGCTTCATGCCGTCCTTCCAGTAGGGGCCGTGCGGCGAAGGCGCCATGCGCCACTTGGGCGTGCCGTCGGCGTTCACCACCGGCAGGCCGGGCTTCACCATGTCGGCGGTGAAGGCGGTGTACCAGAAGATCTGCTGCGCGATCGCTCCCTGAGCCGGCACCGGTCCCGATTCGGAGAAGGTCATGCCGCGGGCGTTGGGCGGCGCGTACTTGTTCAGCCAGTCGACGTACTTGGTGACGGCGTAGACCGCCGCCGGACCGTTGACGTCGCCGCCGCGCTCGACCGACGAGCCGACCGGGCGGCAGCCTTCCATGCGGATGCCCCATTCGTCGACCGGCTTGCCGTTGGGAATGCCCTTGTCGCCGTTGCCGGCCATCGACAGCCAGGCGTCGGTGAAGCGCCAGCCGAGCGAGGGATCCTTCTTGCCGTAGTCCATGTGGCCATAGACCTTGACGCCGTCGATCTCCTTCACGTCGTTGGTGAAGAACTCGGCGATGTCCTCGTAGGCCGACCAGTTCACCGGCACGCCGAGATCGTAGCCGTACTTGGCCTTGAACTTGGCCTTGAGGTCGGGCCGCGTGAACCAGTCGTAGCGGAACCAGTAGAGGTTGGCGAACTGCTGGTCGGGCAGCTGGAACAGCTTGCCGTCGGTCCAGGTGCCGAACGACTTGCCGATGAAGTCGTCGACGTCGAGCGTCGGCAGGGTCACGTCCTTGCCCTCGCCCGCCATCCAGTCGGTCAGGTTGACCGTCTGGTTGTAGCGCGGATGCGTGCCGATGAAATCCGAGTCGTTGATCCAGCCGTCGTAGATGTTCTTGCCCGACTGCATCTGGGTCTGGATCTTCTCGACGACGTCACCCTCCTGGATGATGTCGTGCTTCACCTTGATGCCGGTGATCTCGGTGAACGCCTTGGCGAGCGTCTTGGATTCGTACTCGTGCGTGGTGATCGTCTCGGAGACCACGCTGATCTCCATGCCGGCGAACGGCTTCGCGGCATTGATGAACCACTGCATCTCCTTCATCTGCTCGTCCTTGCCGAGCGTCGAAGGCTGGAACTCGCTGTCGATCCAACGCTTGGCGGCCGCCTCGTCGGCGTACGCCGGGGCGGCGATCGCCCCCAAAAACGCCGCCATCGCGATGGCGCTCGCCATCGTCGACAGACGGACCTTGGCTCTGTTGCGTCTCATGGTTTCCTCCATATGGAGCATCAGTGCATTGACGGCCGGTTCTCCCCGGCTCTCTCTTGATCTCGAAGGCCTCAAACCACGCGAAACATCACTACAGCCGCGACCAACGAAATGACGGTAGCGAGCCACAGGCTCGATATCTCGATGCCCTCGCCGAGCGGCAGCGCGGCGATCGGCGCGGTGCCGACCAGCCCGATCCAGACGAGGTGGATGACGGCGGCGAGCACCAGCGACAGGAACAGCCGGTCACCGCGCGTCGTGGGGATGCCGAGGATGCCGACTCGAGCCGCCTCGGGCCGCGCCAAGGCGAACCAGGTCATGGTGGCGAGGGCGAGCGCAATGACTGCGAAGAAGGCGGCGGTGATCGGCGTCCAGGCCATCCAGGCGATCTCTTCCACGTCCGCCTCCCCTAGACCCGGCCGAGCGCGAAGCCGCGCGCGATGTAGTTGCGCACGTACCAGATCACGATGGCGCCGGGCACGATGGTGAGCACGCCGGCCGCCGCCAGGACGCCCCAGTCCATGCCGGCGGCCGACACGGTGCGCGTCATGGTGGCGGCGATCGGCTTGGCATTGACCGAGGTGAGCGTGCGGGCGAGCAGCAGCTCGACCCACGAGAACATGAAGCAGAAGAAGGCAGCGACGCCGATGCCCGATGCGATCAGCGGCATCAGGATGCGGATGAAGAAGCGTGGGAAGGAATAGCCGTCGAGGAAGGCGGTCTCGTCGATCTCGCGCGGCACCGCCGAGATGAAACCTTCCAGGATCCACACCGCGAGCGGGATGTTGAACAGGCAATGGGCCAGCGCCACCGCCCACGGCGTGTCGAACAGCCCGATCGCCGAATAGAGATTGAAGAACGGCAGGGCGAACACCGCCGCCGGGGCCATGCGGTTGGACAAGAGCCAGAAGAACAGGTGCTTGTCGCCGAGGAAACGGTAGCGCGAGAAGGCATAGGCCGCCGGCAGCGCGAAGCTGATCGACAGGATAGTGTTCAGCACGACGTAGGTGAGCGAGTTGATGTAGCCGGTGTACCAGCTCGGATCGGTGAAGATGACGCGGTAGTTGTCGAGCGTCGGGCTCTGCGGCCACAGCGACATCGTCGAGGTGATCTCGACGTTGGTCTTGAAGCTCATGTTGAGCAGCCAGTAGATCGGCAGCAGCAGGAAGACGAGGAACAGGCCGAGCACCACGCGTCTTCCCGGGAGGGCGTACATCATGGCTCGCCTCCCGCCGGGCGGCGGTCTTGGCCGGCGTTGGTCATGACGGTGAAGAACACCCAGCAGACGATGATGATGATCAGCATGTAGACCAACGACATGGCCGCGGCCTTGCCGAGGTCGAACTGGCCAAGCGCCAGCTTCACGAGCTCGATGGAGATGAAGGTCGTCGAGTTGCCCGGGCCGCCGCCGGTGACGACGAACGGCTCGGTGTAGATCATGAACGAGTCCATGAAGCGCAGCAGCGCGGCGATCACCAGCACGTGCCGCATCTTGGGCAGCTGGATCGCCTTGAAGACCGCCCAGCGCGAGGCGCCGTCGATGCTGGCCGCCTGGTAGTAGGCGTCGGGAATGGACTTCAGGCCGGCGTAGCAGAGCAGCGCCACCAGGCTCGACCAGTGCCAGACGTCCATGACGATGATGGTGAGCCAGGCGTCGATCGGATTGGCGACGTAGTTGTAGTCGAAGCCCAGGCGATTGATCGCCCAGCCCATGAGGCCGATGTCGGAGCGGCCGAAGATCTGCCAGATGGTGCCCACGACGTTCCACGGGATGAGCAGCGGCAGGGCGAGCACGACCAGCGAGAAGGCCACGCCCCAGCCTTCGCGCGGCATGGCCAGCGCCACGAGGATGCCGAGGGGAATCTCGATGGTGAGCACGATCGCCGAGAAGGCGAGATTGCGCCACAGCGAGGCGAAGAAACGGCCGCCGAGCTCGGTCGCGGGATCGAGCAGCTCCTGGTACCAGCCGACGCCGTTCCAGAAGAACTTGTTGTTGCCGAACGTGTCCTGCACCGAATAGTTCACCACGGTCATCAGCGGGATGACCGCCGAGAAGGCCACGATCGCGAACACCGGCAGGACCAGCAGCCAGGCCTTCTGGTTGGGGATCTTCTCCATCACGCCGCTCCCTCGACGCGCCGCTGATCGGCATAGACGTGGATCCGCGCCGGCTCGAACACGAGCGCCGCCTCCTGCCCGATCGCCGGGCCGCGCGGCACGCCGGCGGCGATCCTGAGGTCGCCCACGCGCACGTGCGCGAAGCGGCTGCGCCCGAGATCGTCGATGCGCTCGACCTTGGCGCCGAGCAGGCCGGGCGCCGGCTTGGCCAGGCGAACGAACTCGGGTCGAATGCCGAGCTCGACGCGGGCGCCGGCTGGCAGGCCGCAATAGGTTCGGTCGAGCCGGAGCACGTGACCGGCGATGCGCGCCTGGCGGCCCTGTACCTCGGCCGGCAGCACGTTCATGCCCGGCGAGCCGATGAAGTAGCCGACGAAGGTGTGGTCGGGGCGCAGGAACAGCTCTTCCGGCGTGCCGGTCTGCACCACGCTGCCTTCGTGCATCACCACCACGGTGTCGGCGAAAGTCAGCGCCTCGGTCTGGTCGTGCGTGACATAGATCATCGTGAGATCGAGGTCGCGGTGGAGCACCTTGAGCTTCGAGCGCAGCTCCCATTTCAAGGCCGGGTCGATCACGGTGAGCGGCTCGTCGAACAGGACCGCCGCGACGTCGGCGCGGACCAAGCCGCGGCCGAGCGAGATCTTCTGCTTGGCGTCGGCCGTCAGTCGGCTCGCCTTGCGGCCGAGATGCGGCACAAGGTCGAGCAGCTCGGCGATCTGCCGCACGCGCGTCTCGATCTCGGCGCGCGGCATGCCGCGGTTCCTGAGCGGAAAGGCGAGGTTCTCGCCCACTGTCATGGTGTCGTAGATCACCGGGAACTGGAAAACCTGGGCGATGTTGCGCTGCTGCGTGGTGAGCGCCATGACATCGCGGCCGTCGAACAGCACCTTGCCGCGCGACGGCTTCACGATCCCCGAGATGATGTTGAGGAGCGTGGTCTTGCCGCAGCCCGATGGTCCGAGCAGCGCGTAAGCGCCGCCCTGACGCCAGGTCATCGAGGTCGGCTTCAGCGCAAAGCTCGCCGGATCGTCAGCGGCGCCGGTGTAGGAGTGCGCAAGCTCGACGAGGTCGATACGGGCCATGGCGGCCTCAGCGCCCTGCCGGACCGGCGACCAGCCGGCCCTCGGTGTCGAAGATGAAGACGTCATCGGGATCGAGCGCGGCGTCGAGCGTCTGGCCGGGCGGGAATTCGTGGACGCCGGGCAGCACGGCGACCCAGTTGCTGCCGTCGCGCCTGAGATGCAGGAAGCTTTCCGAGCCGGTGATCTCGGTCAGCGCGACCGTGGTTGGGAAGACATGATGGCCATTCGCTCCAGTGGGGACTCCCATGTCCCCGCCGTTGGCGACAGCGAGCTGATGGGCGCGAAAGCCGACGCGGTACGGACCGTCCTTCAGCGCGGCATAGAGCCCGTTCGCTGGCGCGTTGCCGCCGCCGTGATAAGCGACCGAGCCGTTGCGTTTCTCGACCGTCACGGTGTTGAGCGGCGGATCGGAGAACAGCTCGGCCACCCGCAGGCTTTCCGGGCGGTGATAGACCGCGGACGTTTCGCCGGTCTGCAGCGCTCGACCTTCGGACAGACAGATGGTCCGGCCGCCCAGCAGTAGCGCCTCCGAGGGCTCGGTCGTGGCGTAGACGAAGATGGCGCCAGACAGCTCGAAGATTCGCGGCAGCTCGGCCCGCAGCTCCTCGCGCAGCTTGTAGTCGAGGTTGGCCAGCGGCTCGTCGAGCAGCACGAGGTCGGCGCCCTTCACCAGCGCGCGGGCGATCGCCGTGCGCTGCTGCTGGCCGCCCGAGAGGGAGAGCGGCGTGCGGCCGAGATAGGGCTCAAGCTTCAACAGGCGGGCCGTGTCGTGGACGCGCCGCGCGATCTCCTCCTGCGGCCGACCCTGCACGCGCAGCGGCGAGGCGATGTTCTCGAACAGGGTGAGCGAGGGATAGTTGATGAACTGCTGGTAGACCATCGCCACCGAGCGCTTGCGCACGTCGATGCCGGTGACGTCCCGATCGTCGACGAGGACTCGGCCAGCCGTGGGCGTGTCCAGCCCGGCCATGACCCGCATCAGCGACGTCTTGCCCGAGAGCGTGGGCCCCAGCAGCACGTTCAGCGAGCCGCGTTGCAGCGTCAGCGAGATGTCGCGCAGATGATGTTCGACACCGCGCACCAGCGACACGTTGTCGAGGCGAAGGGTCATGACGCGAGCCTCGCCGATCGACTGCCGGCCTGCGCCGGTCGCCGCGCCGTCATCCAATTGTCGAGCTCGGCCGTCTCGGCCGCCGTCAGGCGCAGGCCGAGCTTGGAACGCCGCCAGACGACGTCGCCCGACGTCTCGGCCCATTCGCGGTCCATCAGGAAGGCGACCTCACGCTCGGTGAGGTCGGCGCCGAAGCGCCGGCCGAGGTCGGACAGGCCGCGCGCGCCCTCGAGCAGCATGGCGGCGCGCGTGCCATAGGCGCAGGCGAGCCGCTCGGCGTGCCCCGCGGTGAGATAGGGATGATCGCGACGCAGATCGGCCGCGAGCGCGCCGAGACCGTTCACGGGGAAGTCGCCGCCTGGCAAAGCGGTCGCGTCGGCAGGTGCGCTGGCCGCCGGCAATGCCGGCCCGAGCTTGTCGAGCGCCGCTTTGGCCAGGCGGCGGAAGGTGGTGATCTTGCCGCCGACGACATTCAACAAAGCGGCACCCTCCGAGGGCGCATCGAGCGCCAGGACATAGTCGCGGGTCACGGCCTGGGCTTCGGAGACGCCGTCGTCGAACAGAGGGCGGACGCCGGAATAGGTCCACACGACATCGGCGGGCGTCAGCGCCTGCCGGAAGTACATGCTGGCGACGCCGCAGAGGTAGTCGATCTCCTCGGCGCTGGCGGCGACCGCGGCCGGGTCGCCCAGGTAATCGCGGTCCGTGGTGCCGATCAGGGTGAAGTCGCGCTCGAAGGGGATCGCGAAGACGACGCGTCTGTCGGCGCTCTGGAAGATGTAGCACTTGTCGTGGTCGAACAGACGCCGCACCACGATGTGCGACCCCTGCACCAACCTCACCTTCACGGGCTCGTTGCCGCGCAGCGTGCCGGAGAGAATGCTGCCGACCCACGGGCCGGCGGCGTTGATCAAGGTGCGGGCGCGAATCTCGCTGCGCGCCCGGCTGTGCCGGTCCTCGACCACGATGCTCCATCCGCGCGGCGCACGCTCCGCCGACACGCAGCGGGTTCGCGTGCGGACGACGGCGCCATGCCGGGCGGCGTCGAGAGCGATCAGGACCACGAGGCGGGCATCGTCGACCCAGCAGTCGGAATATTCGAACGCCCGCGTGAACGATGGCTTCAACGCCGCGCCCGAGGCATCGCGCGTGAGGTTCAAGGTCTCGGTCGCCGGCAAAAGCGCCCTCCCCCCCAGGTGGTCGTAGAGGAAGAGGCCGAGCCGCAGCATCCAGCCCGGCCGCAATCCCGAATGAAGCGGCAACACGAAGCGGAGCGGCCTCACTATATGCGGGGCCATGCGCCACAGCACCTCGCGTTCGCGCAGAGCTTCGCGCACCAATCGGAACTCGTAGTGCTCGAGATAGCGCAGGCCGCCGTGGATTAGCTTGGTCGAGGCCGAGGAAGTCCCCGACGCGAGGTCGTCCTGCTCGCACAGAAAGACCGACAGGCCACGGCGTGCGGCTTCGCGGGCGATGCCGCAGCCGTTGACGCCGCCGCCGACAATGGCGAGGTCGAACTCGGCCGACACTAAGCGTTTCCTCGTTTTCGGAATTATTTCTTTTTGTATCCAAAACGAACTCTAAATGAATAAATCCGCACTCGCAATGTGACGATCGCGTTAATCTCAAATATTCGGTGCAGAAGATGAAAGCCGGGGCAGCCAAGCCGCTCTCTGTCATCCCGAGCGAAGCGAGGGATCCTTCCTGCGGCCTCAAAGATCCCTCGCCGCGCTCGGGATGACAGGGCGCAGGCCCTACTGTCCGACCGTCTCCGCGGCGGCGGTTTCGATGATGTCGACGGCATGCGCGGCGCACGCTGCGCGCAAACGCCCCGAGAGCAGGCGGTCGGTCACGAAGACCTGGATCTGCGAGATGTGGCCGATGCGGACCGGCGCCGTGCGCTCGAGCTTCAGGCGGTCGGCCACGAGCACGACGCGGCGGGCGTTCTCCATGATCGCCTGGCTGACGCGGACCTCGCGGTAGTCGAAGTCGAGCAGTGCGCCGTCCTCGTCGATGGCCGAGGCGCCGATCACCGCGGTGTCGACCTTGAACTGGCGGATGAGATCGACGGCGGCGGCGCCGACGATTGCGCCGTCACTGCGTCGCACCGGGCCGCCGGCCACGATGACCTCGAAGCTGGGAAATGGGTAGAGGGTGCGCGCCACGTTCAGGTTGTTGGTAATGACCAACAGGTCCTCATGGCTGGTGAGTGCACGGGCGACCTCCTCGGTCGTCGTGCCGATGTTGATGAACAGCGAGCTCTGGTTGGGGATCAGCGCCGCCGCCCGCGCGCCGATCGCCCGCTTCTCCTGGGCCGCGATCAGCCGGCGCGCCTCATAGGCGGTATTCTCGACCCCTGAGGCGATGATGGCGCCGCCGTGGACGCGGCTCAGCAGCCGCTGCTCGCAGAGGTCGTTCAGGTCCTTGCGGATGGTTTGTGGCGTGACGTCGAACTTGTCGGCGAGCCCGTCGACGCTTACCCGCCCCTGGACCCGGGCCAGCGCCATGATCTCCTTCTGCCGGGTCGATGCGGGCTGCATATCGCGCAAATTCTAGGCGCCCACCGTGCCGGGACAAGCGGCATGCCGCAGGTGCGTGCACCTTGACCGTTCGACAGGTTCCTCTAAGTAGCGGGGCGTCCAGTGAGCGGCCGGGTTAGCACAGCGGTAGTGCAGCGGTTTTGTAATGCGTTGCTGTCTGTTCCGCTTGGTGCCGTCACTCCCGTGTGTTCCTGCAAATTGCGGGAAATTGGAGACACTCCCGGTGATGTCGTACCGGCCAATGCCACCGCGTACCGCGAATTCGGGTGGCAACTCGGGTGGCAGATCCGCGCGACACATGGCGTGCTCCCGACGGCTTCTGCCCACCACCAGCAGCAAGCCCCAGAGCACGAGGGGACACGGACAAGGGAGGGACCGCCATTGAAGGCCCGGCCCCGGTCCGGTAAAAAGCGAGCGCCGTAGGCGGCTACCTACGGCGCTCGGGGCTGGCTATCTCCTCATGTACCCCATCGCCCTTTCCGGCCGGGCTAGCGGCCTGCACACTTTCACTGTCTCCTAGGGCCGCCCAGTGCGGCCCTTTCAATGCGCGCAGGATGGACAATGCAAAATTCGCGGTCGAATCTCGCCGCCAATTCGCGGATAAATCGCGGACGATTATGGCCGATGACTATTTTACTGGGATTTCTGTGTCAGTAAATCGCGGTCCTAGACCGGAAATTCGCGGCTACTTCTTCTGAGACGGTCGCCCGCGAGAGCGAGGAACGAGCGGCCTTACCCGGTCCCGGGACACAGACTTGTCCGGGAACATCCCCTTGGCAGATCGCCAAGCAAAGTCAGCGTCCTTGTCCGGATAGAGCTTGTTGAACAGTGCAGCCCAGTCTGCCAGCCAGTCATCCCGAATACGCGGCTTGCCTTCCTCTGACGCTAGATCGCTAGCTGCATGCTTTAGTGTGGTCGGCACTGGCCGCCCAGTGAATTTCATCAGTCCTTCCGGATCGACCCGCATGCCAAAGTATTCGACCGCGGAAGTTGGGCGTCTATATCCATGTCCAGTGCGGTTTCCTTCGTCTCGCCAAAGTGTGACACGGCCAGTCTGCCACCAGGAATCAGTTACGACTTGCAACGATCCCCAACGGTCTTGTTCGACTTCGATCACGCCTCCAGGAGGATCATTGGGATTGATCGTCCAATTTTCGGCGCCAGATCTGAGAATGCCCGCCCGCAACCGGCTCCAAATTTCCTGCTTTGCGGGTTCAAGACCACCAATCTCGACAAGCTGGCCGATGGCCTTCCGGATTGGTATCCACGAAGCGAATTCTTCTTCGGTGAGTTTCTGTCGCTGCCGCCGCTTCTTGGCCATCCCGCCCTCTGGCGGGAAAGTGTAACCATTGGTTGCCGAACGCCATACCGCTTTTCATGAGGCGCATTCCCAAGCCGCTTACCGGTCGAGATCGGCACCAACTACCATTGTTGTTTTCGAGCGACTGAGCCCGCACCGTTATGCGGCCCAGGCAACGGCGTGCGCTATCTGTTCACGTTCGCGGAAAGTTCTTTCCGTGAATTGGAAGAACCTTTCCGTCTTGCCGCTTGTCCAGTGACCATTGCCGGCCAGGCGATGCGCTGGCGGCAACACGGTTTGCGCGCTGGGGTAACTATCGAGCGCGGGTCGGCCTCCCTAGTCTTCTCGAATGCACCAGTCCTCGCAAATCGCCGATACCGCTCCCAGCGACCCGACCTTGACGGGCTACGACATGGAGCACCTGGTTGTGTACTTGCGCCTCCTGGACGCCGAGGCGGATGGCGCAGACTGGCGCGAGGTCGCCCAGATCGTGCTCGAGGTGGATCCGGTCAAAGAGCCGGAGCGGTCCCAGCGGATGTGGGCCAGCCACCTTGCCCGGGCCCAGTGGATGACCGAGCACGGCTTCCGTCACCTGTTGAGGGGCGGTCCGCCGAACTGATCGATCGGCGATGTCCAAGCCTGTAGCTGCCCAGCACCACGCGCTCAAAGATCATACATCCGCGACAAGCGAAGGCCGCCGGCTTGGGGAAACCGGCGGCCTGATTTGCGCGGGCGGGTGGGGTGTGGTGGTGGGGAGAGGCCCGCGCTGTGGGATGGGCATTGATATAATAGTTCGCGACCCCGCCGCCAGTGCAAATTGTCACATTGGGCTCTTGCCGCGTCGGGCCTCGGAATCGTCGATGTCGCCGGCTAGGCCCTTTCCGTTCCTATCCGTCACTTACGGAATAGCGCGCTCGGCGCTGGGCTCATTTCCGCAATTACGCAGCAATAATTAAGCAAAGATGTGATGCCGGTCACTGCATGCGAAAATTCTTCCGGTGTACGTAGGTTTCACCTTTCGAGCCTGAACCGAGTTCGAGGGTGTGGGACTTTCGGTTCCGGCGTGCGCGGGCTCTTTCCCACAGCCGACTTGCGCACGCCGTCTCCGAGCATTCGGCTTCAGCAGCTCGGAAATCGTAGTTTATCACAGACAAAACTGACGCATGCGTCAGCCTGTTCTGACAACACAGTCATCCTTTGCGTAAACTGTAGCTGGCGCTGTGAGTATCGGGCCAAAGGCTTGGGACTGTCAGTTGCCCTTGGGCAACGGGAGTTCGCACCCGGGCCAGCAGGGGGCCGTTACCACACCCACCCTCTGCTGGCTGTCCTTGGATGTACGAACCAAGCCCAATGACGGATCACCGCTGAAGAGCCAGCTTTGTCGGTACCGCCACTCGGGCGCGACCGTAGCGGTTCGGCTACGCTTCCGGCATGGACCCCGACGACAGGATGCCGGTCGACTTCGATGCAGCACCGATGTAGACGCTGAGCGGCGACCGGACGGAAGTGCGCCTCGCCTTACCGCCCATTGCCCTGGTTTGGCGAAGCCGTTCGAGCTGTTCGTGGACAGCCGCGCAAACTTCGCACCCCGTTATCACGGCCTCGGTCCCACAAGTGTCTACCCTGAGAGGACGGGCCTCTAACTGGTGCGCGCGCAAACGTTCAAGGCAACGTGGTTTGCACCTGCCCATCGTCGGTAGTCTCTGCCGGCAAGGATGTGCTTGGCAGCCGGCACCCTGACGAGCCCGCTAGTGGGCGAAAGGATTGCCATGCTTGAAAAACAGTCTACAGCGGAGGGCCCGGCGGGAAAGGCTCGTGGGAACATGAGGGCCGTTGGCAGGCAGACCGGTCCGGGACCAAGCGAGCCTCAGTCTGACGGTCGCAGCCAAAGCCAAAACGAGCGGCACTTTTCCGACGAGGCCGAGAGACTCGGGGAAGAAACAGCCAGGCAGGGGCTCGTCCACCTGTACGAAGAGCATGCGGACATTTATTGGCAGCTTCCTGAGCGAGAGGCTCGACAGCAGGCAGCCGACCAGCGTCTCAGATTCCCGCTTGGTTTTGCGCTCGGTGCGGTCGTCGGCTTGGGCATCGTTCTTGGACCGATGCTCGCCTTGGGGCCTAGGCCGCCGTCCGTTGCGCATAAGGAGCCAGCGTCACCAGTCGAAATGGCGGTCGCCGCGCCCACAGCCGCTCCCGGCGAATTGATATCGTCATCAACGACGCCATCCTCGTCGTTCGCAAGTGTCCCGGCCGCCACCGAGTCGATGGCCCAGGAAACGATACCCGCAGGGAACGTTCATGATCGACCTGAGCCTGATGACAGCACTGTGAAGCCTGCAACAAACGCGCCGGCCGGGAACGCGATTCTAAGCAGCGGTGAGACGCGTGAGGCGCAAGCTTGGCTTATATCTCTGGGATTTGATCCAGGCCCATTGGACGGCTTGCCCGGACCGCGAACAACGGCGGCCGTAAGACAATATCAGGCCGCGCGTCAAAGAGAACAAACCGGGCTATTGGATCGCGCACTACTCCAAGAGATTCGTAGGGAAATGGGCCACTAGCCGTCTGCAGGCAGGGCAAGACAGGTGATCGGAACATCCCACATCCTCCCAATCAAAAGACATAAATCGAGCAAAGGAATATTGGAGCCGGGCAGAGGAAGTGCGGGCTAAGGCTGAAGCTCAGTGCCGGCATGGCGGCTGGGATCATGGGAAACGATACCCCTATCAAGTTACTCGGTTTTTTGCCCTTGCGCCGAGCCTAGCAAGTATCCCGC
This sequence comes from Alphaproteobacteria bacterium, assembly GCA_019235415.1. Lineage (GTDB taxonomy): Bacteria > Pseudomonadota > Alphaproteobacteria > Reyranellales > Reyranellaceae > Reyranella. Next base: position 13,412 of record JAFAKN010000093.1, read on the forward strand.
TATTGTGCCGAAAATCCCGAAAACAGGAGCGGCACTCTTGAGATCTTCATGATCCAGGAAGGTGGCCATGGCAAGACTGAACGTAACAATCAAAGTGACTGCTGATGTCCGTAGAATATCGGACGGCGTCGCGCTTATCCCTTTTAGGGCCCTGAACTGAAGGACCAAAGCCACGATACCGACGATCAAAATTAACACCGAAAGGACCATGGCAATGTTCGACGCGAGGTGCACGATGAAATAGTCGCCAGCGGATTGCGGCTCGAAACCCTGAACTTTCTTTTCCATCACATATCTCCCACATAGTCTGCCGGGGCTCGGCCAGCCAGGCGACGCATTCTATACCCACAAGTGCATTTCGTCAGTTGCGCCGCAGGGTTATGCATCACCACAGCTCGCTCTCCGCCAACTCCTCATCGATCGCCGCGGCGCTGGAGGCCTTGCGCATGTCCTCCGCGTACTCATCGCCCCACTTGAGCATGCGGTCCAACCTGTCGGATCGATGTGCCGGCGCGATGTGCCTTAAGTGCCGAACGAACCGGGCCAGCATCTCGCCGTCTTCCCAGAGATTCGCCCGCTCCTTCAGGAAGAGGAAGCGGCGCCGATCCAGTTCCTCGCGACCGGGCTCTTGCTGGGCCTGCCTCTGGCGCTCTTCGACCTCAGCCCGGCGACGTTCAATGTCATCCTGCCGAGCCTTGCGGGCCGCGGCGTGCGCGACCGCCTCGGTAACAACGTCTTCTAGCTGGTCCTCAAGCCGAGTTCGGGGCCCGTCCTTCCATCTGCACCGAGCCTCCTTCTCGAGGCCCTGGGAAAGCGTGATGCCGAGCCTGCCGCTCGGTCGGTATATCCAGAGATCGGCGCGCAGGGACGTGTACGCTACGTAGCGCTCCCTAAAGACCACGCGCCGCGCCAGTTCGGCATTGTCCGGGGGCGTGGTGGGCCGCAGGAACTTCTCCGAAATCTCAAACGGCACTAGCTCGCCATCGATCGACAGTTGCGCTGGGTCGCTGGATGACATCGAGTGACCCAGCTTTTCCAGCCGACGGACGACCTCGTCCAGGATCGCCATCGCACGCGGGATCATCTCCAACGAAACGCGCACATTGGCGACGCCAGCGCCTCGCGCGCGCAACGCACCCTCTGTGTCTGGCTGCGCTTCGTTCAGGGCCTTTTCGGTCCGCTTCGTGCAGGGATGCCATCTTGGACGGGCTCCTAGCGTAGCCCACGAAAGTGCCTCGTCGTAGCGACCCGCCATGAGGTGAGCCCACGCAAGACCGTGCTGTGCGAGCCATCGCATCGGATCGCGAGGGCTCAACCGCAGCGCCTGTTCGAAATCGGAGATCGATCTGGCGGTGTTGCCGAGGTTGCCGTCGCACATGCCCCTCATCGACCAAGCTAGGGCGAGGTTTGGATTGAGTTCGATCGCCTTGTCATACAACGCAAGGGCTTCCTCCCGCCGGAAGAACATCTGAGCCAACACGACGTTCAGCCGGGCGCAACCTCCGCTCCGATCTCATCGTCGGACTTAGAAACCTGCTCCCGCTAGCAGTTCGCCAGGTAGCAGGCTGCTGGCAGAAAATGACGCCTCTTCGTCCTTTATGCCACCGCGATCGCGGATAAATTCGCGGGCACCTATCCCGACGCAACCGTCACACCTCACGACCAGCCGAGCAAGGTTGCTCCCAACCGAAACTGAAAAGTGACGCGCGCGGAAGTCGCAGTCCGACTTTCTTCAAGGAGACGAGTCATGGATAAGCGCTTGCTTGTATTGGCGCTCGGTATGTTCGCGATCGGCACCGATGGTTTCGTGATGGCGGGCGTTCTGCCAGAGCTCGCCGATTCATTTCATGTCAGCATTGGTGCCGCCGGGCAGGTGACGACCGCCTACGCCCTTTCCTATGCGCTCCTGGCGCCGACCGTAGCGGCGATCGCTGGCAACATGCCGCGCAAGATATTGCTGCTGTCTGGCTTGACCGTCTTCGTGATCGCCAATCTGGCAACGGCGGCGGCGCCCGATTTCGGATTCGCCATTTTGATGCGCATACTGACCGGCCTGGGCGCTGCGATGTTTGCACCGACAGCAAGTGGCGCCGGCGTTCTTCTGGTGTCGCCCCATCGACGCGGCTTTGCCCTGTCCGTCATCATCGGGGGCCTCACCACAGCCACCGCGCTGGGATCGCCGATGGGGTCTGTTATCGGCGCCCTCGGCGACTGGCGTTGGACCATGATTTTCGTCTCCGGCCTGGGTTCGCTCGCTTTCCTCGGCGTCACGGTTTTCCTATCGGACATCCCGACGCCGCCCGCCCTCGGCCTGGCTAAACGCCTGGCACCGCTGCGGGATCCCCGTATCGTCCTGACGTTGATGACAACCCTGCTTTCGATGAGCGGCTTCTTTACCGTCTACACGTACTTCTCGGTCGTCTTCGATCGTGCCATCAACGCCAGCCCGCTCGTGTTCGGCGCTCTGCTCGTGGCTTGGGGCGTAGCCGGTACCTTTGGAAATCTATCCGCAGGACGCCTTGTCGATCGTCTGGGTGCACGGAAGGTTCTCCTGACGGTACTTACCCTGGCGGCCCTCGACATGGTGTCTTTCGCCTGGACTGGAGCCAATCTGTGGACAGCGACCGCTGCGATCGTGATTTGGGGAGCCTTCTCCTGGAGTGTCCAGGCTCCGCAGCAGAGCCGACTGGTCTCGCTGCAACCGACTCTGGCCCCGGTTGTGCTCGGGCTCAACAACACCGGTACCTATCTTGGCGTGACAAGTGCTGGAATCATCGGAGCCGTGGGCATCCAGACCATCGGCGCTCATAACCTCGGAGTCGTCGGGGCGGTGCTGGTTCTCTTTGCGCTCGCCGCATCTGAATTCGCGGCTTGGAGGATTACATCCGCTGCCCTCGCGGCAGTCTAAGGGTGACGACCGACTGCGTATCTTGTGGTTATCCCGTTAGGCATGAACTACGGAAAAGCGAGCTCTGATGTCTGCGGGACTTGCGTTGAAACGACGTATGAATGCCCGGCGCATCCGCTGCTCGTCACCGAAGCCACATCGAGCCGCAATAACTCCAAGTCGCGTGTCACTGTGTTCGATGGCCGCACGAGCAGCTTGAATGCGGATCAATTCGACTGCCTTGGCAGGCGTCATCCCTGTGCGGGCGATGAAGCTTCGAGCGAAGTTGCGCGAGCTCATGTTCACCCTTTCGGCCAGCCTCTCCGCTCGCAGGTCGGCGCCAAGGTTGGCCGCAATCCACGCCAAGAGGGGTCCTAAGGTGCCGTCGGCATCAGCGATCTGCCCGGACAGCACCGTGCTAAACTGGGACTGATCGCCAGGGCGTTTAAAGAACACCACCAGATCGCGTGCCACCCGAAGCGCCAGCGGACCACCGTGGTCCTTTTCAATGAGAGCGAGAGTCAGATCAACGCCCGCGCTGACACCAGCGGAGGACCAAACCTCACCATCCTGAACCCAGATTTTGTCAGGTTCCAGTTTGACGTCATGAAACCGGTCGACGAACTCGCTGCAGAAACGCCAGTGGGTCGCTGCTCGCCTTCCAGTCAGAAGTCCTGCCTCCGCCGCCAAAAATGCGCCAGTACATACGCAGGCGATCCGCTTGGCGCAGGCAGCGAGGCGTTTAGCGGTCGCTACAAGCTCTGGATCCTTCGACGCCGTCGCTGCATTCAAACCACCGGGAATGAACAAGGTGTCGATGGTCGGGGGAGAAGGGAGACTCGAGACGCTATTGAAGGATACGCCAGGGCAGTCGCTCTCTATGAGACCGCCCGTGATAGAGCGGAGCGTGACTTCATATCGGGCTCCCCCCTCCGCAGCCAGCGCTAGGGCCTTCCCAGGTCCGGCCACATCGAAGGGCGAGATTCCTGGGTAGATCAGGAAGGAAACGCGGTGGGCATCCATGGGGTTCGGCTCGCGGTCGGCAACCTTTGCCGGATCCGGCCGATCTGTCTAGCCCCGAGGCAAAGACCGTACGCTAAGCGGCTGACACCTTTTCGCTCAGCCTCCAGGTCGTTCTTGCGAGAGCCACCTCGTGTGGTGTGGGGTCAGGGGTCGATCCAATCGATTGGACCCAGGAAATCCATTTTGCCTAGATCCACACCGTTGTGGCGGAGAATGGCGTAGGCCGCCATGACGTGGAAATACACGTTCGGAATCGAGACTTGCAGCAGGTAGTCCTGAGCCTGAAGAAGCTTACCGGCAGGGCCCCAGGAGATACTCACCCTCTGCTCGGCCGCACCGGCATATTGATCTTCTTGCACGCTCTCCACGAAGGCTATGGTCTTCCGAAGTCGGACGCGCACCTCGCCGATCGTCGTTTCGTTGTCCTCGTGCCGAGGCGCCGTCTGACCCGATAGCCAGGCCGCAGCGCCTTTCACATAGTCGCATGCGCTTTGCACCTGATACACAAAGGCTCCCATGTCGGGCGCAAGGCGGCTGTTCAATAAGCACTCCGACATCGTATTTTTTCGCGGCTGCGTGCCCCTCGGCTTTGGCGAGCCAGCCATCAACGTTCTGCAGGGCCTACGTGAATTGCGAAACAACGCGGTAATACATGCGACTCCTCACCTGTTGCGCCAGGCTAGGACAGGTGTCCGGCGCGCTTTGGATGCAGCGTCTCGCGGCCCGTGACGTCCGGATAAAATTGCGGTGCCTCGCGTCGATCGAACCGACCGTAGTCTCTGACGACGCGGATCCTGCGATGGCGTAGCTCCTTGATGCCATCCATCTTGCCGGGCAACCAGCGACTCGCCGCCTCCGCATCCTTCCAACCGATCAGCAACGCGATCTTGCCGGGGTTGTAGATGCTGCCATACACGTCGTGATCGACGATGCCGCCATCGCTCAAGTCGAGTCCGAAATAGGCCGGCAACAAGTCGGCCTGGCTTGTGAACGCAGCGCCTTCGGCCGGCGTGATCTCGGTAAAAGTAACAAACCTGCCGAGCCCCACTTCGGTCTCATCGAAGCGTACTTCCCGTATCGGCGCCTTTTGGGGCGGATCGGTGTCGAACGTCACCTCGCCAACGCGTAGGTGGTAGTCCTGAAACACCTCGAAGCGCCCCCTCTCCTGCATGGCATGGTGTTGGCCTAGCGTGCGCCATCGGACGACGGATTTCTCGTCCCGCCAAGTCGAGTGCGACAGGATCCAACCCGGCTTCTGCCTGCTCTCAAAACGCTCGTTATCGATGAAGCCGTCGATCGTCTCGATAAGTGGCTTCAGGAACTTGGCCTTCTCGAGGTAGTCGCCCTTTTTTCCTTCGTTCGGGAGGACTTCGAAAATGACGGAGAACATCGTTCTTTCCTTCCTCGCTGGCCCGGGCGGGAGCAGACACCACATCCTCGCCACCGGACGCCCGATGCGCGGAGGCCCCGCCGCCGCGATGGTCAATGACCTGCGGTGCGGCCGCCGTCGACGTAGTGGATCTCGCCGGTCACGTAGTTCGCGTCCTCGAGATAGTTGATTGCCCGCACGACGTCCTTGATCTCGCCGTTGCGGTTGAGCGGTGAGAACGACCGCAACTCCTCGAGGTTCGCCCCGTCGTGAAGCGGCGTCACGACAATGCCGAGCGAGATCGTGTTGACGCGGATGTTGCTCGATGCCAGCTCCATTGCCAGGCCGCGCGTCGCCGCCACGCCGGCGCCCTTGGAGAGCGATGCAAGCACCGCGGGAACGGTCTGCAGCGCGTGTTCGACGAGGCTCGTTGAAATCTGGACGATGTGGCCGCCGCCCTGCTTTTTCATCGCCGGCACTGCGGCTTGGGTCGCGAAGAAGACGCTGTCGAGGTTGGTCCGCATGACCTCGCGGAACAGCGACTCGGGAATATCCTCGATCCGACCCGGGCGCCAAATACCCGCGTTGTTGATCCGGGTGTCGACGCGACCGAAGCGCTCGATCGCAGTCTCGACGACCCGCCGCGCAATCACGGGATCGCCGACGTCACCGGCAACGGTGATGTAGTCGGGGTCATCGGACGGGGCGATTGTGCGGGCGTTCCCGACCGCGCACCAGCCACGCTCTCGATACGTCTTTA
>JAFAKN010000147.1 GCA_019235415.1 Alphaproteobacteria bacterium
CTTCGCCGAAGGCGACCGGCTGGAGATCGGCAACGACCGCGGCAGCACCGTGGTGCACTGCAAGCCAAAGGCGGGCCAGCAGCGCGGCGTCGTGGTGGTCGAGGGCATCTGGCCGAACCGGAACTTCGAAACCGGCATCGGCATCAACGTGCTGACGTCCGCCGACCCCGGCTGGCCGAGCGGCGGGGCCGTGTTCCACGATACCGCCGTCTGGATCCGCAGGCCCCCCTCATGAGCATGACTGCATGAGCATGGCCACCGGCTTCCAGCCGGCTCCCAATCCCAGCGTCGTCCAGACGCAAAGCACGCCGGCTCCCGACCGCGCCCACGTGGTCGTGATCGGCAACGAGAAGGGCGGGTCGGGCAAATCGACGACGGCGCTGCACATCGCCGTCACCTTGCTGTGCGAAGGAGCACGCGTTGCCACCCTCGACCTCGATGCGCGCCAAGCCACGCTCGGCCGCTATGTCGAGAATCGCGCCGCCTATGTCAGGCGCAAGGCAATCGAGCTGCCGATGCCGATCCACTTCGCGGTGCCGCTGTCGACACTCGAGGACGGTGCGGCGGCGCGGGCCGACGAGCGGGCGCGGCTTGAAGCGGCGCTGGAGCAGGTGATCGACACGGTCGACTTCGTGATCATCGACACGCCAGGCAGCGACACTCATCTCAGCCGGCTCGCCCACACCTGGGCCGATACGCTGCTGACGCCGCTCAACGACAGCTTCATCGACCTCGACCTTCTGGCGCGCATCGATCCTGACACGCTCAAGATCGTGCGCCCTTCGATCTACGCCGAGTCCGTGTGGAAGCAGCGCCAGATCAGGGCCGTGCAGGGCGGCCGGCCGGTCGACTGGGTCGTCATGCGCAACCGGCTGTCCTCGCTGGCGGCACGCAACAAGCGCGACATGGCGACGGTGATCGAGGCGCTGGCCAAGCGCATCGGCTTTCGCGTGGCGGCGGGCCTCAGCGAACGGGTGATCTACAAGGAGCTGTTCCTGAACGGCCTCACCCTGCTCGACCTCAAGCGCGGCAACGTCGGGCCATCGCTGACCCTGAGCCATGTCGCGGCGCGCCAGGAGGTGCGCGACCTCGTGGCGGCGCTCAACCTGCCGCGGCGAGATGCGGCCGCGCCATCGGTCGAGCCCGCGATAGAGCCAGCCACGGAAACCCCGCAAGCTGCAGAATGAACAGGCCGCCGAAGGCCCAGACGTAGCCGTGGGGCGCGATGCGCACGGGGCGCGCTTGCGAGGTTGTTTCACGCCTCGGAGGGAGGAAAAGCCTTCGCCACGATGTTGGCCGACAGGGGAGCGCCCTCGGCCCAAGGCTCTTCGAGGCCGGTCGTTTCGGAAAAGACGAAGACGGCGTAGTCCAGGGAGCGCAGCAGGGCGAGCAGGTCGGCCGTGCTCGCACCTTGCTTGCGCAGGGCCTCGTCGTTGGCCTCGATCAGCAGCACCGGCTGCCACTTGCGCAAGGTCTCGCGGGCGCCCGCCAGGACCTTCAGCTCCGCCCCCTCGACGTCGATCTTGATGACGTCGACCCTGGCGATCCCGAGGCGGGCCGTGACGGCGTCCAGCGTTTCGAGTTGGACCGCCTCTGTGGCGATGGCGGCGACGCCTTTGTGGGCAAAGCCGCCCAGTGTGTTGTGCCCGCCGTGCAACGCCGGCGCGATCTGCAACGTCGCCTCGCCCGGCTCGTTGGCCAAGGCAACGGGAAGGACATCGACGTTGCGCAGGCGATTGAGCGCAAGATTGCGCTCCAGCACGGCGCGCTCGCGTGAGCTCGGCTCGAAGGCCAGCACGCAGCCCCGGCGACCGACCCGGGCCGCGGCGAACAGCGTGAAGAGGCCATCGTTCGCGCCGACATCGATGAACGTCATGCGCCGGCGCAGGGTCCGGTCGAGGAAGGCGAATTCGTTGGGCTCGAAGGAACCCGCGACATAGACGCAGAAGCTTTCGTCGTTGCCCAGTCGCGCCTCGAGCCTGGTGCCGCCATGCCACGGCAGGACAACCCATATGTCGAGCTCGTTCCTCAAGGCGTACCGCCAAAGTATGCCACGCCGCGTCGCCATCCAGCGATGCTCGACGAAGAACTCGCGGCCGAAGGTCCAGCCGGGGAACACGCGCAACGACGGTCGCGGCGCCATCAGCCGGGCATACAGGCGGCCAAGCCAGGGCCGCTCGACGAGAAGGCGGGGGCCGAGGGCGTCGAGCTTGATGGCAAGCTCGCGGCGCTTCTTCACCCTCCATCTGCCAAATTTGGTCGTTGGAGTGGCGTCGGCCATGGCGGGCGCGATTGTTGTCGCTCGCCGGAGCGCGAACAAGACTATATTCAGCTCGAACGGAGGCACCGGTGCCGGGCAAGACCGATCTCACGACATCGCAATCATCGACGCCCGAGGTCGACCGTTTCCTGCGCGAGGTCGGGCAGCTGGCGCCGCGGCCGGCCGGCACCCGAGGCCGCCTGCTGTTCACGATGGACGCCACCGCCAGCCGCGAGCCGACCTGGGACCTCGCCTCGTCGCTGCAGGGCGAGATGTTCGTCGCCGCCGCGGAAAGCGGCGGCCTCGACATCCGCCTCGCGTTCTACCGCGGCTTCGATGAGCTGAAGGCGAGCCGCTGGACGGCCGACGCCCGCGAGCTCGCGCGACTGATGGGCGCGGTGCGCTGCCTGGCCGGCCGCACCCAGATCGGCCGCCTGCTGCGTTTCGCCGCCGACGAGCGCCGCGACAGCCGCATCGACGCCATGGTGCTCGTGGGCGACTGCTGCGAGGAGGATGTCGATGCCGTCGGTCACGAGGCTGGGAAGCTCGGCCTGCTCGGCCTGCCGGTGTTCGTGTTCCAGGAGGGCGAGGACCGCGTCGCCTCACGCCTGTTCCCGCAGATCGCCAAGCTGACGCGCGGCGCCTATTGCAAGTTCGACCGGTCCAGCCCGGGCGAGCTGAAGCGCCTTCTGGGCGCCGTGGCCGCCTACGCCGCGGGCGGGCGGGCGGCCTTGCTGAAGTACGGCAAGGAACAGGGCGGGGCGGCCGCATTGCTGACCAGCCAGATGAAATGATGCTCGCGCTGCTGGGCGTGATAGACCCAGGCCCCGGCACGGCGAGCCGCCACGCGTTGGCGATGACGACGGCACTCCACCTCCTCATGGGATAACCTTCGCTCCGCGGCTCGTTGTAGCCGTCCGGAACGTGATACTAGAGTGCCTCGCCGCGGCGCTGCGGGGGAACGGAGCCGGTTTATTGATTGCAAGCATGACGGGATACGCCCGCGTTCAGGGGGCGGACCAAAGCCGTCGCTGGGTCTGGGAAGCGCGCAGCGTCAATGGGCGTAACCTGGAAATACGCTGCCGTCTGCCGCAGGGCCTCGACCGTCTGGAGAACCCGGCACGCAGTGCGGTCGGTGCCCGGCTGAAGCGCGGCAACATTGCGCTGACCTTGACCATCGCCGCCGAACGGAAAGGGGCTCCGCTGCGCTTCAATCGCGCGCTGCTGGCCGAGCTCGGCGCGCTGGTTGATGAGGTACGCAAGGCCACCGGCGCCGCCCCGCCCACCGCCGATGGTCTTTTGCGCGTTCGCGGCGTCATCGAGGAGGATGACCAGGTAGAGGAAAGCGACGAGGCGATCGCCAACCTCGACAAGGCGATCGCCCGTTCCCTGGACGAGGTCCTGGACGCTTTGGTTGCCGCGCGCCAGGCCGAGGGGCGGGCGCTGTCGGGCGTGGTCGAAGGGCACATCGACGAGATCGAGGGCCTGAGCGGCCGCGCGGCGGACCGCGCCACGGCGCAGATCTCGACCGTGCGTACCCGATTCGAAGGACAGCTCGAGGAGCTGCTGCAGCGTGCCCCGGCGCTGTCGGAGGAGCGCTTCGCCCAGGAGGTCGCCCTGCTGGTGGGCAAGGCGGACGTGCGCGAGGAGCTCGATCGGCTCACCGCGCACATTGCCCAGGCGCGCAGCCTGCTCGCCGAGGCACGGCCCGGCAATCCCGTCGGACGCAAGTTCGATTTCCTGTGCCAGGAGTTCAACCGGGAGGCCAACACGCTTTGCTCGAAGTCGGCCGACATCGAGCTGACTCGCATCGGCATCGACTTGAAGGGCGCTATCGAGCGCCTGAGGGAGCAGGTCCAGAATGTCGAGTGATGCCGAGGCGCCGTCGATCCAGCGGCGCGGGCTTATGTTGGTGCTGTCCTCACCGTCGGGAGCGGGCAAGACGACCCTCTCCCGCCAGCTGCTCGAGAACGATCCGCACATCGAGCTCAGCGTCTCGTGCACCACGCGCGCCAAGCGGCCGGGCGAGCGGGAGGGGGTCGACTACACCTTCATCGACACGCCGACCTTCCGCTCCATGATCGAGCGCGGCGATTTCCTCGAGCATGCGCGGGTCTTCGACCACTATTACGGCACGCCGCGGGCGCCGGTCGAGCAAGCGCTGCTGTCGGGTCGCGACATGCTGTTCGACATCGACTGGCAGGGCACGCAACAGCTCAAGGAGAAGGGGCGGGCCGATCTGGTGACGGTGTTCATTCTGCCGCCGTCGACCCGCGATCTCGAGAAGCGGCTCATTACCCGTGCCCAGGACGCGCCCGACATCGTGGCACGGCGCATGGCCAAAGCGGCCGACGAGATGAGCCATTGGGCGGAGTACGACTACGCCGTCATCAATCGCGACATCGCGACAAGCTTGATCCAACTGAAGTCGATCCTGACGGCGGAGCGCCTGAAGCGCGAGCGCCAGTACGGGCTGGCCGAGTTCGTCAAGGCGCTGCGCGAAGGCCGCTAAAGGGCCTGCGCCAGCCGGACGAATTCCGCCGGTGACAGCTCCTCGGCTCGCGCTGTCGGCGCTAGTCCCAGGTTCCCCAAGGTCGCGGCGGGATCGGCGAAGACGCCGGCAAGCGCGCCGCGCAACATCTTGCGACGCTGACCGAAAGCGGCGGCCGTGACTCTTTCCAAGGGCGCGAGCTCGGGCAGGCGCAGCGCAGCGGGTCGCGGCACCAGCCGTACGACCGACGACGTCACCTTGGGCGGCGGGACGAAGGCCGACGGCGAGATGTCGAACAGGCGGTGCACCGCGCAGACATGCTGGGCGAGCACCGATAGGCGGCCGTAGTCTCTGCTGCGCGGGGGCGCCGAAAGGCGGTCCGCCACCTCCTTCTGGAACATCAGGACCATCTGCTCGACGTCGGCGATGTGATGCAGCCAATGCACCAGAAGGGGAGTCGACACGTTGTACGGCAGATTGGCTACGATGCGGCGGGGCGGTGCGCCAAGGGCGGCAATATCGAGCCCGAGCGCATCCGCCTGCACGAGATCGAGGCGACCGGCCGCGGCGTGCTCGAGATCGCGCAGCGCAGCGATGGCGCGCGGATCGAGCTCGATCGCAACGACGCGACGGGCACCTTCGAGCAGCAGGGCGCGCGTCAGGCCGCCGGGGCCGGGGCCGACCTCGATCGTCGTGCCTTCGCCGAGGGCGCCGGCGGCGCGAGCGATCCGTCGCGTCAAATTGAGGTCGAGCAGGAAATGCTGCCCCAGCCGCTTGCGCGCATCCAAGCCGTGCGCTGCGATGGTCTCGCGCAGCGGCGGCAACGCCGCCACCGCGGCCGCGATCGGATCTGCCCTCAGCAGCCGCGCCGCCGCGCCATGTGGTCGGCCATGGCGAGTGCTGCGATCAGGCTGGACGGATCGGCGCGGCCAGTCCCGGCGATGTCGAGCGCCGTGCCATGATCTGGCGATGTGCGCACGAAAGGCAGTCCCAGGGTCACGTTGACCCCACCGGCAAAGTCTACGGTCTTGATCGGGATCAGCGCTTGGTCGTGATACATGCAGAGGGCGGCGTCGTAACGCGCGCGCGCGGCGGCATGGAACAACGTGTCGGCAGGAGCCGGTCCCTGGGCATCGATGCCCTCGCGGCGCAACGCTGCGATCGCCGGTCCAATGATCCGCTGCTCTTCGTCGCCCATCGCGCCCTGCTCGCCGGCATGCGGGTTGAGCGCGGCCACGGCCAGACGAGGATTTGCAATGCCGAACAGGGCACGCAGCCCGGAGGACGCGATTCGTCCGGCGCGCACGATCTTGTCCTTGTCGAGGACCCGCACGGCATCGGCCAGCGGCAGGTGGATCGTGACCGGCACAACGCGCAGCTCTGGGCAGGCGAGCATCATGGCCACTTCGGCGGCGCCGGAGAGCTCGGCGAGATATTCGGTGTGGCCAGGATGGCGAAATCCGGCCTGCTGCAGCGTCTTCTTCTGGATCGGATTGGTGACGAGACCCGCGATCTCACCGCCGAGCGCGAGCTTGGCGCCGCGCTCGATCGATCGCAGTGTCGCTGCGGCATTGGCAGGGTCCGGTTGCCCGGTCGTCACTGCCGAGTCGAGCCGCACGGGCAAGATAGGCAACGCCGTCGCGAACAGCTCGGCAGCTTGCGCCGGCTGCGCGATCTCTCGCAGCGGCACGGCGAGGCCGAGCTTTGTGCCCAAGGCCTGCAGACGACCGATATCGTCGAGGGCGAAGAACGGCCGGGCGCCGGAGCGACGATCCAGCCACGCCTTGAGAGTGAGTTCGCCGCCGATGCCGGCCGGCTCGCCCATCGTGACGGCGAGCGGCGCGGCGAAGCTCATGTCTTCTGCTTGACGTCGACGGTCGCCTGGCGCCGCAAATCGCGCATGTAGCGGCGGCCGGCCGCCTCGAGCTTCTGCAGCAGGAGTTGCTGCGAGATTACGTCGCGGGTCGGCATGCCGTCGCCGCCCACCTTGGCGCACAACGCCACCACCTGGAGGCCCTCGGCGACGCGGAACGGTCCGGCGGTGCCACCGATGTTGAGCTTGGGTAGCGATTCGTACATTTCGCGATTGGCCTGAAGGTCGCCGACACGAATGCCGCTGAGATCGCCCGAGGTCGCGCCCTTGAGGTCACGGGCGCGGCTGTGAAGGTCGTTGCAGCTCTTGACGCCCTGCAAGGCCTTCTGAGCCTCGGCGGTCGCCTTGGACACTTCGTCCGGCGAGGCGTTCACCGGCAGCGGCAGGGTCATCTGCGTGAGATTGAGACGCAGGTCATCGGGACGAGAGGCGGCAAAGGAGCGGCGCTCGATCACGAAGAGGATGTGCCAGCCGGAGGTGCTGCGGACCGGCTCGGAGTACTGGTGCACCGGGAGCTTTTCCACAACATTGTCGAGCGCCGGGTCGAGCGATCCCGGCAGCACCCAACCCAGTTCGCCGCCGGCCTGCGCCGTGGCGCCTTGGGAGAATTGCTGGGCGACAGCGCCGAACGGCGCGCCTCGCCGCAGCTGCTCCATGATGCGATCGGCGCTGCGCTTGGCTTCGTCGGCGAACTCTGCCCGGTCGATTGGCACGAAGATCTCGGCCACTCGCGATTCGGTCTTGCCGACATTGGCCTTCATGCGGTTCAGCGCGTCGTCGATCTCGGCCTCGGACACGTCGACCTGGGGGCGGACCTTGCGCCGCACGATCTTGGTCCAGGCGATCTGCGCCTCGATCTGCTGCGTTGCGATCTCGAACGGCACGCCCACGCTCTGCAAATATTGCCGGAATTGGCCGCGCGATAAGCCGGCGGCGCGTTCGATGTCGCTGAAACGTTGCTGCATCTCGGCGTCGGTGGGCTTGAGGCCGAGCCGCTTGGCATCCTGGATCTGCAGGCGCTCGTCGATCATCTGGCGCAGGACCTGCGCCGCCATGCGCTGACGCAGGTCGGGGCTGTCCTGCAATCCAGTGGTGCGGATGGCAAACAGCACGCGCTGCTGGAGATCGAAATCGGTGATGGCGTCGTCGTTGACCCTCGCCACGACGCGCAATCCTTGCGCCCCTGCCAAGGAGGGCGTCAGCAGTACGACCACAATCAGGACGGTTCGGAAGAGCAGCGCAGCCATTGCACCTGCAATCGGCAGAGGGGACTTCATTATATTCCGCGACAGTTCTGCTGCAACGGAACGCGGGACTTAGCGCCGGACTATGGCAAGATACGGGCACGGCTTGACGCTTTCCGGCCAGTGGTTTAGCCGAACTACGGCACGGGGCAGGGCAAAAAGGGGCGACGATTCTTCGAATGACCACAGTGCGCCGCTCAATCAGCGCTGCCACCGCCTGGGAGCGTATATGCTCAGGTGCTGGCTACCATCTCGACAATCTCGGGCGGTGGCTCATCGTGAATGCCCCATCGGTCGGCTCGGTCTATGCGGCTTGCCTGGCACCGGGTGTGGCGCGTCTCAAGCCGCGGCCCGGCTGGATGTTCGCCGAGGAATATTACGATCAGCGCCGCTGGCTCGCCTGCCGCCGCGGGGCCCTGTGGGAGGCGGCGCGCGAAAAGGAGCTCGCCGTACCGATCACGGTGCGCTGGCATGGCGGCACCACGGTCGACCTCACGCTCGGCAACGACAACAGCCTCTGCCTGTATGTCTGTGGATCATTCGAGCCCAACGAATTCGCGTTCCTCGACAAGGTGCTGCGTCCGGGCATGGTGTTCGTCGACGTCGGCGCCAACGACGGCTATTTCACGCTCTTCGCGGCGCGCCGGGTTGGCCCCGCTGGACGGGTGGTGGCAGCCGAGCCGAGCTCGCGCGAACGCGCCCATCTGCAGCGCAATCTCGGCCGCAACGGCCTCGACAACGTTTCCGTCATCCCGGCGGCCATCGGCGCCACGTCGGGCCTTGCCGACCTCCACCTCGCGCACGGCGTGCACGCCGGACACAATACGCTCGGCGGATTTGCCCACGACGACGTGGTACGCGCGAGCCTCGAACGCGTGGCGATCGAGCCGCTCGACTCGGTGATCGCCCGCTTGGGCTTGGCGCGCGTGGATTTCGTGAAGATCGACGTAGAGGGCGCGGAGGCGCGGGTCATCGCCGGTGCCAGCAACGTACTCACTTCGATGCGGCCCATGATGCTCATCGAGGTCAACGACAAGGCGCTGCGCGCCCAGAACCATTGTGCGGAGTCGCTGATCGAAACGCTGTGTGGCGACTTGCGGTATGAGATCTTCGTGTTCTCGCCCATTACCGGCCTGGTCGAGCCGCGGCGCGACGGCGAGCCTCTCTCGCCCAACGTCGTGGCGGTACCGTGCGAACGGGCCGAGGAGATGGCCGCGGCCGCCTAGCTGCTCATGACGGCCGATCCGCTTTCATCGAGCGCGCTCTTCCGCGACTGGGCTTGCGCGGCGGCCTTTCCGCTGTGGGCCACTCGGGGCTTCGACCATCGTGCGGGCCGCTTCGAGGAGCGGCTGTCGCTCAGCGCCGAGCGTTGCCTGCACGTGCCGATCAGGTTGATGTCGCAGGCGCGGCAAATCCACAGCTACGCCCTTGCCGCACGCGGGAGCTGGTACGCCGACGGACTGGCGCTAGTCGAGCATGCCTATGGCTCGATGGTCCGCGACTTCTACCGGGCCGACGGGAACGAGGGCTGGATCTTTTCCATCAAGCCGGATGGAGCTCCAGCCGATACCAAGCGCGACCTCTACAGCCATGCCTTCGCGCTGCTGGCGGTCGCCTCGTATGCCGGGGCGACCGGCAAAGCGCAGGCGCTTACCTTGGCGGACGAGACGCTCGCCTTTCTGGAGCGGCAGATGGCATCGCCGGAGGGCGGCTTCGTCGAGCAGTTGCCCGCCGGAGGCCATGTCCGGCGGCAAAATCCGCATATGCACCTGCTCGAGGCATTGCTGGCGCTCTGGGAATGCTCGGGCGATCACCGCTACCTCGATCGCGCGCACAGGCTCGTCGATCTGTTCGCCTCGCGCTTCTTCCGGGAAGACTGCGGCGCGCTCGGCGAATACTACACGGCCTCGCTCGCCCCGGCCGAAGGCGTCAGGGGGCAACTCGTGGAGCCCGGCCATCACTACGAATGGATTTGGTTGCTGCGCCGCTTCGAGGTCGCGGCGGGATTGGCGCTCGATCGATACACCGAGGCTCTCTACGCCCATGCCGAGCGCCACGGGTTCGACGAGGAAGGCCTGATCGTCGACGAGGTGCTGGCCGAAGGCGGGCATCACAGGCGTTCGCGTCGCATCTGGCCGATCACCGAAGCGATCAAGGCCAACTTGCTCCAGGCGGCCCGCGGCCGCGCCGATTGCATCACCAAGGCGGCCAGGTTGACCGGATTGCTGTGCGACAGGTTCCTGTTGAACGATCCGGCCGGGGGTTGGGTCGACAGGTTGGATGCCAAGGGCCGTTGCGCCAGCGAATTCATGCCTGCCAGCACGCTCTACCACCTGGCCGGCGCGCTCGACGAATGGGGGCGGTTTCAGGCCCGCTGAGCGTGCGGCGTGCGGCCCTGGTCGCGCTCCGAGAGAATGGGGTTCTGGATCGGCCACCAGACGTTCAGGGTCGGATCGTTCCACATCAACGTGAACTGACTGGAACGGTCGTACTCGGTGCTCTGCTTGTAGTGAAAGATCGCCCGTTCGCTCATCACCAGATGGCCGTTGCCGAAGTTGGGCGGCACCAGCACCTGAAGGCGGTTGCTCTCCGACAGCGTGAAAGCCGCCCATTCGCGGTACTGCGAGGAGCTCGGGTCGTTATTGACCACGACGAAGTAGAAGCTGCCCTGCAGGCAGGTGATCAATTTCCAGGTTTTGCTGTCGCCGTGGATGCCACGCAGGACGTGCCGCTGCGAGACGGAGACATCATCCTGGATGAAGTCGATGGGGATGCCGGCCGTGAAATAGGCGTTGCGGTTGTAGGTCTCGACGTAGTGGCCGCGGAAGTCCTCGAACACGGTCGGCGGCTTGATCAAGAGAACCGATTCGAGCTTCGTGGTGAACACTTCCATTGCTGCCGACATCCCGCGTCTCCCTCTTTCCTCATTGACGCGCCGGCTATACGAGGCCGCGCAGCTCTTCCTTGCGATAGACGATCGTCGAGCCGCTGAAGTCGGTCGATATCGGCACGGTGATCAGGTGCGAGAGTGCCGCCCGGACGGCGGCCTGCTTGTCCGGCGGGACGATGAACACCATGAAGCCCGTTCCGCCCGCGCCCAGCAGCTTGCCGCCGAGCGCGCCGGCACGCCGCGCATCGTCGTAGATGCGGTCGATCGTCGTGGTGCTGGTGCCGTCGGTGAGGCTGCGCTTCAGGGTCCAGCTCTCGTGCAAGAGCTCGCCGAACTGCGGCAGGCGGCCCGCGTGCAGCAGGTCAACTCCTGAATCGACCATCTCGTGCATGCGCTTCATGTGCGGCGCGTTGGCATCCAGCCGGCTGATGAGGCGCTTGGCAAAGTCGGAGGAGAGACGGCTGCTGCCGGTGTAGAACAGCATCAGCCATTTCTCGAAGTCGGCTCGCTGCTCCTCGGCAAGGCCCAGCGGGCTGACCTCGAAGGAGCCGTCGCAGCGGAATTGCACGACGTTCAGGCCACCGTAGGCGCTGGCGATCTGGTCCTGGCAGCCGACCGCTTCCTTGAGCTTGTTTTGCTCGAGGTCCATCGCGCTCACCGCAAGCGCATGGGCGTCGAGCTGCTTGCCACGCATCGCCGTCAGCACATTGATCAAGCCGACCGCGAAGGCCGAGCTCGAGCCGATGCCGGAGCGGGCCGGCAGGTCGCCCTGGTGGAACAGCTCGACGCCCTCGCTGTCGCTGAAGCCCAGCTCCTGCAGGCCGGCGCGGACGGCAGGGTGCTGGATGTCGGCAATGGCGTCGACCGGCTCGATATGCGACCAGATGATGCGATGGCGGATACCGAAGAACGGCGGCAGGAAGCCGGTGCCGATATAGCAGTACTTGTTGATGGCCATCGAAAGGACGGCGCCGCCATGCTTGCGGAACCAGGCCGGGTAGTCGGTGCCGCCTCCGAAGAACGAGACGCGATAGGGCGTGCGGGATATCGCCATCAGCATGTGAAGGACATCAACCTCTCTGACTTCTGCCGTGCCGCCGATCTGCCGCCGTCAGCGCGTCAGAAATCGGTTGCCTTCGGTTGCCACGCGGCCGCGCCAGTAGTCCAGCAGATCTCGCAGGGTTTGCTCGTACGGGATCTCGGGCTGCCAGCCAGTATGGGCGTGGAACTTCGCCGTGTTGGGCACCTGCAGGTCGGCATCGATCGGGCGCAGCCGGTCCGGATCGACCTCGACGCGGATGTCGTTCCTGCACGGCGAGAAGGAGAGCAGCGTATCGAGAACGTCCTTCACGGTGCACGAGTGGCTGCCGCCAATGTTGTAGTACGCGCCAGGGATGGGATCGACCGTGACCAGCAGGTAGTAGGCGCGGACCGCGTCGCGCACGTCGGCAATGGTCCTGAGCGATTGCAGGTTGCCGACCTTGACCACAGGCGGAATGAGGTTGTGCTCGATCATGGCGATCTGCTTGGCGAAGGTCGATTCGGCGAAGACATCGCCGCGCCGCGGCCCGGTATGGGTGAACATGCGGGTGGTCATCACCGTCATGCCGTAGGCCTCGGCGTAGAAGCGGCCCACGAGGTCGGTGCCGACCTTCGAGATCGCATAGGGCGAGGCGGGATGAAACGTGCATTCTTCGTCGATCGGCAGCTTCTCCTTCGGCACGCGGCCGAACACCTCCGAGGAGGCGCAGACATGGATCACCGCCTTCGATGCATGCTGCTTCAGCGCGTCGAGCACGCGCACTGTGCCCTGCACGTTGGTGTCCATCGTGTCGAGCGGCGAATCGAAGCTGGTGCGTGGGAAGCTCTGGGCGGCGAGGTGGAAAACGTAGTCGGGCTTTGCCTGGGCGACGACGTTCTGGATCGACATAGTGTCGCGCAGGTCGCCGTAGAGCAGCGAAACCCGTTCGCCCGTATTGATGCGCCAGGCGATGTTGGCGAGGTTGTCGAGCGGGCTGCGCCAGCGGCACACGCCGACAATGTCCCATTCGGTGCGCTCCAGCAGGAACTCGGCCAAATGCGAGCCGACCATTCCCGTGATGCCCGTAATCAGCGCGCGCGGCGCAACCATCGTCCTTCAACCTGCCCGGTTCGTCGTGGCGCGTACTTAATGGAGGTCGCGAAAAAAGGCCACCCGCTGGCCGGTTGCAATGCGGCCCTATCGGCCTCTATGTTCCGGCCCACCTCCAATTAATGCAGTCACGATGACTCTTGATCCCGAGCCTTTGCCCAAAACCACCTCGATTCAGCTGTTCAAAAGCCTCTTCCTCGCCCGGCGCTCCGAAGAGTACATCGTCAAGCACTATCCTGAGAACCTCATGCGCACGCCCATGCACATGTCCATGGGCCAGGAGTTCGTTTCGGTGGGCGTGTGCGCGGCGCTGGAGGGGAAGGCGGACGTGTTCGCGTCGTACCGCAGCCATGCTGCATTTCTCGCCCAGACGCACGACACCGACCTGTTTTTCTCCGAACTCTACGGCCGCTCGTCCGGGACCGGCGAAGGCAAGGGCGGCTCGATGCATCTTGCCTCGCCGGGCCAGGGCCACATTTTGTCGAGCGGCGTTGTGGCGACGCAGATTCCCGTCGCCGTCGGCGCCGGCTTCGCCAACATGCGGCTCGGCACGGGCCGCACGGCCGTCGTATTCTTCGGCGACGGAGCGGCCGATGCCGGCGTGTTCTGGGAGAGCCTCAACGTGGCGGCTCTCTATCGCCTGCCGGTGATGTTCGTCTGCGAGGACAACGGCTATGCCGTCGACACGCCGCGCGAGGCGCGTCAGGTTCCGGCTTCGCTCACCGAAGCGGTCAAGGCATTCGTCTGCGACTCGTACGAGGACGATAGCGGCGATGTGGAAAGCGTCTACAGGCTCGCCCGTGGTGCGGTGGAGAAAGCTCACCGCGAGCGTCGGCCCGCCTTTCTCAACGTCAAATGCTGTCGTTACCTGGAGCACGTCGGCACCGGCGATGACTGGCACTGGGGTTATCGCGACAAGGCTGCGGTGGAGCGCGAGTGGATCAGCCGCGACGCGCTCCTCCAGCAGCGCGTCCGGCTGGCGTCCCTGCAGATGAGCGAGAGCGCCATCGTGGCGGTGGAGGACGAGATCGATCGGGCTATCCGGGCGAGCGTGGCAAAGGCGTCGCAGGCGCCGATCCCTGGGCCGGAGCGGCTGTACGCGGGTGTGTTCCATGAGAAAGCTTGATTACGCCGGGGCCATCCGCGAGGCGATGGCGCAGGAGATGGAGCGCGACCCTCGTGTGTTCGTGTACGGCATCGGCGTGCCGACCTGGTCGTCGATCTTCGGCACGACCAAGGGCCTGACCGAGCAGTTCGGGCCGGAGCGCTGCTTCGACACGCCGATCTGCGAGGACACCATGACCGGCTTCGGCCTGGGTGCGGCGATCCGCGGCCTGCGGCCGATCCACGTCCATATCCGGGTCGACTTCATGATCCTGGCGACCAACCAACTGTTGAACATGGTGTCGAACTACATTTATTCGACCGGAGGCAAGCTCAAGGTGCCACTCGTGGTGCGCGCCGTGGTGGGCCGCGGCTGGGGCCAGGGGGCGCAGCACAGCAAAAGCCTTTTCTCGAATTTCACGCATATTCCCGGCCTGAAGGTCATCGCGCCAACCACCGCAAGCGACGTCAAAGGCATGCTGACGGCGGCTATCCGCGACGACAACCCGGTGATCTGCTTCGAGCATCGCTGGCTGTACTGGGCCGAGGAAGAGGTGCCGGAAGAGCCTTATGAGGTGCCGCTGGGCGTGGGACGCATTCTGCGGCCGGGACGCGACGTCACAGTCGTCGGGCTCTCGTGGATGAACGTCGAGGCCCGGCTCGCGGCGGACATCCTGTACAAGCGCGGCGTGTCGGTCGAAATCGTCGACCCGCGGACGTTGGCGCCTCTCGACGAGGACCTGATCGTGGAATCCGTCAAGCGCACCGGACGCTGCATCGTCGCCGACTGCGACTGGGTCGAAAGCGGCTTCAGCGCCGAGCTTGCGGCACGCATCAGCGAGAAGTGCTTCGGACGGCTGAAGGCGCCGGTGAAGCGCATCGGCTTCGCCCACACGCCGTGCCCGACGGTGCGTGAGCTCGAGAATGAGTTCTATCCCAATGCCCGCACCATCGTTCGCGGCATCGAGGAGATGCTTGGCCTCGAGGCGGCCAATCTCGACGGCGAGGACTTCTTCAGCCATGAGCGCCGCTTCCGGGGACCGTTCTAGTGCCTCATTTCAAGCGGATCGCGGTCGTCCCGCCCGCATTCAATCTCCTCTCCCTCGCTAGGGGGAGAGGCGGGGAGAGGGGGCTACGCACGTCGATTCCCCCTCTCCTATCCTCTCCCCCTAGCGGGGGAGAGGAATTGAAAATGAGCTCATAGATGGAGCTCGGGCTTCGCGGCAAATTTGCCCTGGTCACGGGCGGAAGCCACGGCATCGGCCTCGCGTCGGCCAAGCGTCTGGCGGCGGAGGGCTGCAATGTCGCGATCTGCTCGCGCTCGCAAGCCAGGCTCGACGCGGCGACAGCGGAGCTCGAGCCATACGGTGTGCGGCTGTTGAGTGTCGTTGCTGATGTGCTGGAGGCGGACGCAGCCGACCGCGTGATGGACGCGGTCGATGCCGAATGGGGCGAACTGCAGATCCTCGTCAACAACGTGGGCGGCGGCGGTCGATGGGGCAAGGAGAACGTCGAGGAGACGGATATTCGTGTGTGGAGCGAGGTCTACGAGAAGAACGCCATGGCAGCCGTGCGGTTCACGCGGCGGGCCTTGCCGCACATGCGGCGCGCAAGATGGGGCCGGGTGGTCACCATCACCTCGATCTACGGTGGCAAGGAAGGCGTAGGACGGCCGTGGTTCACCATGGCCAAAGCGGCCGAGACGGCGTTGATGAAGTCGCTGTCGGGCATGGGCTACCTGGTGCGCGAGGGCATAACCTTCAACTCGGTCGCACCGGGCGGCATCTGGATTCCAGGGACCGGCTTCGAGGACGAGCAGAGACGCGACCCGGAAGCCTTCCAGCGCCAGCTCGACGCCGAGTATCCGCTAAAGCGGTTGGGGACGCCCGAGGAAGTGGCGGCAGTGGTGGCCTTCCTGTGCTCGACCGAGGCGAGTCTGGTGAACGGCGCCAATATCACGGTCGACGGTGGGCAGAGCCGCAGTTTTTGAGTTCCGCGCAGGGGAGGTGGCGCTGTCAAACGGCGACGGAGGGGTCATGAGTCATGATTCTTGACCCCTCCGTCCGCTATCGCGGACACCTCCCCATCGCGGAGTCCGCGATGGGGAGGTTGCATGAAGCCGTCGCGGACTCCGTCGGACTCCGCGATGGGAGGTTGCATGAAGACAGTGGCTCCTTTAGCAGTCGCCGCCAACCGAGCCGCGGGAGCGTGATTTGTGAAGGATGAAGCGATCTATCGACGTTTGTTTCGCACCGCTCTGCTGATCCGGCTGGTCGAGGAGCGCATCATTGCGCTCTATCCATCGGACAAGATCCAGAGCCCGGTGCATCTGTCGATCGGCCAGGAAGCGGTGGCGGTCGGCGTTTGCGACGCGCTGCGGGCCGATGACCTCGTCTTCGCCACCTATCGTTCGCACGGCTTCTATATCGCCAAGGGCGGCAAGCTCGACGCGATGTTCGCCGAATTGTACGGCCGCAAGGACGGCATCTCGGGCGGCAAGGCGGGCTCCATGCATCTGGCTGCGCCGGACGTAGGTCTGATGGGCTCCTCCGCCGTCGTCGCCAGCACCATCCCGCACGCCGTGGGCGCGGCGCTGAGCTTCAAGCGCCGCGGTGGCGACCGCATCGCCGCGGCGGTGTTCGGCGACGGCGCGACCGAAGAGGGCGTTTATCACGAGAGCCTGAACTTCGCGGCCCTCATGAGGGTCCCGGTGCTGTTCCTGTGCGAGGACAACGGTCTGGCTGTCCACAGCCATCGGCCCATCCGCCAATCGTATCGGCTTATCGAGCATGCCGCCGCCTACGGCATCGCCGGCCGGCGGCTGGAAGAGGGATGGGATATGCTGGCCGTCCGGCAAGCCACGCTCGAGGCGGCGGCACACGTTCGATCGGGCGAGCCGTTCGTGCTGGAGATCGCCACCTCGCGCTACAAGGAGCATGTCGGGGTGGGCGAGGATTTCCACTTCAACTACCGCACCACCGACAGCGTCGATGCCTGGAAGAGGCGCGATCCTCTGATCGTCGATGCCAAGCTGGTCGCCGAGCTTTCGCCCGAGCTCGAGCGCGAAATCGATGCCGCCGTCGCCTACGCGGAAGCGAGCCCCGCGCCAGGGCGACTCGAACTCCTGACGGACGTGATCTGATGACCATGGCCGCCGCCAAACCGCTTGCGCAATCGTCGCGCGTCCTGTCCTACGCCGGGGCGCTCCTGGAGACCATGGATGGGGCGCTGCGCGATCATCCCAATGCGTTCATCATGGGGCAGGGGGTGGACGACTTCAAAGGCATCTTCGGCTCGACCACCGGGCTTGCCGAGAAATACGGCGCCAAGCGTGTGTTCGACGTGCCGCTGATGGAGGAGGGCATGACCGGCGTCGCGATCGGCGCTGCCCTGGTCGGCGATTATCCCATCACAACGCACATTCGGGCCGATTTCTCGTTCCTGGCGATGAACCAGATCATCAACATGGCCGCCAAGTACAGCTACATGTTCGGCGGGCTGATGCGCTGCCCGATGCTGATCCGCATCGTGGTGGGCCGCAGCTGGGGGCAGGGAGCGCAGCATTCGCAGAGTCCGCAGGCGACCTTCGCGCATTATCCCGGCCTCACCGTCGTCATGCCATCGAGCAGCCAGGCGGTGCTCGACATGTATCCGGCGATCATCAACCGTCATCCGGGTCCGGTGATCAGCATCGAGCATCGCCTGCTCTACAACCTCGACTTCACGATCTCGCCGGCGGACAAGCGCGTGCCGCTCACCAGCTACGTGGCGCGCGAGGGCAGCGACGTCACCGTCGTCGCCACCTCGG
The DNA here is from genome assembly GCA_019235415.1 of Alphaproteobacteria bacterium. Taxonomy (GTDB): domain Bacteria; phylum Pseudomonadota; class Alphaproteobacteria; order Reyranellales; family Reyranellaceae; genus Reyranella. The sequence goes on from JAFAKN010000147.1 coordinate 17,802, forward strand.
TGATGGTGCTGGAAGCCCTGCGCGCGGCCCAGTACGTGCAGGACAGGGCCGGCGTCTCGGCCGAGGTGATCGACCTCAATTCGATCAGCCATCCGGACTGGGAGCTGGTCGCGGCCAGCGTCCGCAAGACGCGGCGTCTGGTGACCGCCGACACGTCCTGGCTGGAGTACGGCGTTGGGGGCGAAGTCTGCCGCCAGCTGATGATGCGGGACCCCGGCCTGCTCAGGCAGCCGCCGGCGATGCTCGGCATGGCTCCGGCGCCCTGTCCGACCGCCAAGAGCCTGGAGGACATCTACTATCCCAGCCAGCATGACACGGTGGACGCGATCCTCACCCAGGCGAAAGGCAAGAACCACGGTATCGACCTGCCCGTCGAGCGCTCGATGACAGAGGGCTATAAGCGGTTCCGCGGGCCGTTCTGACGGCGATACCACTCGATGGTCCGCCGCAGCCCGTCCTCGAGCGAGGTGCGGGCTGTGAAGCCGAGTTCCGTTCGGGCGAAGCTGTTGTCCATCAAACGGACGGGGATGGTGCTGGGCCGCCGCGGATCGTAGCGCACGTCGGCGTCTCGGTAGCCGTCCACGCGTAGGATCGTCTCCAGGATCTGACGCACCGTGTGTCCCGTGCCGGCGCAGATGTTGGCGGCGAGGAACGGCCGGTCCGCGGCAAGCGCGGCCAGCACGCCTTCGGTGAAATCGTCGACGTAGATCAGGTCCCGCACGTCGTTGCCCGTTCCCCACACTTCCAACGGGCTGTGCCGCTCGACGACGCGCCGGATCAGCGCGGCCGTCACGTGGCTGACTGCAAAGTCGAATTTGTCGTAGGGGCCGTAGACATTGGAGGGCCGCACCACCACCGTCGGCATCGGCGAGGTGATCTTTTCGGCGTAGGTCCGGCAGAGCACCTCGGCATAGCGCTTCATCCACCCGGCCGCGAAATAGACGTCGGCGGGGTCGCCGTCGAACATCTCCTCTTCGCGAACCGGCCGGTCTGCGGTCGGCGGGTACGCTGCACCGCTGGAGATGAAGCAGAAGCGCGTGACGCCTGCCCTGTGCGCGGCTTCGAGCATGAGGGTATTGATCAAGACATTGGGCGTGATGTGCACCAGCGGCGAGGTCCTGATGACCGCGGCGCCCGATGTATGCGCGGCGCAGAGGAAGACACAGTCCATGCCCTGGACCGCTCTGGCGCAATCCTCAGGCTGGCGCAGGTCGGCTGTCAGGGTCTCGGCATCCGGAAAATGCGCCTGCAACGACTTGTCATGGATGGTGAGCCGCAGCTGCGCTCCGCGCTGTGCAACGGCAAGGGCGAGGTTGGTGCCGATGAAGCCGGCACCCCCCGCGATCAAAACTTTCTTGCCGGCAAGGTCCATTCTGCGTGCGATCCGTTCGTCCCACAGAAACCACGATAACGCTTTCAATCACAAGGGATTGCGTCCGGCAATTGTGTTGCACCCCGAAAACAGGCAGCTTACGTGTACGCCCATGTCCGTCGCCTCGCGACCCGATCCAGTCCCGTCCGCCGCCGGCACGCTCCGGCCGCTCGTGGTCGGACTGGTGCAGATCAACAATTCGTTCTCGGGCCAGAACTACCTGCCGTACTCGGTCGCGCTGCTACAGACCTATGTGCAGAAGATGGCCGCCGATCCCGGCCGCTACCGGTTTCTGCCGCCCATCTACAAGCGGGTGCGCATCGCCGACGCGGTCGAAGCGCTGAAGGACGCCGACCTGGTCGGCTTCAGCACCTACGTCTGGAACGGCCGGATTTCGCTGGAGATCGCCCGGCGTCTCAAGGCGCTGCGTCCGGGCATTGTCGTGGTGTTCGGCGGCCCGCATGTTCCGGACCAGCCCGAAGCCTTCCTGCGCGCCAACCCGCAGATCGATCTCGCCGTCCACAACGAGGGCGAGCGCACCTTTCTCAAGCTGCTGGAGGCATTTGCCGACCGGGCCGCCTGGGAAGACCTGCCGGGTGTAAGCCTAGTGAAGTCCGACGGCACGTTCATACGCAACCCCAACATCGACCGCGTGCGGGATCTTGACGAGATCCCGTCGCCGTTCCTGGAGGGCGCTTTCGACGAGATCATGGCGGCCAACCCGCAGGAGAGCTGGATCGGCCTGTGGGAGACCAACCGTGGCTGCCCGTTCCGCTGCACCTTCTGCGACTGGGGCTCGGCGACGGCGGCGAAGGTCACCAAGTTCGGCGAGGAGCGGCTCTACCGCGAGGTCGACTGGTTCGCCGACAAGAAGATCGAATACATCTTCTGCTGCGATGCCAACTTCGGTATTCAGAAGCGTGATGTGGACATCGCCAAGTACGTCGCCAAGATTAAGCAGGCGAGCGGCTATCCAGTGGCGCTGTCGGTGCAAAATACCAAGAACGCCACCGAGCGCGCCTACGAGACCCAGAAGATCCTGTCCGATGCCGGCCTGAACAAGGGCGTGGCGCTGTCCATGCAGAGCGTCGACAAGACGACACTGGAAGCCATCAAGCGCGACAACATCTCGCTCGGCACCTACATGGAGCTGCAGCGGCGTTTCACGCGCGATCGGGTCGAGACGTATTCGGACCTGATCCTCGGGTTGCCAGGCGAAACCTACGAATCGTTCGTGCGCGGCATCGATCAGCTGATGGAGAACGGCCAGCACAACCGCATCCAGTTCAACAATCTCTCCATATTGCCCAACGCGGAGATGGGCGACGCCGCCTACCAGGCCAGGTACGGCATGGTCACGGTCGAGTCGAAGATCATCAACATCCACGGCGAGCGGGTCGAATTGGACGACGACGTGCCGGAGGTCCAGGACCTCGTGGTGGCTACCGCCGCCATGCCGCGGGGCGATTGGCGGCGCACCCGCGCATTCTGCTGGATGACCGCACTCCTGCATTTCGACAAGCTGTTCCAGATCCCGCTGATCCTGGCTCACGGCATCTCCGGCATCTCCTACCGCGACATAATCGAAGCGTTCATGACGCCAGACGAAGAGCGCTTTCCGTTGCTCGCCGAGATCAACGCCTTCTTCCAAGCCGAGGCGCGATCGATCCAGGAAGGCGGCCCGGAGTACGTCTTTTCCAAGGAGTATCTCGGGATCTACTGGCCGGCCGACGAATTCATCTTCGTCAGGCTGACCGCCGAGCGGAAGATCGACGCCTTCTACGCCGAAGCGGGTCGGCTCCTGCATCAGATCGTGAGTGCGCGCCGTGCCGGCTTGCCGATCGAGATCATCGACGAGGCAGTACGGTTGAACCACGCGATGGTGCACCAGCCGTTTGCCAAGACCGATCTGGAAGTGCGGCTCGACTACGACCACCTGGAGTACTGGCGCAAGGTGCGCAATGGCGAGGAGGCCGTGCTGCGGCGCGAGCCGCTTGCGGTGCACGTGGATCGCACCGCCAAGCCCTACGACGACTTCCAGAAGTGGTGCCGCGAGATCGTCTGGTGGGGCAACAAGAAGGGGGCTTACCTGTACGCGCCGCGCGCGGCGGCCATCACGCCCGAGCTCGCCGGCCACTACTGAGCATGAACTATCGGCGTCTGGGCAAGACCGGCCTGGTCGTCTCGGAGATCGGCTTCGGCGCCTGGGGCATCGGCGGCCGCACCGCGGCCGAGACGTCCTACGGGGACACCGATGACGCGACGTCGTTGGCGGCTCTGAGGCGGGCGCTGGAACGCGGCATCACGTTCTTCGACACCTCGGCCGCCTATGGCGATGGCCACAGCGAGGAACTGATCGGCCAAGCCGTGAAGGGCAAGCGAGGCCAAGTCGTGATCGCTACCAAAGCGGGGTACGATTCATGGGAGCGGCCGCCCGATTTCTCCCCAGCCGGCATCGTGGCCTCGACCGAGCGGAGCCTCAGGCGGCTCGGCACGGACTATGTCGACCTGCTTCAGCTCCACAACCCGCCCGCCGCCGCGCTGGCGGCAACGGAGGTGCGGGAGGCGATCCAGCGACTGATTGACAGAGGAAAGATCAGGGCCTGGGGTGTGTCCGGCAAGGGGCCGCAAGAAGCGCTGGAGGCCGTGCGGTCGGCCGGAGCGCCGGTCGTCCAAGCCAACTTCAACATGATGGACCTGCGGGCCATCGACTGCGGCTTGATGGCCGAGGCCATCCGCGCGGACACCGGGTTCATCGCGCGCACGCCGCTGTGTTTCGGGTTCCTGTCTGGCACGATCCACCATGCCACGCGCTTTGCCGCGGGCGATCATCGAGCGCGTTGGCCGCGGGCGCAGATCGTCAACTGGATCGAGGGTGCAGGAGAGCTCCTGTCGGCGCTTTCGGCCGCCCCGGGGCGGGAGGGCGCACAGGCTGCCTTGCGCTTCTGCCTGGCCTTTCCGGCCATCTCGAGCACCATTCCCGGGATCCTGACGCCCGAGGAGGCCGATCAGGACGCTGCCGCGAGCAGCCTCGGAGCGCTCCCCGACGAAGCGGTAAAGGCTGTGCTGGCCATCAATCGAAGCCGGCGATTCTTCGTCTCGCCGGCACAAGCCGGGTGACGAAGTCCAGAAGATTGGCACCGGAAAACAGATGCCCGTCGATACCCGCCGCGGCGGCAGCCTGCAGGTCGCTCTCGCGATCGCCAATCAAGAACGACTGCGACACGTCCACGGGCCATTCGGATAGCAGCTTCCTGATCATACCCGGACTGGGTTTGCGCAACTCCGAGACGCGCCGGTAGCGCTCGACGGTCCCCTCGGGGTGGTAGGGACAGTACTCGATCGCGTCGATGTGCGCGCCGTGGCGGCGAAGCTGCTCACGCATCCAATCGTGGAGTGCGTGGACGTGGTCTTCTTCGTACAGCCCGCGGGCTATGCCGGCCTGGTTCGTGACCACGAAGACGAGATATCCGGCATCGTTCAGATGGCGCACCGCCTCGGCGGCCTGGTCGATCCAGCGCAGCTGGTCCTGGCGATGGACGTAGCCGATGTCCTCGTTCAGCACGCCGTCGCGGTCGAGGAACGCCGCCGGCCGCTTGACGATCAGCGGCACCAGCCGCTGCGCGCGCAAGAAATCCTCCGGCGTGCCGATATCGATGAAAGGTGCTTGCCAGACGACTCCCTCGATCAGACCGCGGCCGGCCAAGTCGGGCAGGACGTCCCGCTCGAGAGAGCAGGGAACACCGCGGATATGGCCGACGATCTCCCTGCGCATGAGGTACATGCCGGCATTGATTGGACGATCCGAAGGGCCCGCCGGCGCGAACTCCCGCACGCGCCTGCCCTCGATCGCGACCCGTCCGTAGCGCTCGCCGGCGATTCCGCCGGCGAGCGCCATGCGCACGAGGCAGCCATCGTCGGACCCCGGCAGCGGAAGCAAGGCCAGCAAATTCAGGTCGAACAGCGAATCGCCATTGATCAGGAAGAACAGCGCATCGAGACGGTCTGCGGCGAGCGCGAGCGCGCCCGCAGTGCCGGCCGGTTCGATCTCGACGACGGTGTCGACCCGCATGCCTCGGATGGCCCGGCCCTGGTAGGCGCCGACCAGGTCGGCCGCGCGATAGCCGCACAGCAGCAGGGCTCGTTTGATGCCGTGGCGGCTGGCTTCGTCCAGAAGGTGATCGAGGAAGGGCTTGCCGCCCACGTCCAGCACTGGCTTCGCAGCCCCCGCGGTCAGCGAGCCCAGCCGTGTTCCCAGACCCCCGACCAGAAAGACGGCCTGCTCGACGATCATGCCGCCACGGTCTTGCTGGACGAGAACCAGGCCGCGCGGCAGAGCAGTCGCTCCTCCAGCGGTTGGTCGACCAAGCCCCAGTTGTCGGGTTGGCCCAGCTCTGGCGGAATGCCGTGCGCCCATTGCTCGGCTCGCCGCACGAAGTTGCGCTCGATGGACGGCGCCAGAACGCCGTCAACGCCCGCGACCTTGCGCTTGGGGTAGTCGAACAGGCTGCGCGTGATGGTCTGCAGCCGCCACCAGCGCATGCCGGTCATGAAGTCGTCCACCTTCGATTGCAGCGGCGTCCAGGCGTAACTGATACGGTTGGTGAACAGCCGGGCATGCCGACCCTTGAAGATGCGACAGGCCGGCGGCAGGCAGATCTCGTGCGCGCCCAGCGCCACGGCGGCATGCATGAGCAGCGAATCGCAGTCGAGCGACAGCACGGTGCCGTCGAGCGGGAAGCCTCGCACCGTGTGCCACATCTGCCGGCTCATCAGCAGGAAGTCGCCACAGGCGTTGGTATGCAGCTCGCGGATGTACCACTGCGGCGGGTGAGGGATCCGGCTGTGACGTGTGCTGTCGAGGCTTTCCAGATGGGCGAGCAAGGTGTCATCATCGCGCTCTTGGAGGTCGCGCGGCGAGAGCGTCACATCGCAGCGGTCGCAGCGATAGAGCGCGTTGGCATGCAGGTCGCGGCGCGCAATCGTGGCGATGATCTCCTTGGAGAAATAGCTGTCGGCGGCCTTCGGAGTCACGAAGCGGCCGTGGGCGCGGCGCAGGCCGACATTGGCGGCGGCGGCGGGATTCATGCTGGAGGCGTCGGAGCCGACGAACGGATCGTGGTTTTCCTTGCCGACGACGATGCCACGCACCTGCACGCAGTCGCGCTCGGGCAGCGGCCCCAGCGTCTCGATGATCAGCGGCCGGTCCGCCGGCGGGTTCCACTCGACCAGGATGACCTCGGAATCGAGCTCCGCCCGCTGCAGCTGGCGCACGAGAAACCGCGTTGCGCGCTTCACGCGCAAGTCGAAATCACTGGTATAACCGTCGTTGCGAAAGTATGAGACGAAACTGACGTATGGTCGGGCTTTCACTTCGAACTGTCTCAAGTGGTGGAACGACCTCCGTAGGTTATTGGCCATTGCGCCCTAAGTGCGGTGATTTGGTGCAAGGCCAGTGTACTTTGCATGGCGTAGTCAAAAACAGATGGGCAAGCAAGTGAAACGCTCGCCGGCCGGCGGCGGTCGCCAGATGCCCGGTGCCGGTGGCGGCAAGCCGCGGCGAGGCGGCCAGGAGCGGCTCGGGCGAGCCGCCGCCGACTTCGTCGCCAAACGACTGCACCAAGAGGCCAATCGCATCTGGTCCGAGCGGCCGCAGGATATTGACGACGCCATCGAAAAGGCCGAGCAGGCGTGGGCGCTCACGCGCGACCCCAACATCGCCGTCCAGCTCGCGACCATGTACGACAAGGCCAATCGCAACGACGAGGCCCTCGTCGTACTGCGCAACGCCTTCCGCCGCGACCCGCGGCACGCGTTGGTCAGGCACCATGCGGCCATCACGCTGCTGCGGCACGGCATGGCCGCCGATATCCGCGACTTCTTCGAAAGCGTAGCGGCCGTCGATCCCGGCGATGCCTTCGCGCGCTTCACGCTGTCCCTGCTCGAGCGCTACCAGCGCTGGGTGGACGCGCTCGCAGCCTCGGTCGAGGCGGCGCGCGACGGCCGTCAGCCCTTCATCATCGCCTGTCCGGTATGGGGCCAGCCGTTCGCCGATCACTTCGTGCGCTATCTCTGTGCCGGCCTGCTTTCGCGCAACAACCTGCCGAGCCTTGCCAAGCACTGCACAGTGCACCTGGCGATCTTCACCAGCGCCGAAACCGAGGCCTATTTGCGCGCCGATGCGCTGTTCGCGCGCCTTGGCGAACATGCCCACGTGCATTTCATGCGCTACGAGGAAAGCGACGTGAAGTACGGTCAGGCGATGGAGGCCTGTTACGGGCGCACCAAGGTATTCTATTCCAACCGATCCTTGGCATTCTATTACGCCCGCCACTGCAAGTTCCTCCTCATGTCCTGCGCGCACTACGTGGCGCTCGCTGCGGGACGGCGCACTGATTCCTTCGTCAGTTGTCAAATCGCCGACACTATCCTGAACGATGGCGCACTGAGCTTGATCGCCGACGTGCTCAGCGGTCCGGCGGATGCGGTGCTGATCAACAGCCTCCCGCTGGATGGTCCCGTGATCCGCGAAGCTTTCGATCGGTACAGCCGCAGGCCCGACGGGGTGCTGGAGATCTCGTCCGCTGAATGCACGCGTATCGTCGTCGAGCACCTGCCGGCGTACAATTTCGCCGACGAGCACGGCCGGCCGCGTATTCCCCTGCGGGTAAGTTGGCGGGTCGGCGCGCAGGCAGTGCTGGTCCACGGCAATCACTATCATCCCATGGGGCTGCGGCCGCGAGCGTTCGATCATCCCTTGCACCTGTCGACGGATCCGGTAGACAGCCGATTCGTCGATCGCTCGTCGCTCCGCCTGGAACGCATCCATCTCGTCCAGGACGCAAGCATCGTAGGTCTGTCGATCGAGGATGGGCCGCTGGAGGAACAACTGGTCGTAGGGGACAGCGCCCTGTCGATCGAAGACGTCGCTTTGTGGCTGTGGGGCTACTGGGGCCGGCTTCGCGGCACCCTGTTCCGCGCGCCACTCCGGTTCGGTACGGCGACCGCCGGGGAATGGCAGATGGCGGAGGCCAATGCATCGGCGATCGTCGGCGCCATCGTCGCGCGCTCGGCGGCCTTCGAGGATGCTCGGGAAAAGACGTGGTCCTGGCGGCTGTGACACGCCTGATCGCCCGCGACACCACCCATTGTGCATTTTCGCACCGCTGCCCGACCTCGCCGGTCGGTTGACCTGCTGAGCATGAACCTGCATATGGAGACAGATTTCCTGCGCACCGGTCCGCCATCGTGTGCTTGGCCGGGGATGAGAGCTGTGAATTTGGTCAAGGTCGACGGATGAGCGGCGCGCGCCAGTGTTACCTGTGCAAGGGGAAAAGTCCGTCGCTCCTTTTCCAGTTGGACGACCTTCCGATCTCCCACTATCTCAGGAAGAGCCCGGACGAGCCGGACCCACGCTTCAGCGTGGCGTTCGACATGTGCCGGGAATGCGGCCTGCTGCAGATCCTCGACCCCATTCCGGCCCACCTGATCTATGGCGTGACGGACACCTACACGACGGGTTTCCAACGCCCGCGCCATCTCGAAGACCTCATCACCACCACGGTGGCGCGCCAGGACCCGGGGCGCGCGATCGACATCGGGTGTAACGACGGCGCCCTTCTCGAAGCCCTGAGGCGAGCGGGCTATCGCGACGTTGTGGGCGTCGAGCCGAACCCGGTGGCGGCGCAACTTGCGCGGAAAAAAGGCTTCGAGGTCCATGGCGACTACCTCACGCCCGCCCTCGCGGCGCGCCTGGCGGGCGAGCAGGCATTCGACACGGTCTACCTGCGGCATGTCGTCGAGCACGTCAGCGACCTCGAGGCGTTCTTCACGGCTGTCCGCGCGCTGCTCTGCGACAACGGCTACCTCGTGATGGAGATCCCGGACGTCGAAGAGGCGTTCGCGCTCGGCAGCCCGGCCATCCTGTGGGAGGAGCATGTCAGCTATTTCACGCAGCCGCTCGCCGAGTATCTGCTGGAGCGCTTCGGGTTTCGCGTCGCCGACCGCCGCCGCTACGTGTTCGGCGGCGGATCCATGGCGTTCGTGGCCGAGAAACAGCCCCTGCCGGCCAGCTGCACCGTAAGGCGACCGCATGCCGCGGCGACGCTCGACCTGCTTCAGGGGTTCGTCGCGCGCATGGACAGGCAGAAGCACGAGTTGTGTCGGCTGATTGCCGAAGCCCGCTCGGCTGGTTATCAAGTGGCCGTCTACGGTGCGGCGCCGCGCTCTTGCCTGGTCGTTTCGGTGAGCCGAGTGGGGGACATGATCGACTTCGTGGTCGACGATCGAGAGGACATACATGGCCGGCTGATGCCCGGCACCAAGCGGGCCGTGCAGCGGCTCTCCGAAGTCACTGCGGAAGCGGGCGGCAAGCTCCTGTGCCTGCTGGGCGTGGGCGCTGAAAACGAGTTCAAGGTGCGGTCGAAGGTCGAGGCGACGGTCAAGGGAGACGTTGCCTTCGTGAGCCTGTTTCCGCCGCGCAACACCATCGAGAGCATTTGCGCGGCGCGCCGGACGATCGCTGCCGCCGGGAAAGGGTAGCCAGCTGATGGCGCGTATCGATCTGCCGCTGCAGCCGAACGGCTACAAGGTGCAGTGGTCCTACCTGCCCAAGCAGTTCAGCGCGCAGAAGATCGAGGAGATCCTCGACCTCTTCCGCAAGTTCGTCCCGACCGGCGACTTCACGCTGGGCAAGCCGGTGCGCGAGTTCGAGCAGCGCTTCGCCGCCATGATCGGCACGCGCCATGCGATCGGCGTGAATTCGGGGACCGACGCGCTGAAACTCTCGCTGAGGGCCGCGGGCGTTGGACCGGGCGACGAAGTGATCACCACCGCCAACACCTTCATTGCTACCGTCGGGGCCATCGCCGAGAACTACGCCCGTCCGGTGTTCGTCGATTGCACCGACAATTTCTGCATGGACGTCGGCCAGGTCGAGGCGAAGATCACGCCGCGTACCAAGGCGTTGCTGCCGGTGCACCTCGCCGGCCAGATGACCGATATGCCGGCGCTGCTGGAGATCGCCGCGCGGCACAAGCTGCCAGTGATCGAGGATTCCTGCCAGTGCATCCTGGGCGATATCGAGGGCAAGCGGGCCGGCACGTTCGGCCGCTCCGGCGGCTTCTCGCTGCATCCGCTCAAGAACCTCAACGTGTGGGCCGACGGCGGCATGATCGTCACCGACGACGACGAGTTCGCCACGGTGCTGCGGCAGCTGCGCAATCATGGCCTGAAGGACCGTGACACCGTGGTGCGCATGGGTGGCAATTCGCGGCTCGATTCGCTGCAGGCGGTGGTCGGCAACTGGCTGATCGATCAGGTCGATTTCATCACGAATACCCGGATCAAGAACGCCGCCGCCCTCGATCAAGGGCTGGGGCGCATCAAGGGCATCACGCTGCCCAGGCGGTTCAACAACCGCAAGCTCGTGTTCCACCTCTACATCGTGTTCGCCGAGCGGCGCGACGAGCTCCTCGCCCATTGCAAGAAGCAGGGGATCGAGGCCAAGGTGCACTATCCGGTGCCGCTCTATTGCCAGGAAGGACTGCAGCCCTATGGCTACAAGCGCGGCGACTTTCCGGTGACCGACCGGCAGGCCGACACGATGATCTCCTTTCCGGCGCACGAGCATCTCGAGCCCGAGCAGCTCGCCTATATCGTGCAGACGGTCGAAGACTTCTACGGGGCGTGAGATGGCCAAGCACAACATTCCTTACGTCAACCTGCCCGCCCAGGGACAGGACCAGCTCGAGGACCTGCAGCGCATCTTCAAGGAAGTGCTGCTGCGCGGCTCCTTCGTCGGCACCGACGACGAGCTCGGCGCGCTGGAGAAGCGGCTGGCCGAGTATTGCGGGACCGCGGAGGCGGTCGCCCTGAACTCGGGCACCGACGCGCTGCTGCTCGCCATGAAGGTGGCGGGCATCGGTCCGGGCGACGAGGTGATCACCCCGCCCAACTCGTTCGTCGCTTCGACCGCGACCATCGTGCAGCTCGGCGCCACACCGGTTTTCGCCGATGTGCTGCCCGACCAGAACATCGACCCCGAGAAGATCGAGCGGGCACTCACGCCCCGGACTCGCGCCATCATGCCGGTGCACCTCACCGGCCGCGTCTGCCGCATGGACGAGATCATGGAGATCGCCGAGCGGCACGGCCTGGTCGTGATCGAGGATGCCGCGCAATCGATCGGTTCGATGTATCGCGGTCGGCTCAGCGGCTCGTTCGGCCACTACGGGTGCTTCTCGGCGCATCCGCTGAAGAACCTCAACGCCCTGGGCGACGGCGGCTTCGTCACCACTAACGACCAGGCCGCCGCCGAGCGCATGCGCCGCCTGCGCGCGCACGGCCTCGCCGATCGCCAGACCGTCGAGGAGTGGGGGCTGGTGTCGCGCATGGACACGCTGCAGGCGGCGGTCTTGAGCTACCGGCTCGACAAGCTGCCCGAGGTGATCGCCAAGCGGCGGGAGAACGCCGCGCTCTATCAGGGGCTGCTGCGGCACGAGCGTCTCTATGCGCCCCCCTGCCGCAACGACGAGTTCAACACCTTCCACACCTTCGTCGTTCAGGTCGACCGGCGTGACGCTCTGCAAGCCCATCTGCGGGAGCAGGGCATCAAGACGGCGATCCACTATCCCGTCCCGATCCACCTGCAGCCGGCCGCGCGCGCGCTCGGCCACAAGAAGGGCGACTTCCCCATGACGGAGCGGCAGGCTGAGCGCATCCTCACGCTGCCGGTCAACCAGTACATGAGCGAGGCCGATGTCCGGACGGTGGCC
>JAFAKN010000371.1 GCA_019235415.1 Alphaproteobacteria bacterium
TCAGTGCGCCTCGGCGATCACCATCCACAGGACGCCGAACTTGTCGGCGACCATGCCGAACTTCGAGGCGAAGAAAGTCTTGGTCAGCGGCTGCTGCACCTGGCCGCCCGGGCTCAGCGCCTTGAACAGCTTCTCGGCCTCGGCGTCGTCCTTGGCGTTGAGCGACAGGCCGAAGCCCTGGAACGAGGGCTTGCCGGCGCAGTGGCCGTCGGATGCCATGATGTGCGCGTCACCGACATGGAAGGACGCGTGCATGACCTTGTTATCCGAGCCCGGCGGCATCGAGCCCTGAGGCGGCTTGTCGGGGTTCTCGCTGAAGCGCATCAGCATGTCGACCTCGGCGCCGATCGCCTTCTTGTAGAAGTCGAGGGCCTCCTCGCACTTGCCGTCGAAGAACAGGTAGGGCTGCACCATCATGGCTCTCTCCTTGGTTAGTCGTCGATCGCTTGGTAGGCGGAGGTCCAGAAGTCGCGGAACACGCGCGGCGGCTGCGGCGATTCCATCATCCGCTGGGTGAGCAGCACGCCCACGACATCCTCGGCCGGATCGACATGCGCCGACGTGCCGTAGCCGCCGTCCCAGCCGAAACGTCCGGGCGTGGCGTAGAGATCCGTTCGCCGCGTCACCACCGCGCCGCCCATGCCCCAGCTCGCGCCATGCCCAAAGAAAAGCTCGGTGCCGGCCTTCTGCTGCGATGTGAGCTGGTCCGACATCATGAGCTCGACGGCCGCGCGCGACAGGACGCGTTCATGGCCCATCCCGGCGCTGGTCACGCGACCCTTGTTCAGCAGCATGCGGTAGAAGGCGTGGAAGTCGTCGACCGTCGACACGAGTCCGGAGCCGCCAGCCTCGAAGGCGCGCGGCTTGCTCCAGCGGCTCGCCCGGGCGTCGTCGAAGAAGGTGCGCTCGGCCTTGCCTGGTGCGCCGCCCGGTACGCCCATATAGGCGCTGGCCAGGCGATCGAGCTTCTCGGCCGGCACGGTGAAGCCGGTGTCGCGCATGCCGAGCGGCTCGAACAGCCGCTCGCGCAGGAAGGTTGCCAGCGACTGCCCCGAGGCGCGCGCAATCAGCACGCCCAGCACGTCGGAACCGGTGTGGTAGAGCCAGCCCTCGCCGGGCTGATGGATCAGCGGCAGGCTGCCCAGCCGCTTCATGAATTCGTCGGCCGGCAGCTCGGGTTGAAAAGGCCCGGGCGCAACCTCGAGTTCGGTCATCGCCTTCTGGATCGGATGCCGGGGCGGCCATTCCATCACGAGGCCGAGGCCGAAGGTGAAGGTGAGGAGATCGCGCACGCGGATTGCGCGCTTGGCCGGCACGGTGTCGTCGACCGGCCCCTCCAGGCTTTTCAGCACGCGGCGATCGGCGAGCTCGGGCAGCCAGTCGTCGACCGGATCGTCGAGTCGCAGCCGGCATTCCTCGACCAGGATCAAGGCCGCCGCCGCGGTGATCGGCTTGGTCATCGAGGCGATGCGGAAGATCGTGTCGCGGCGCATCGGCGCCTCGGCCTCGAACGACTGCTTGCCGATGGTCTCGACATGCGTCTCGCCGCGCCGGCTCACCAGGGCCACGATGCCGGACATGGCGCCATTCGCGACGTGTGCCGCCAAAGCGTCGTGCAGGCGCGCCAGTCGCGCGCCCGAAAACGCGCCGCCGCTCATTGCGCCTGCTCGCTTTCCGCGATGTATTCGAAGAAGCGCTCCAGCGCGGTGGACCAGCCGCCACGATGCGACGTGGCAAGCTCCTCGGTTTCGAAGTTGACGTGCCGCAATGTGAGGCGGGTGCGGCCGCCGACCTCCGCCAGCGTGATCGTGACGACCGTCTCGGAGTCGATTCTGCCGTCGGGATATTCGGTGTTGTAGGTGAAGACCAGGCGCTCGGGCGGAACGATCTCGCGATAGACGCCGTGCTTGGTGACGATCCCGCCACCTGGTACGCGCATGCGACGCCGCCAGGCGCCGCCCACCCTGAGCTCCATCGCGCAGTCGAGCAGGGTACAGTCCTTCGGCGCCCACCACATGGCGGCCTGCGAGATGTCGGTCCAGGCCGCAAAGACGCGCGGGCGCGGGGCGCCGATATCGCGCGTGATGACCAGCTCGGCGAAAGGCTTGGCGGCGACGTTCACGGCTGCCCTCATCACTTAACCCTATGGTTAACAGTTAGGGACGATCGGCATCGCTGTCAACGAGTCCCGAGCCGCATGAGCTGCGCCGCCCGTCGTTTCCGGAGTTTCTGGTATTGATGGTATTGTTGGCAGCGCGATTGTCTCACCCATAGGATGCGCCGCAAGAGGAGTCAGCGCAGTTCACGCAGTTTCCGCTAGTGAATCGCCAATTGGCGCCACCGGGAGCCCGGCGGATGTCGCTTCCTGGGCAAGGAACGTCGGGCACAGCCGCGGGAGGGAATCCAGTCATCCCGCTACTTTAGCATATTCGAGACGGCAGTCAATCATTACTTACACGAAAGGAACGCTTCTTTACCGACTCCGTAGAAGGTCTCAGTACAGCAATTTTAAGCAATGCTGAGCCTCCGGGACAGGCCGCCGTTCGAGTTTTTGCGCGCCATCTCCGCAAAAACTGATTTACAAAAGCGTCATGATAGAGTTCCACGCCGACCGCCCGGTTGTTCGCTCTTCCCGCGGCCTCGTGACGTCGCCGCATGTGCTTGCATCGCAAGCAGGTGCCGAGGTGCTCAGCGAGGGCGGCTCCGCCGTCGATGGTGCTGTCACTGCTAGCAGTGTGCTGTCGGTCGTCTATCCGCACATGACGGGAATCGGCGGCGATGCCTTCTGGCTCATCTACGACGCCAAGGCGCGCGCGGTCCGCTACCTCGACGGCGGCGGCCGCGCCGCCGCGCGGGCCACGATCGACGCGTTCGCGCGGCTCGGGCTGAGCGAGGTGCCCTATCGCGGGCCGCTGGCCGGCACGCTCACGGTTCCGGGCTCCGTGGCGAGCTGGACCATGGCCCATGCCCGCTACGGTCGCCTGCCGCTCAGGCGCTGCCTCGAGAGCGCCATCGGCTTGGCACGCGACGGCTTCGAGGTCGGCGAGCGCTTGGCGAAGTGGTGCGACGTGGCGCGCGTCGAGCTTGCCAAAAGTCCGGAAGCCGCGGCGCTGTTCCTGACCGACGCCACCGTTGTGCGCAACCCCGACCTCGCCCGCACGCTGGAAGCGATCGCCAGCGACGGCTGGTACGGCTTCTACGACGGCGACGTCGCGGCCGAGCTGGCACGCTACGCCGACAATGTCGGCGGCTTCTTCGGGCGCGACGATCTTCGCGCCCAAGTCGCGCGCTGGAGTGAGCCGATCCGCGGCACCTACCGCGACGTCACGATCTACGAGACGCCGCCGCCGACGCAAGGCTTCACGGTGCTCGAGATGCTGAACCTGCTGGAGCCGTTCGAGCTGCACAGCAGGCCGCTGTTCGATCCGGACAGGGTTCATCTCATGGTCCAAGCCAAGCAGGTCGCCTACCACGACCGCGACCGGCATCTCGGCGATCCGCGCTTTGCCGACGTGCCGACCGAACGGCTGATCTCCAAGCGCTATGCCGACCAACGGCGTGCCGTGATGGATCGCGAACGCGCCCTGCCCTGGGACCGCATCCCCTCCTATGGCAGCCTCGCCGGCGATACGGTCTATGTCGCGGCCGTCGACCGCGAAGGCAATGCCGCGTCGCTGATCCATTCGGTCTACGGCAACTTCGGCGCCGCGGTCGTCGCCGGCCGCACCGGCGTGGTGCTGCAAAACCGCGCCGCGTACTTCTCGCTCGACCGCAAGAGTCCGAACCGACTCGAGCCGGGCAAGACGCCGTTGCACACGCTGATCGCCTCGCTGGGCTTCCGCGACGACAGGCTGTGGAGCGTGCTGGGTTGCATGGGCGCCGACGGCCAGCCGCAAATCCACATGCAGGTCTACAGCGCGCTGATCGACCACGGGTTGGACATCCAGCAGGCGCTCGACATGCCACGCTTCCTGTCGGGCCGCTTCGGCCTTCTGGAGGCGCGCGATACCTTGCATATCGAAGGCCGCTTCCCGTCAGAGACCGTTGCCGAGCTCGAGAAGCGCGGCCATATCATCGACCGCTGGCCGGACTGGAACGAGAGCGCCGGCCACGCCAACGGCATCACGATCGATCCGGCGACAGGGACACTTTTCGGCGGTGCCGACCCCCGAAGCGACGGCGAGGCGATCGGCTGCTGACAGCGAAGGAACATCGCAAGCGGCGTTTTCAGGCCCTAGCGGCCGGGATGGCGCGCGACGGGGGTTGATGGCATGGCGACTCTGAGGTCGCCGTCAGACGATGCTCTCGCCGGTCCGCTTCGCCACCGACTTCTGCACAAAGTACATCGCGACGATCAACACGGTAGACGTCGCCGCGACGACATATCCCAGCCGATCGAAGTGGATCAGCGAACCATTCGGCTCCTGCGCGACGATCGCTGCCGCCAGCACCGAACCGAGCCCGCCGGAGAGCTGCTGCAGCGACGCGCTGACCGCGCTGAACGATCCGCGCTGACTTGGCTCGGGGATCGCCGACATCAGCGCCTGCGACGGGATCATGCGGGAAAAGATGCCGACGAACAGCAGCACATTGACGACGATCGCAGTGGTCAAGGAGACCGGCCCGAGATGCGTGTAGATCAGCACCATGACGATGGACACCATGCTGCCGAAGACGAAGGTCGGATACTTGCCGAATGCATCGCTCGCCCGGCCGACCAGTGGTCCCATGACGATGCTGAACAGACCGGAGACGAGATAGATCGTCGGAAGGTCCACGATATCGATGCCGAGATTGTGCACAGTGTAAGCGCTGCCGAACGGCATCAGCATGTAGCCACCGGTCGCCGTCAGGGTCGTCACGGCGAAGGCCAGCGTGTAGCGCGGCTGCCCGACGGTCGCGATCAAATGCCGGAACGGATTCGCGGCCTGCTTCAGCCGCAGATGGGCGTCGACCGGCTGCATGGCAAACACGATGACAAGCATCGCCGCGATCGACAGGCCGACGATCGCGGTGAAGCAGGCGTGCCAGTTCCAGCGGTTGGCGAGAAACAGTCCAGCCGGGATGCCGAGAACTTGGCTCGCACCGAAAGCCATCTGAACAAATCCCATCACGCGCCCGCGCATATGCAGCGGGAACAGGTCGATAATGATGGCGAGCACGACCGAGCCGATCACGCCGCCAAACAGTCCGGTCACGATCCGGCCGAGCAGCAGCACGTGATAGTCCTGCGCCATCGCGCAAAGCGCGGTTCCAAGGGTGAAGCCGACATAGAAGAACAAGAGCAGGCGCTTGCGGTCAAAACGGTCGGCAAAGCCGGCGGCAAGAATGCTCGATATTCCCGCGCTGAACGCGTAAGCCGAAACCGCGACGCCGAATTGCCCAGCCGTAATGTCGAGCGAGGGCATCATGATGACACCGAGCGGCGACATGATGGTGAAATCGAGAATGAGCGTGAACTGCGTGAACGCAAGCAGCGCAATCAGCAGTGACTGGTAGCGCGAAAAGCCGGTCTGGCGTGCGAGGGTGTTGATCGGCTTTGCCGGGATTTGATCTGTCATATGCATTCGCGTTGAAGGCGACGGATGGGCGAGGCAAGCGATGTGGAATCCGGGCGGACTGCGAAGCCATCGCCTGCTCGTCCGAAGCTGTCGTCGATGTACAGGAGCGCGTGCAAGATAGCGAAGGCAATCCTCGCTTGCCTGTGAAGATGATGCTGGGCAGAGCACGCCCGTGCTGGGCCGTTTCCTCAGCCCCCTCGCCATCCGCGGGCGGCGCTCATTTGCTTTCATACAGATCGGCCAAGAGATCGGACAATGGCGAGCCGATGGCGGCAAAAGCATGAGACCAAGCGCGACGTCCTCCTGACTACAGCGCGCGGATGTGGGCCGGGATGCGCTCGAACGAGATGGGCATGACTGAGCTCCCTTCGTCAGCCGGCGTCCATCCTCTTGAAGATCGGCAGCCTTGTGAGGCGGTCGACCCGGCGCGCATGTTCGAGGAGTGCCCTCGAGCGCACGAGTCCCAGCACATCATGAAGATTGTCCACGCGGCTCTCCGGCACGAATGCAGGTGGGAGCGCGTGGGCGCGCTTCGAGATTGGCGCCTCGTTCTCTCGGCCGCTGGCGCCCGCGCGTGCCCGGGGCGGTGGCACCGATTGGCGTCCACCCGGCCAGGCGCGAATCGTAGACGTTGTTGAAAAATCGGCAGCTCGCCCAGGCGGTCGACAGTCTCCCGGTGCAGGCCAGGCATTCGCATATAACGCCAAAATACCGTCATCCCGACCGGAGCCTCGCGCAGCGAGGCGAAGCGGAGGGACCTGTCTTGTTGCTGCATCAACAAGACAGGTCCCTCGACTACGCCACCCTTCGGGCGGCTCCGCTCGGGATGACGGGGAAAATTGGCCATCTGCGAATGCCCTGCCGTGCAGGCCAAGCCGCCGCAAGGCCACCCACCGTGCAACGTTTGCATTCCATGGCAGTTCAATGGACAGACGCCCGTGAATTCGGCGCCATTTTTCCCGCAAGCGCTCCGATCGATTGGAGAAGATGAACGCGAAAGCCAGGCGGACTGTCGTCCTCGTAGTGGAGGACGAGTTGTTGATCCGTATCGCGGTTGCTGAGAACCTGCGAGATGTAGGCCATGTCGTCCTCGAGGCCGCCACGGCGGAGGACGCGATCCGGCACTTGAATTCCGAGCCGGTATCCCTCGTGTTCGCAGATGTGAACTTGCTGGGCGACATGGACGGCAATGCGCTCGCCGAGTGGGTCGAGGCGACTCACCCCAAGGTCCCCGTCCTGATGACCTCTGCACATGACACCACCTGCTCCCGCCCCTTCATTGCCAAACCATACGAGCCGACGACGCTGGTAAAGGCTGTCGATAAGCTGTTGAACGAACAGTAGTTCATCGCGGAAAGCGCTCTCCCCTTAGTTTGTCCCCGGAGATGCAACCGAAGGGAGCGATCCGCGTTATGCTAGCCGGCTGGCCGGGCCGGCCTATGCGCGGTGACGGTGCGCTGACTGCTGGGCTTGCTCTGTCTCCCACATGGGGATCAGGATAGAGATACGGTGGGAAAGGACGCCATGGCGTTGATCACGGAGGATCGGGGCTGGAATGCTGAAGCAAGCGGGTCGGACCTGATCGACACGTTTGCGAAGAGCGGCTTACAAGAAGCGCGTCAGATGCTGGATGCGGTCCCCGTGGCCATTTACAGGACCGATGAATTTGGCCGCATTACCTACTTCAACGAAGCCGCCGCCGACCTCTGGGGGTGTCGTCCCGAACTAGGCAAGAGCGAGTTCTGCGGGTCTTGGAAGCTCTACACGACCGATGGCCAACCGATGCGCCACGACGAGTGCCCTATGGCAGTCGCGTTGCGAGAGCGGCGGCCGGTCAGGAATACCGAGGCTGTCGCTGAACGGCCCGATGGCAGCCGGGTCACCTTCATGCCGCTTCCCACACCGTTGTACGACACGACGGGCACCTTTATCGGCGCGATGAACGTTCTCGTCGATATCTCCGAGCGCAAGCGGGTCGAGGAAAAGCTTGCCCGGACGGCGAGAGAGCAGGCTGCACTCTACCAGTTCGCTGATCGTCTCAATCGGTCGGTGTCCGTCGCCGAAACTTGCGATGCGGCCGTCGATGCAATCACCTCCGCTTTAGCCTGCAGTCGCGCCTCCGTGCTGCTCTTCGACGATGCTGGCGTCATGCAGTTTGCCGCATGGCGCAATCTTTCAGAGAGTTATCGCCGAGCTGTAGCAGGCCATACCCCCTGGCAACCAAACGAGACTGGCGCTCGCCCTATTTGCATCGACAACGTGGAGACGGCGGATCTCGGGCCGCTGAAGCCTGTAATTCTGCAAGAAGGTATCCAAGCGCTGGCCTTCGTCCCGATCACGGTCGACGGAGGCGTCGTCGGAAAGTTCATGGCTTACTTCGACGCCCCTCACCATATCTCGGAAGATGAGCTCAATCTCGCCAATACCATCGCGTTCCAACTCGGCATCAACGTGGCCCGCCTGCGGGCCGACGACCTGCGCGGGCAGTCGTTGATGGCGTCCCGTCTCCACGCCGCGGTGGTGGACTCGTCGGACGACGGGATCATGACCAAGGACCTGCAGGGCATAATCACCAGCTGGAACGGCGGCGCCGAACGCCTTTATGGGTACACGGCCGAAGAGGTGATCGGCAAGCCAGTCAGCTTATTGATGCCGCCTGATCGGCGCGTCGAGGCAGCCACAATTCTCGAGCGCATCCGCAACGGCGAGCGACTTGAGCACTATGAGACTGTGCGTCAGCGCAAGGACGGCAGCCTTGTCGATATTTCCCTGACGGTATCGCCTATCAAGGATGGCGCGGGCACGATTGTCGGCGCTTCCAAGATCGCGCGCGACATTACCGAAAGACGCCGAGCCCAGGACCATCAGCAGATGCTGCTGAGGGAAATGGAGCATCGCATCAAGAATCTGTTCAACGTGGCAGCCAGCGTGGTCGAATTGAGCGTGCGGGGCGCCGATACACCTAAAGCGCTGGCGGCAGCGGTGCGCGATCGATTGTCGGCGCTTTCACGTGCTCACGCGCTGACCCTGGCGAAGCCGTCCACAATCGCGCCAGGATCCGCTGGACCGACGATGATGCTCGACCTGATCGAGACTATCGTTGCGCCCTATCAGGGGCAACAACCGCGCATTTTCATAACCGGGGTCGATTGGTCGCTCGGCCGCACCGCAACGACCTCGCTGGCGTTGCTCTTCAACGAATTGGCAACGAACGCGGCTAAATACGGCAGTCTATCGACGCCCGACGGCTTTGTGGCCGTGACTTCCTCACGACACGGCGACCGAATACATGTGGTATGGGCCGAAAGAGGTGGCCCCCTTGTAAGTTCATCCGACGGCAAAGAAGGCTTCGGCAGCGCCCTGGCACGTGGCGTGGCGCAACAGCTTGACGGAGACCTCATGCGCGACTGGCGGCCCGACGGGCTGGTCGTGCGGGTCACCATGCGGACGGACCGCCTCAAAGATTAGGGTTTCCGCCACTGGAGATCGCATCGTTTTGTCCGTTTTCAGCGGGCCAGCCCCGAGTGGAGAGCGTGCGCCGCTTGACGCTCGCTTGGCGCCGCCGACGGGGGGCCATCACGGCGAGCGGCCCGGTTTGCACCAACACCAAGAGTGACGCGCGCGGACAACCTCGCTTAGGAACCGCCGCAACGGCTGGGCCGGCGGCGCGACGGGCCAGGCGGCGACGCAGCTGGTCGATTGTCGGCTGCAGGTCCGCGAGCAGCCTACTCGGCGAGGGGGCCGCCGCAAAGAACAGGTCCCTGCGCTACGCCTCGCGTCGCTCGCCTCCGGTCGGGATGACGGGTGCGGGCTACCGGAGGAACGGCTCAGAGGATCTGGCGTGCCTCGCCGATCTGGTTGGTCGCGAGGGCGATGGTCTGCAGGTAGAGCTCCCAACCGCCGGCGTTGCGTCCGATGATCGTTGCCTGCTTCAGGTTGTTGTCCGGGTAGAACGGATTGGCATTGCCGACGGCCGAGGCGTTTCCGACGCCGCGCCCAAACACCTGCAGCGCCGCGCCTGGCGCGTTCGCCATGCCGGCCGCGACGCCGATCCCGAGCGGAGGCGCGCCGCCCTGATCGATCATGCGCTGGGCAAGGGCGCGGCCTTTGCCGGGGTAGGAGGTCGCCAGCGAGGGGTCGACGAAGCTGGGTTTGGTCGGCCCGATGTGGGCGGCCCGCACGACGCCGGCCGGGTCCGTCGTCCAACAGAAGGCACAACCGGTGAACTGCGTGGTGAGCATGAAGTTTGCACCGCTCAGCTCGCATCCCAGGATCTGCGCGAAGTTCGCCGACTGAGCGGGCGCCTGTTCGCCGCCGTTGCCGGGAACATCGTACCAGGCGATCGCAGGCACGCTCACCGCCTTGACCAGATGGAACGCGCCATAGTTCCCCATGGCATCGACGCCCAACATGAAGCCGTCGTTCACGGGATCGTACTGGAACTTGAAGTCGCGGACGTTTGTGTAGGACGCACTGTTGAGGTTGCGGAACTTGGAGGCGCCTTTGGGACTCCCCAGCACGATCAACCTGTTCGACGCCAGGAAGCCGGCGGGAGCGGTGGTGAGCTCGTTGAAGACGTCGGCGGCGCCGGCGGCGCTGGCGCACACCGCTGCCTTGCGCATCGCATCGGCCAACGCATTGTCGAGCTGGGCGGTCGGCATCGTCATCGCCGCCTGCGCAGCGGGCAATGTTCCGGCAAGGTAGGCTTTGTCGATGGACTTCCAGATCAGGAAGATGGCACGGCGCTTCGCCCGTTCGGTCTGGTTGCCGGCCGGGACCGTCGCATGCTGCTTCACCGACATGTCGCTCGAGAGCGTGTGGAACTCGCTGCTGTACGGCCCGAAGTCGAGCAGCGACAGTTTCGGATAGGTCGTCCGGCAGAACTGCGCGACGGCCTGGCGACGGACCGGCGAGAAGTTGCCGTTGGTGCCTATGAAGTCGATGGTTTCGTTGACGCGCGTCGAAGCCAGCTTCATCGCTCCGGTCCCAACAACCAACACGCGTATGTTAGTAAAGATCTCGACTTCACAAGATCAGAAATGACGACCTCTTGCGGTCGTTCTGACCAACCCAAAGCGCATATTGACAATTGTCGATCGACGGCGGCCGGTTAGCGTTGCAGCCACACCGTCATGCCGGGCGGCAGCTCGGTGGCGGGATCGACCGGATCGAGGCGCAGGCGGAAGCTGTTGAGGTCGTGGTCGCCGACGGCGCGGGCGGCGCGCCAGGTCGCGAATTCCCCGAGCGATCGCAGCTCGGTCACGCGCGCGGCGATGCGCTTGCCGTCGTCGGTGCTGAGCGTCACCTCGCTGCCGACGGCCAAGCCGTTCAGCGCATCCTCGCGCAAGGTGAAAGCGAACCATGTCTCGTGAGCGACATCGAGGGTGAGCACCGGCTTGCCCACGGGCAAAACCTCGCCGAGCTCGGCGACCAGGATGCCGACCGTGCCATCGGCCGGCGCGACCAGGCGCAGCTTGTCGACCTTGGCCTGCAGATCGGCAACGGTCGCCTCGGCGAGCGCCACGCGCATGTCGGCTAGGGCCCGCTCCTCCTTCGTGGGCCCGGCCTCCGCAGCCGCTAGTTGAGCGCGCTTGAGCATGAGGTCGGCGCGCGCCTTGGTGAGCGCCGCGTTACTCTCGTCGAGCTGCTGGCGGCTCGCGAACTGGCGCGCCTCCAGCGCGACCGCGCGCACATCCTCCTGCTCGGCGAAACGCAGATTGGCCTCGGCCGTCTCGACACTGCGCCGCAGGATGGCGACCTCCTCGGCGCGCACCCCGGCGTAGACGTTGGCCCGGTCGGCGATGGCGCTCTTCAGCGCCGCCTGCGCTTCGCCCAAAGACGCCTGCAGCTCGGGATTGGTGAGCAGCGCCAGCAGCTCGCCTTTGCCGACGGGCTGCCCCGCATGGACGGGGATGGAAACCAGTCGACCGGTCATCTCGGGCGCGATGCGGATCTCGGTCTGCCTCACCATGCCGGCGATCGGCGGCATGGGCGCGGGCCGCAGGGCGAAGACGAGGAAAGCCGCCACGGCCACCACGACGACGGCTGCCACCCCGGCAATCAGCCAACGCTTACGCGGGGCCGGCATGAGGCGCCTCCCCTCGCGCCATCCGCCGGCTGAGCCACGGTCCGGTCGCCAAGGCGGCGAGCAGGCCGTAGAGCGCCGTCAGTCCCCAAAGCCGCACCCAATCGCCGAAGACGTCCGCGAGCCGCGCATCCATCTGGTTGATGCGCACCAGGCCGTCGATCGCCGAGGTGCTCGGGAAGATGAAGCTTGCCGTGCGCAACGCCGGCGGGATCGCCTCGACCGGCCAGGAAACGCCGACCAGGAAGAACAGCGGCAGGCTTATAGCGATGAACAGCAGCACCGCCGTCTCGCGCCGCGTGAACCAGGCGCTGACGAACTGGCCGAGGAAGCTGACCGAAAGGATGAAGGGCAACAGGAATGCCAAAAGGTCGCCGAGCCTGGTCGCCGTCGCGGTGAACCCGTAGACGCGCGGCAGCACGACCAGGAACAGCACAGCGCCCGGCAGTCCCAACAGGAGGTGCGCGATACCCTGTCCCAGCACGCCGGCGAACCCGCCGCGACGGCGCCGTCCGCCCAACCCACCCTGCTCGAACGCCACGCCGCCCAAGGTTGCCGCACCCATCAGCAGGGTCTGCTGCAGGATCAGCATGAAGGCCGCGGGCACGACGTAGCTCGCGTAGCCTCCGGTCGGATTGTACAGCGGCTGGCTCAGCACCTCGACGGGCGAGCTTCTTGCAAGCGCCGCGCGGTAGAGGCTGCCGTCAGGACGCGCCTCGCCCGACTGCAAGTCGGCATTGACCGCGGCGGTCGCCTCGAGGATCCCCTGGAGCGTGCGGTTGTAGAGCAGGAAATAGACCGAATCGACGTAGGCCGGCAGGCGCGCCCGGCGCCCGGCCAGTACGTCGCGCTCCGTCCCGTATGGAATGTCGACGATGGCGAACACCTCGCGGCGTTGCAGCGCCGTCTGCGCCTCGGCAAGCGTGCTGGGACGCGCCGCCACGCGCAGCGCTTCGTGCACATTCAGCCCTTGCACCAGACGCCGGCTGAGGTCCGTCGAATCGTCGTCAACGACGGCGATCGGGATGGCCCGCACCAGCTGGCCGAGATAGGGCTGCGGATAGAGCACGCCGTAGATCAGCGGCGCCAACACGATCAGGCCGAAGGCACCGCGGTCGCGCAGCGCGCCGGTGTACTCCGCGACGAAGGCGCGGACGACCCTGCCTCGTGCCGACGAAGGCGCGGCGGCAACCGCCTCCTCCTGCGGCAGGGGCTTGCCGGCGATCGATCGCAGGCGCAGCGTCGCCAGGGCCAGAAAGACCACGGCGAGCACCGCGAGCATGGCAAGCGGCTCGATCGAATCGCGGGCAGGCGTGCCGCGCGCCGCCTGGTCGGACAGGACCTGCATGTACCAGCGCATCGGCAGCAGGCTGCCCCAGAAGAGGGCAAACTTGTTCATTGCCAGCACCGGGAACCCGACGCCGGCGAAGCCGAAGGCCGGTGAGCAGAAGATGCCGGTGAGCGACAGGCCGAAGGCGAGATTGCGCGCCAGCAGCTGGAACAGCGCGCCGAGGCCGAGATAGGCGGCGATGAACAGACATCCCGCGACGCCCTGGATGAGCGAGTCGCCGCGAAACGGCACTTGGAAGCCGTCGTGGATGGTGAAAGCCTCCACCACCAGCAGCAGAACGAAGATGCCGAAATACGGCGCGAGCTTGCCCATGAGCGCCGTCAGCGCGGAACCCGATGCCGTCCGCAGCCACCCCTGCAGGTCGCGGCGGGCGAACTCCGAGCCGACCGCGTAACCGGCCGCGATGGCGATCACGACGTGCAGCACCATGGGCAGGATGGCGCGCAGGAGGAACTGGGCGTAGTTCATCGCCGGATTGGTGAGCACGTATTGCTCGACCACCAGGGGACCGGGAGAATAGCCCCCCCGGCCGGTTGGCGCTCGGGGGAGCTCGGCGATGGCCGCCGACAATGCCGCCGACAGACCCGACGAAGCGGTATTGCCCGGCGTGAAAAGCTGCTTGTTGTAGAAGACCACGACCTGCGGACGCTTGGCCGCTTCGATGTCGCGCTCGAGGTAACGCGGGATGTAGACCGCGGCGATCGCCGCGCCCGAACGGACGGCCTGCATCGCCCCGTTGAGGTTCGTCGAGCGCTGCATGACGGCAACGCCCGGCGCGGCATTGATCGCCTGGACGAAGCGGGCCGATGTCGGCGTGTGGTCGGCATCGACCACGTCGACCCGCAGGTCGCGCACGACGGCGTTGCTGAAGGTGAGCGACAGAAGGGTGAAAGCCAGCAGCGGCACGCCGAGCACCAGAAACAATGCGACGCGGTCGTGCCAAATCCAGCGCACCTCGCGCAGGATGACCGCGGTCAGCCCGGTCGCCTGCTCCACCGTCATCTTCAGCGGCTCTTCCAGTCGGCGTAGACGCTCATGCCCGGCCGCAGGCCGGGCACCGGCTCGACGGGATAGGCGTGGATCTCGAAGGTCCTGAGATCGAAGTCGCCGGTGGCGCGAGTGGCGCGCCAACCGGCATATTCGCCGCGCGTGGCGATCTTGCGCACCTCGACCGAGATGAGCTTGTCGCCGAGCGCCGGCACCCGTACCTCGAAGCGATCGCCGATCTTCAGGCCGCTGACCAGGTCCTCGCGCAACTCGAAGCGCACCCAGACATCGGACAGGTCGACCAACGTGAGCAGGGGCACGCCGGGCGAGACATATTCCCCGGGATCGGCATCCGTGTGATAGACCTGCCCTGTCAACGGCGACTTGACCGTGAGCTCGGCGACCTGCGCCTGGAGCGTGGCGATCGCCGCTTCGGCCTTCACCACGGTGGCCTGCGCCACACCATGCTCCTCGGCGGTGTAACCGTTGATCGCCTCGACCAGCGCGAGCTTGGCCTGCTGCCGGCTGCGGCGGGCGACGTCGAGGTTGGCAGTCGCCTCGTCGAGCTTCTGCACCGATGCGAAGTCGCGCGCCGTGAGCTGCCGGGTTCTGTTCCAGGTCTGCTCGGCGAGCTTGGCATTGGCCTCGGCCGCCTCGAGCGCGGCGCGGCGCGAATCGACCACCTCGACGCGGGTGCCGACGATGATGCGCTTCAAGTCGGCGGCCGCGACGTCACGCGCCGCCTCGGCCTGCTTGAGCTGGGTCACCAGCTCGGGATTGTCGATGGTGACCAATACCTGGCCCGCTTGCACATTCTCGCCGCGGCGCGCCAGGCGCGTGGCGACGCGGCCGTCGACGCGCGCCGCGATGTCGACCCGCGTGGCGTCTGCTTCGCCCTGGACCAGCAGAGGCTGCGGCCGCACGAGATACCACAAGGTGAGCGCCAGGATGCCCGCGATGGAGACGGCCACGATGGCGACGGCGGCGCGCGGCGTCCGTACCGCCCGATCGACGCTCGTATCCGTCTTCGGGTTCATTTGCTCGGCCCGGGCAGCTTGCGCTTCAGCGGCACGTCGTCATCGAACAGGATGCGCTCGGCCGCGCCGTCGAGATCCTCGTACTGCCCGCTGCGCAGCGCCCAGAAAAAGGCCGCGAGGCCTGCGGCCCCAAGCGCGAGCGCAATCGGAATGAGATAGAAGAAATCCGTCATCTGACCGTCCCGGCGACTGGCCGCATCGAGGTCAACCTACCACTTTTCGACGACAGTTCTGCCTTTCCGGAGGCCGGCGCGCGAAGTCGCAGCGCGTTGCCGATCACGGCGACCGAAGAGATGGACATGGCGATGGCGGCAACCAGCGGCGTGACCTGGCCGAGGATCGCGATGGGCACGGCCAGCGCATTGTAGCCGACGGCAAGGACGAGGTTCTGTCTGATGAGCTGGCTCGCCTGGCGGGCGGTGTCGATGGCCGCGGGCACGGCGAGCAGGCTGTCGCGCAGGAAGACGAGGTCGGCGGCGTTGCGGCCAACGTCGGCTGCGGATGCAGGCGCCATGGACACGTGCGCGGCCGTCAATGCCGGCGCATCATTGAGGCCGTCCCCCACCATCAGGACCTTGCGTCCGGCCGCCGCGAGCGCCGCGATGTGCTCGACCTTGCCGGCCGGAGTCACGGCCGCTCGCCAGGGAACATCAAGCGCGGCGGCGAGACGAGCGACGGGCTCGTCGTGATCGCCGGACAGGATCTCGACGGGAATGCCGCGCCTTGCCAGGGCGGCGATGGCCTCGCGCGCGGCGGGCCGCAACTCGTCCTCGAAGCGGAAGAGCGCGACGAGCGCGCCGTCCCGGGACAGCACAACGCCGGCGCGGCGGGATCCGTCGGACAACGCCCAATCCGGGCGGCCGAGGCGATAGAGCCTGCCATCCAGCCGGGCTTCGAGGCCGTCTCCCGGGCTCTCGGCGAGGCTCTCGAGCACGACGACGGGGGCATTGCGGCTCCGGCCGGCGGCGGCAATGGCTTGCGAATAGGGATGACGCGAGCCGGACGCCATCGACGCGGCGACCGTGAGCGCGTCCAACGGCGTCGCGCCGTCGTCGATCAGCCTCGGCGCCCCCTTGGTCAGCGTCCCGGTCTTGTCGAGCACGACGTGATTGGCTTCGGCAAGGCGTTCGAGGGCGGAGCCGTCCTTGACCATGATGCCGCCGTGGAACAGGCGCTGCGCCGCGACCGCCTGGACCATGGGAACGGCAAGCCCGAGCGCGCACGGGCAGGTGATGATCAGGACGGCGATGGCCACGGTCAGGGCGAGATGCGGGTCGGCGGTCGCAACGAGCCAACCGGCGAAGGTCAGCAGGGCCGTGAGATGAACCACCGGCGCGTAGAGACGCGCCGCGCGATCGGCGATGCGGCGATAGGCCGAGCGCCCGGCCTCGACCACCTCCATCATGCGCGTCATCCCGGCAAGGAAGGACTCCCGGGCGGTCGCCGTGGCCATGATCGTCAATTCGCCGGTGAGGTTGAGCGTGCCCGCCAGCAGCGGCGCGCCCGCCTCCACCGGCCGGGGCAAGCTCTCGCCGGTGGCCAGCGATGCGTCGAGCTCAGAGCGCCCCGCCAGGACGCGAGCATCGACCGGCACGCGCTCGCCGGCTGCCAGCAGAATGATCGTGCCGGGGACGATCTCGGCGACCGGCAGATAGCGCCGCGAGCCGTCGGGCTGCAGCACCGTCGCCCCGCGCGGGGCGAGCCGCGCCAATCCCTTGACGGCGGTGCGGGCGCGCTCGCGCATCAGGTGGTCGAGCGTGCGGCCGATCAGCAGAAAGAACAGCAACGAGATCGAGGCGTCGAAGTAGGCGTGACGGCCATGATGGATCGTGTCGTAGAAGCTGAGGCCGAAGGCGAGCAGCACGCCGATCGAGATCGGCACGTCCATGTTGGTGCGGCCGTGGCGGATCGCCTGCCACGCCGAGCGGAAGAAGATCCGCCCGCAGTAGGCCAGGCTGGGGAGCGCGATTGCAGCCGAAAGCCAATGAAAGATGGCGCGCGAGGCGGGATCCGCACCGGACCATACGGCGATCGACAGCATCATGATGTTGCCGGAGGCAAATCCCGCAACCGCCAGCGCGCGCACGAGCTCGCCAAGGACGCCGTCCTTCTCCTCGACGGCAATGTCCTGGAGATGGGCATCGAAGCCTGCTTCGCTCAACGTGGCGATCAACGGCGGCGCGGCCTCGCCGCGCCAGGCGACGGTGACGCGCTTGGTCGAGAGGTTGACCCGGGCGCGCTCCACTTCGGGAAGACGACCCAGCACAACCTCGATCCTGGCCACGCAAGCGCCGCAGTGGATCGTCGGAACGCTGAGCTCGGCCTGACGCAGCCCCGGTCCGATGCTTCGACTCGCCAGCAGCAGCTCGTCGCTAGCCGCGGATGGCGCGATAGGCATGCCAGGTCCCGTGTCCCAGCAGGGGGAAAACGACGATCAGTCCCAAAAGGCCGGTCGCCAGGCTGACCAGGAAGAGGCCGAGGACGATCGCGCCCCAGGTCAGCATGACCGGCAGGTTGTTCCAGACCATCGCCATGCTGGTGCCCATGGCGGTGAGCGCATCGGTGGGCTCCTCGAGCATCATGGGAACCGAGAACACGCTGATGGCGAACGAGAAGGAGGCAAAGAGCCCACCGACCAGGGTGCCGACGATCAGCAGGGCCCAACCGTTCGCCGTGGTCAACAGGACGGCCGCGATGTGGTCCAGGCCGGGAAACGGCAGCAGCCCGAAGAACAGGGCATAGAGGATCACCGCCGCCCGCATCCACAGCAGCATCAGGAGGCAGAGCAGGACGCCGGTGAACAGGAGCTGCGCGTGCGAGGCGGGGCGCACGATGATCATGCGGGCGATGCCGATCGGAATGCCCGAAGCGAGGCTGCGGCTCTTTTCGTAGAGACCGATCGCCAGCAGCGGACCGACGACCATGAATCCGGCGAAGGCGGGAAACAGGATGTAGTCCCAGCCGAAATCGAACAGCCCGCCCACCACGGCGGCGGACACGATGAACACGGCAAGCCCGTAGCTCAGGCTCGAGGCCGGTTGCACGAGAAGGTCGCGCCAGCCGGCGGCCAACCAGTTCAGCGCCTCGGCCGGCGGATAGTGTCGCTTCAAGACGTTCTCGTGCGGCAGCGGCGGCACGACGGCGGGGATGACGGGCCTCATGATCTGCCTCCCGGAGTGCAAGCCGATGCCGCCGCTCGGAACGATCCGGCAAGCGCTGCGCCCCCCTGCTTCAAGTGAGCGACACAATCGGGTTGCGAGGCCACCGAGACGTAAAGGAGGTGCGCATTCGCGGCCAGCAGCAGGACCACGAGGCCGGCCGCGACCAGGCCGATCATCGTCCTCGTTACGCGGCGCCGGCTTGCGGTTGGCGCGTCGCTCATGGCCGGGCGGTCCTGAGATCGACGAGATACAGAGCGAGGATCTTGCGCTGCACCGGCGATAGGCGATCTTCCCAGGTCGGCATGTGGCCCTGCAGGCCGCCCCAGACGTCCATGTAGAGCGTGGCCTCGTCGCTGCCGTGCAGCCAGAGCTTGTCGGTCAGGTCGGGCGCGCCGACGTCGCTCTTGCCCTTGGCGTCCGGCCCGTGACACACCGCGCAGTTCGCGGCGAACACCGCCTTGCCGGCCTCGGCGTTGCCGGCGACCGGCTTGACCGACGGCTCGCTGAGGGTCAGCACGTAGGCGACGACGTTCTCGATCTCTGCACGCTGCAGCACCTGGTCGCGCCCGAAGGCAGGCATCTGGGAATTGCGGCTGCTCGAGTGCGCGGAGTTGATGCCGACGCGAATGGTCTCGGCGATCGCCTCGGGCGAGCCGCCCCACAGCCACGCGCCCGACGTGAGGTTGGGAAACCCCTTGCCGCCCCTGGCATCGCGACCGTGGCAGACAGCGCAGTCGTCGCCGAACAGCGTGCGTCCGGTCTGACGCACCGCCGCCATGAGCTTCGGGTCGGCCTGGATCTGGGCGAAGCTCTCGCGAGTGACCTGATCGGTCCAGCTCGCGCGATCGACGGCCGCCTGCTGCA
>JAFAKN010000701.1 GCA_019235415.1 Alphaproteobacteria bacterium
GCGACGGCGGCGGGCGATGCCATCACGGTCACCGTCCAGGACTATGCCGGCACGTCGGCACCAGCCACGATCACGGTCGTCAACAATACCGGCGGCGATTCGTTCACCTGGAAGCCCCCGCCCGCATCCGACGGCAGCTTCGCCACGCCGGGCAACTGGACGCAGCCAGGAAGCGGCACCGCGACCGCGCCCGGTGGCACGAACATCGCGGTCTTCACGGGCACTCACACGGTGTCGGATGACGGCGCGGTCGGCGAGATCAAGGTCGTCGGGGTCGGCACGACCACACTCACCGGGCAGATCACGACCGGACAGACCGCGGGCGCGAACCCGGCACTCGATATCGACGCCGGCGGGGCTCTGACGCTCGCGGGCGGCGCGGTGCTCACCGCGCAACAGACGGCAATCGTCGGCGGGGCCGGACAGGGGCTGCTCACGCTGATGGGCGGGGCGCTGGCGGTGACCGCCAAGAGCCCGAACAGCCTCATCCTGGGACTGCTGGCCGGCAGCAGCGGGACGATGCTGGATCTCGAGCAGATCACCGCCGCCGAAACCGTCGTGGTCGGCGCCGCGGGCAGCGGCACGCTCGAGCTGCGCGGCGACGCCGCGAGCCTCACCGATTCCGGCGCCATCGTCGGCCAGGCGGCCGGCGGCCAGGGCCTCGCCACCGTGAACGGCGGCGAATGGATGACGTCGGGCGGGCTGACGGTCGGCGCTGCCGGCAACGGCACGCTGCTGGTCAACGGCATGAACGGCGGCGTCACCGGCCAAGTGACGGCCTGGAACGGCACCGTCGGTGCGGCGGCCGGCACCCAGGGCTCCGTCCTCCTGAACGGCGGCGAGCTCCTGGTCGCCAATACCGATAGCGCATCTAGCAGCCTGACGGTGGGCGGCAGCGGCAGCGGCGATCTCGAAGTCGAGAACGGCAGCGAGGCAACGGTCGGCGCCGCACAGGCGAGCTTCACCAGTGGCAGCCAGACCATCGTCGCCACCAACAACGGCCAGCTCACCGTCGGCGGCACGGCGGGCAGCAGCGGCCGGGTCAAGATCGGCGGCAGCAGTGCGCTGTTGGTCTACGGCAATGCCACCATCGGCGGCAGCGCCGGCGTGGGAGCAGCGACGGTCACGGTCGGCGAGAGCAGCGACGACGTCGCGCTGTTTGCACTCATCGGCACGCTGAGCGTCGAAGCCAGCGGCTGGATCACGCTCGGTAGCGCCAACGCCACGTTGCGCGCCAGCAGCATCGACATCGACGCGGGCGGCGTCATCGCCGGCGCCGGCACGCTCTCGGGACTTCTGGGCGGCAGCAAGACGGCGGCGCTGGCCAACATCGACAACGACGGCACGATCGCCGCGGTCGGCGGCAACCTGCTGGTCTACGGCAGCGTGACGGGCGCGGGCGGGCTCTCGCTCGCCTCCGGCGCGACCATGACCTTCCAGGCGGCGGTCGGCAGCAGCCAGACGCTGGCCTTCGCCGATGGCGCCAGGGCTGTGCTCGACGATCCGCGCGCGTTTTCCGCGACGATCCAAGGTTTTGGCAACGGCGACACGCTGGATCTCGCCAGCACCCACGCGACCAGCGCGACTTGGTCCAACGGCGTCTTGACCTTGGACGGCGATCCGTTCGGCCCGATCCAGCTCAAGATGGCGGGAAACTTTTCGCCCGACGGCTTCAGCGTGCAGTCCGACGGGCTCGGCGGCACGCTGGTCGCGGGCGGCCACGGCGACGTGCACATGATCACCTTCGACGGCCTGCGCTACGACTTCCAGGCCACCGGCGACTTTTTGGCGGTACGGTCGACCAGCGGAAACGATCCCTGGCAGATCCAGATCCGCACCGATTCTTTCCCCGGCGCCACCAGCGTCACGACCGGGATCGTCGCCGAGATCGGCGATGCACGGGTCAGCTTCATGGAAGGCCGCGCGGACATCGTCCAGGTCGACGGCCGGCTGTCCGGCGGCACGCTCACGACCCTCGGCGCCCATGCCTGGGAGCTCAGCTGGAATACCGGCGAGCAGCTGTGGGTCGGCGAGCA
>JAFAKN010000385.1 GCA_019235415.1 Alphaproteobacteria bacterium
GGCCTCGCCGAGGCGGCGCGACTGCTGGGGGTCAAGGCCACCATCGTCATGCCGGCCGATGCCCCGGCGCTCAAGGTGGCCAACACGCGTGCCTCCGGCGCGCATGTCGTGCTCTATGACCGCGTCAAGGACAGCCGCGAGGAGATCGGCCAGCGCATCGCCCGCGACAGCGGCGCCACCATCGTGCCGCCGTACGATCATCCCTGGATCCTCACGGGCCAGGGCACGGCCGGTCTCGAGATCGTCGAGCAAGCCACCGAACTGGGCGTGAGGCTCGACGCAGTCGCGGCGCCCTGCTCGGGCGGCGGCTTGAGCACGGGCATCGCGCTCGCCGTCAAGGCGCTCAGCCCCGGCACCAGCGTCCATGCGGGCGAGCCGGCCGGCTTCGACGATCTCGCGCGCTCGCTGGTGGCCGGCAGCAAGCAGACCAACGCAAAGCTTTCGGGCTCGATCTGCGATGCGTTGCTGGCGCCGACGCCGGGCGACGTCACCTTTCCGCTGGCGCAGAAGCTGTTGGGACCGGGCCTCGTCGTCAGCGACGAGGAGGTCCTGGACGCGATGGAACTGGCGTTCCGCGAGTTCAAGATCGTGGTCGAGCCCGGTGGCGCCGTGGCGCTCGCGGCGGCGCTCGCCGGCAGGCTGCCGGTGGAGGGCCGCACGGTCGCCGTCGTGTGCTCGGGCGGCAACGTCGATCACGCGACCTTCACCCGGGCGCTGGCGCGAGGTGCCCCATGAGACAATCGCGCCGCGACCGCCGCGACTGGCGGGTCTTCCTGTGGGTCAGCGTGGTGAGCGCCATCGTCAGCGCCTACTTCGGCGTCCAGGTGATGCCGCTGCGCTCGACGGTGCCGCTCGGCATCTTTATCGGCGTCCTGACGTCGCTGCTCATCGCCACGCCGCTGACATGGCTCGAGCTGCGCGGCGAGCGGACCGAGGTGATGCGCCGGCTGCGGCGGCTGCCGCTGGCCCTTTATTTCGCCGTCAAGGTGGTGATCTACCTCGTGGTGATCGTGACCGGCCTGCTCATCCAGCGCCTGATCACGATGCCGCTCACCGACATGCCGATCGTCTTCGATGATGAATTCCGCCAATCCATGGTGTTCGCGGTCATCATGTCCGTCGCGGTCAATCTCGTCTTCGAGATTGGCTTTCTTCTCGGATTCGGCACGCTCAAGAACCTGCTGATCGGCCGTTATGTCCAGCCCAAGCGCGAGCAGCGGGTTTTCCTGCTGATGGACATGCGGGATTCGACCGGCGTCGCCGAGCGGCTGGGGCCGGTGCTGTTCCACGAGCTGCTGAACGATTTCTTTCGCGACATCGCTTATGCCGCCATCGAGTGCGAGGCCGAGATCTACAAGTACGTCGGCGACGAGGCGATCCTGACTTGGACCAGCGAGCAAGCCGTGGCCGACGGCGCGTGCCTGGCCTGCCCGTTCCTCGTCCGCGACCGTATCGAAGCGAACCGGCGGCACTATCTCGACCGCTATGGGCTGGTGCCTGCGTTCCGGGCAGCGTTGCACTACGGCGAGATCGTGACCGGCGAGATCGGCGACCTGCGGCGCGAGATCGCCTATGTCGGCGACACGCTGAACGTGGCCGCCCGGCTGCTCGACTCCGCAAAGACACTGGAAAAGGACGTGCTGGTCTCCAACGACCTTTTGGACCATTCGCAGCTGCCGGCCGAGCTGGCGGCCGAACCGCTGCCCACCCTCACGGTACGCGGCCGAGTGGCACCGCTTGGGATTTCGGCACTGGAACCGGCGCCCGCCTGAGCCGGACACGGTCGAGCAGGCTGCCTAAAATGCCCTTGGGCAGGAAGATGATGAACAGCACCAAGAGCGCGCCGTAGATCAGGTTGTCCCAACCGACGCCCTTGGTGCCGAAGCCGATGCGCAGCACCTCGGCCAGCAGGATGGTGATGACGGCGCCGACCGTGGGCCCCAGCGCCACGTAGAGGCCGCCGACCACGGCGGCGAACACCATCTGCAGCGAGACCGCGATGCCGCTCACCGTGTCGGGCGAGATGAACATCTGGTACTGGCAGTAGACCGCGCCGGCAAAGGCGGTCATGAGCGCGGAAATCAGCGTGATCTTGAGCTTCTCGACCGTGACGTTGACACCGGCTGCCGCCGCCGCGTCCTCGTCCTCCGAGATCGCCTCGAGGGCCGAGCGAGTCATGCTGCGATCGACCCAGGTCCAGATCGCGAGCCCGACCACCCACACGATCAGCGCCACCAGGTACCACACGACCTTGTCGCTCGATTGCAGCGCCCAGAACTTGCTGCCCTTGGTCGCCTCCGGCGTGTAGCCGAGCGACCCGCCGGTCCAGTCGCGCGTCGCTGTCACGATCTGCAGCACGATGCCCGACAGGGCCAAGGTCACCAGCGCGAAATAATGGCCGGTGATGCGGAAGCGAAAGCAGGGATAGGCGACCACCAGCGCAAGGACCCCGGCGCACAAAAGCGCGATCGGGATGCCGAGCCAGGGCGAGATGCCGAGATGGTTCCACAGCAGCGCCGTGACGTAGGCGCCAACCCCCATGAAGCCGCCATGGCCCAACGAGGTGAGGCCGAAGCGACCCATCATCGACCACGAGGTATAGGCGAACGACCACACCAGGATCAGGATCAGGATGTGCAGGTGATAGGGGTCGTCATGCACGAACGGCAGGCCGACCGCCACGACCGCCGCGACGGCCCAGGCCAGGTGCTTGCTCTCGAGCTTCACGACCGCCTCGCCAGAAGGCCGGCCGGCCGCACGAACATCATGATGATGAAGAAGGCGAAGGCCAGCACATAGCCCCATTCGAGATCGGAGAACATGCCGCCGAGCGAGATGATCTCGGCGAACAGGAAGGCGGCGACGAAACCGCCGACGAAGTTGCCCAGCCCGCCCAGCACGCAGATCAGGAAGGTGATCGGCCCGATCGACAGGCCGATGAACGGATGCACGTCGTACTGCAGCACCAGGAGGCAGGCGGCGAGGCCGGCCAGCGAGCCGCCCAGCGCCGAGGTGA
>JAFAKN010000448.1 GCA_019235415.1 Alphaproteobacteria bacterium
CGCCCAGCACGCGCACCATGGCGCCGCGGTTGTCGCGCCCCCACAGCGCCCGGTCGGGCGCCAGCGAGAACGGCCGATAGCGCTTGTAGCCGTTCAGTGTCGGTGTGCTGAAAGCTGCGGCGGCGCGAGCGTGTGCCAGCAGGCCCGCCATGTAGTGCATGCCGACGGACGACAGCGGTTCCTTGGCGTCGGCGAAGGCGTTGTTGCCGGTCTTCCGATCGTTCAGGGACTGATGCAGGTGCCAGCCGCTCGACATGACGTTGGGCAGCTTTGGTCGGCACATGAAGGTGGCGTGGTAGCCATGCCGCTGCGCCACCTGCTTGGCGGCGCTCCTGAACAGCACCATGGCGTCGGCCGGCTCCAGGCCGGTGCCGGCGCGGAAGGTGAACTCGACCTGGCTCGGCCCGAACTCGACCTCGATCGAACGCAGCGGCAGGCCGAGGTCGACGATGTTGGTGCGCAGGATCTCCAGGATGGGGTCCATCTCGTCGTAGCGCTGCTCGGTCAGGTACTGGTAGCCCTGGTTCAGAAGCGACACATCAGGCGGCTCGCCCGGTGCTCCGGGCTGGCTGGAATCGCCGGCGCCGAGCTTCGCCTGGTCGAGCTTGAAGAGATGGAATTCGACCTCGAGCCCCGCGATGAAGTCATAGCCGCGCTCGGCCAACGAACTCAGCGCACGTCGATAGACGTGGCGGGTGTCCAAGGGCATCGGCCGTCCGTCCGCCCAATAGATGTCGCACAGCATCCAGCCCGAATGCGGCGCCCAGGGCAGGGCGCGGAAGGTGGCCGGATCGGGCAGCATCAGCGCATCGGCCGCGCCCTCGAGTTCCTTCACGCCGAAGCCCGCGCCCGCCTGCCAGACCGGAAACACGGTGCGGTGCGAGGTGTCCTTGAGCAACATGGTGGCGGAGAAGCCGACGCCGTTCTTCAGCGCCGCGTCGATTTCGCCCGCGACCAGCGTCTTGCCGCGCAACACGCCGTGCTGGTCGGCGAAGGCGAGGCGCACCACCGACATCTCGCCGGCCTGGACGCGCCGCTCCGCCTCGCGGGTGGCGCTCTTGCGCTCGTCGGTCCAGAGGCCCGCCCGCTCGACGAGGGTCATGGTCGCTACGCGACCAGCGGCGAGGCTGTCGATGACGCCCAGGTCGAGTCGCCGCGCCGGCGCCGATCGACCTCCTTCCAGTAGGCCTGCCAGCCGTCGGCCGGGCAGAGGCCGTCGACCGTAACCGGTCCGCGCACCCGGCCGGCGCCGGCGGCGTCGAGCCACATCGGCGGCTTGCCGCCATTGGCAACCTGGCCGATGGCCGACAGCAGCAGGCGGCGATAGGCCACGATCGCCTTGTCGCTGTAGCCGAGGTGCTCGCGCGTGCGGTCCTGGATGCGGCCCTGGCTTTCGATCGCCCACTGGTCGTGCACGTTGATGTCGAAGCCCATGCCGGTGAACGTGCGGCGCGCCTGCTCCTCGGCGTCATAGCCGTACTGATTGTGCCGGCCCAGCCGCGGCCGGTAGTCGGGCAGCTGGTAGAGTTTCAGCCGGTCCTCGCGCATCTGGCGGTGGTCGACCGGCGCGCCGAAGCTGGTGAAGATGGCGTACCAGTAGCACGAGGTGTCGTCGATCGGCACGTGCCACTGGGTGATCGTCATCTCGCCGCTCATCGGGATCACGAAGGCGTAGGGGAAGACGAGGTTGGTGACGCGCAGGTGCGTCGTCTTCTCGTTGAGCTGGCGGAGGGTAAACAGCCGCAGGCCGAAGTCGGTCACCTCGATGTCGATCGTGGGCCGCGTGAACTCGCGCATCAGCCGCGTCATGGGGATGTCGGAGTCGAGCGACGCGGCGCGGAACTGCTGCGCGTAGCTCGCCGACGGCTCTTCGTCCTCGAAGAAGCGGTGCAGGTAGGAGGCGTGCGCCGGGTCGATGCCGACCTCCAGCGCCTGCAGCCAATTGCAGTCGATCAGGCCCTTGAAGGCGAAAGCGTGCGTGGATGGCGCAAGAAAGCAGTCGAGCTCCGGGAAGGCGGGCGGCTCGCCTTCCCCGAGATAGGCAAACACGATGCCGTTCTTCACCACCACCGGGTAGGCGCGCTGGCGCACGCGTTGGCAGAGGACGCTGCCTTGCGGCTCGGCCGGCGTCTCCAGGCACTTGCCGTCGACATCGAACAGCCAGCCGTGGAACAGGCAGCGCAGGCCGCCGTCCTCCAACCGACCGTAGGCGAGATCGGCGCCGCGATGCGGGCAATCGCGGTCGAGCAGGCCGTGGCGGCCGCTCGGGTCGCGGAACAGCACGAAATCCTGCCCCAGCACGCGCACCGCCTTGACTGGCCGCTCGTCGGGCAGCTCCTCGACCAGCGCAACCGGGTGCCAGTAATGGCGCATCAACGCGCCGCATTTGGTGCTGGGCCCGACCCGGGTGATCAGCTCGTTTTGCTCGGGACTCATCATGGGCAAAGAGTGGCGCAATCCGGAAAAGGTGTCACGAGGCCAAGGTCATTGGACCAAGGTCATTGGACGCCGACCCCCTGATGTTTGTCATCCCGAGGGCGTAGGCCGACGGATCTTTCGGGTAGCCCTAAGGATCCCTCGCTCCGCTCGGGATGACAGCAGACCGGGAGGTCCGTGGTCCAATGAGGCGCCTTCTGGAAGCCTGCCGATGGTCTATAAGTCCGGTGATGAGCACACTGCACGATATGCCCGGTCCCACCTCCCGGGTCTTCTTCTCCCAGCGACTGCGGCTGCACTATGTCGACTGGGGCAATCCCGATGCGCCGCCGCTGTTGCTGGTGCATGGCGGGCGCGATCACTGCCGCAACTGGGACTGGGTGGCGCAGGCGCTGCGCGGCGACTGGCACATTATCTGTCCCGACCTGCGCGGGCATGGCGACAGCCAGTGGTCGCCCGACGGCAACTACTCGATGTCGGCCTACATTTACGACCTCGCCCAACTGGTGCATCAGCAGGCGCTGGCGCCGGTCACCATCGTGTCCCACTCGCTGGGCGGCAACATCTGCCTGCGCTACGCCGGGATCTATCCCGAGAAGGTGCGTCGCCTGGTGGCCATCGAGGGGCTCGGGCCGTCGCCCAAGGCGATCGCCGAGCGCGGTCACAAGACCATGGACGCGCGCATGCGCGAATGGGTCGACGAGCAGCGCAAGCTGTCGGGTCGGCTGCCGCGCCGCTATCCGACCATAGAGGACGCCTTCAAGCGTATGCAGGATGAGAACAAGCACCTGTCGGCCGAACAGGCGCGCCATCTCACCCAGCAGGGCGTCAACCAGAACGAGGACGGCACCTACAGCTGGAAGTTCGACAACTACGTGCGCACCTGGCCGCCGTACGACATGACCTATGACGAGATCGAGAATCTCTGGGCGCGCATCACGTGCCCGACTCTGCTGGTCTATGGCAAGGAAAGCTGGGCCTCCAATCCGGAGAAGGATGGCCGGTTGAAGCACTTCAAGACGGCGAAGGTGGTCGAGTTCGACAATGCCGGGCACTGGGTGCACCACGACCGGCTTGGCGCCTTCGTCGAAACGGTCAGGGAGTTCATCAAATGAGGGCAGCAATCTTTCGCGGCGGCGACATCGTGGTCGACACGTTGCCCGATCCGGTGCCGGCGGCGGACCAGGTGCTGGTCAAGACGCTCGCTTGCGGCATTTGCGGCTCGGACCTGCATGCCGCCAAGCATGCACACCGCATGGCCGAGGTGAGCAAGCGCATTGCCGGCCGGGTGCCGATGGACCTGTCGCGCGACGTCGTGTTCGGCCACGAGTTCTGCTGCGAAGTGCTCGACTGGGGACCGGGCAGCGAGCGCCGTTTCAAGCCAGGCACGCGCGTCTGCTCCATGCCGCTGATGATGGAGCCGGACGGTCCCAAGGGCATGGGCTATTCCAACACCTATGTCGGCGGCTATGCCGAGCGGATGCTGCTGTCGGCGCCCCTGCTGCTCGAAGTGCCCAATGGGCTACCCACCGAGCACGCGGCACTGACCGAACCGCTCGCCGTCGGCGTGCATGCGGTCGAGAAAGCGGCGCTTGCCGGTGACGAAGCGCCGCTGGTGATCGGCTGCGGTCCGGTCGGCCTTGCGGTCATCGCGGCGCTCCGGCTGAAGGGCGCGCGGCCCATCGCGGCGGCCGACTTCTCGCCTAAGCGTCGCGAGCTCGCGGCCAGGATGGGGGCCGACATCGTGATCGATCCGGCGACCGAACAGCCATACGCCAAGCTCGATCCGGCCAAGCGTGCCGTGCTGTTCGAATGCGTCGGCGTTCCCGGCATCCTGCAGCAGATGTTCGAGGCAGCGCCGCGCGACGCCCGAATCGTCGTGGCGGGCGTGTGCATGGAGCCCGACACCATCGAGCCGATGTTCGGCATCATGAAGGAGCTCTGCCTGCAGTTCGTGCTGGGCTACACGCCCGAGGAGTTCGCCCGGTCGCTGCGCCTGCTGGCCGAGGGCGAGGTCGATGCCCCGTCGCTGATCACCGGCAAGGTCGGGCTGGAGGGAGTTAAGAGCGCATTCTGCGAGCTCGCCAATCCCGAACGCCACACCAAGATCCTGGTCGAGCCCTGGCGCTGATCACATCTGCGAACAGAGGCCGCGGATACCCGCCATTTTGTTGACCAAAACCGGGGTGATTTGATACGCGCTTGGCGCCGGTCAGGGCTGTCGCCTAGGGAGGAGCACAAAATGAAGTTGTACAATTCGATCGGGCCGAATCCCCGCATGGTTCGCATGTTCATGGCCGAGAAGGGGTTCGACGTCCCCAAGGTCGAAGTGGATTTGAGGGGTGGGGAGAACCGGCGCGAGCCTTACCTCAAGGTCAACCCGGCCGGTCAGACCCCGGCTCTCGAGCTCGACGACGGAAGCGTGCTCGCCGAGATCACCGCGATCTGCGAATACGTCGACGAGAAGAAGAAGGATACGCCGTCCTTGCTGGGCGACACGCCGGAGGAGCGAGCCAAGACGCGCATGTGGACGCGCCGTATCGATCTCAACATCTACGAGCCAGCGCTCAACGGCTTTCGCTTCGGCGAAGGACTGAAGATGTTTCAGAATCGTGTCCGCTGTATCCCGGAGGCGGCAGCGGGTCTGAAAGCGACCGCCCAGGACAAGCTCAAATGGCTCGAGGGGCTGATCGGCTCCAAGCCGTTCGTTGCCGGCAATAAGCTCACCATGGCCGATATCCTGCTGTTCGCCTGCCTTGATTTCATGGTCTCTGTCGGCCAGCCGCTTGATCCCGAATGCAAGAACCTGACCGCTTGGTATGGGCGCATGAAAGCCCGCCCGAGCGCTGCCGCCTGATCGGAGACCGAACAAGATGCATCGCGTGACTGCTCTCCTTGCGTCGCTTGCCCTTTTCGTTCTTGCAGCCGGTGGCGTCGCCCAGGCCGCCGAGCCGCCGAAGGCGGACCCCGCGAAGGCCGAGGCGCCCAAGGGCCTGTTCCTGCTCACCGACTATCCCTCGCAAACCGTGCGTGTCGGCGAAGTGACCACGGTTCGCGTCAAGCTCACCAACAGCGGCCTGCCCCCGGAGCCGGTGGCGTTGGCGCTGAGCGGCGTGCCGGCGGGATGGAAGATCGACATTTTAGGCAGCGGCCAGCCGGTCGCGGCGGCCATGCCCGGCGTCAACCAGGACGTGAGCCTGCAGCTGCGCGTCGACGTGCCGAAGGACGCCAAGCCCGGGTCGGAGAAGGTGGTGCTGAGCGCCAAGGGGCCGCAGAGCCAGGTCGAGCTGCCGCTCACCTTCACGGTCGGCAGCGAGACGCCGGCCAAGCTCAGCCTGAAGTCGCGTCTGCCGTCGCTGCGCGGCACGCCGCGCTCCTCGTTCGAGTACACGGTGTCGGTCAGCAACGATAGCGGCAAGGACTTGACGGTCGCGCTGTCGGCGCAGGGCCCGGCCAACTTCCAGACGACCTTCACGGAAGGCTACGGCTCGAACGAGATCAGCTCGATCCCGATCGAGGCCGGCCAGAGCAAGGACATCAAGGTCAAGGTGACACCGCCGCGCGACGTCAAGGCGGGCGACTACCCGGTGCTGGTCAGGGTCGCGGCCGAGGGCGCCACCGCCGAGCTGCGCGTCACCTTGCAGATCAGCGGGCAGGGCAAGCTCGCGCTCTCGACCAAGGACGGCCGGCTGAGCGGCGAGGCCACGGTCGGGAAGACCTCGGACTACACGCTGGTCGTCAGCAACGACGGCACCGCGCCAATCGACGAAGTCGAGATGTCCGGCAGCGTGCCGAGCGGCTGGAAGGTCGAGTTCAACCCCAAGACCATCCAGAGCGTCGCACCAAACGAGAAGAAGGATGTCCAGGTCCAGGTGACACCGTCTGACAAGGCGATCGCCGGCGACTATGTCGCCACCTTCCGGGCCAACGGCCGTGGCGAGTCGTCCTCGGCCGACTTCCGCATCACCGTCACCACCTCGACCATCTGGGGCATCGTGGGCATCGGCATCATCGCCGTTGCGCTCTTGGTGCTGCTGGGCGCGGTGGCGCGCTTCGGACGGCGCTGATCCGGCGATGCCCGATTCAAACATCGATAACGTCATCTCGGCCCGCGGCCTCCTGAAGGTCTATGGCGCGCAGCGGGCCGTCGACAGCATCGACCTCGACATCCGCCGGGGCGAGATCTTCGGCCTGCTCGGGCCCAATGGCGCTGGCAAGACCACCACCATCCTGATGATGCTGGGGCTCACCGACATCAGCGGCGGTACTGTCGAGGTGCTCGGCTTCAACCCGGTGCGCGAGCCGCTCGAGGTCAAGCGCCGGGTGGGCTACCTGCCCGACGCGGTCGGCTTCTACGATCACCTGACTGCGCGCGAGAATCTCACTTACACGGCACGCCTGCTCGCCATCCCCCGCCGCCAGATCGACGGCCGCATCATGGAGGCGATGGAGCGCGTGAAGCTTGCCGACGTGGTCGACAAGCGAGTCGCTACCTACTCGCGTGGCATGCGCCAGCGGCTGGGCATCGCCGAGATCGTCATGAAGAAAGCCGAGGTCGCGATCCTCGATGAGCCGACCTCGGGCCTCGATCCGCACGCCACCTTTGAGCTCTTGGAGATGATCCGCGGACTGAAGCGGGAAGGGGTCGCGGTCCTGTTGTCGTCGCACCTGCTCGATCGCGTGCAGAGCGTTTGCGATCGAGTCGCGCTGTTCAACAAGGGCCGGATCGCGCTGATGGGGACCGTGGTCGAGCTTGCCAACCAGGTGTTGGGCGCGGGCCATCCGCTCCTGGTCGAGGCCTCGCAGATCGACGTCGCGGCGGTGGTGCGGTCGGTCGACGGCGTCCAGAAGGTGACGCGCGACAGCGACGGGAACTGGCGCATCGTGGCCGACCGCGACGTGCGCGCCGCCGTGGCGCAGCGGATCGTCACGGGCGGCGGCTCGCTCGTCCGGCTGGCCGACCTGCAGCCGAGCCTCGAGGAGGTCTACACGCGCTACTTCCAGGAGGAGGTGCGCCATGCCGCCTAGCGCCGCCGTGCGGGTCGGGTCGCCTTTCACCGGCCTGGGGCCGGTGTTCATGAAGGAGCTATCGGATCATCTCAGCAGCATCCGCATGCTGGTGCTGACCCTGTTCGTCATCGTGTTCGGCGCCTTTCCGGTGGCATCCTCGCTGCAGCAGCTGCGCACGGTCGTCGGGGCCGATGCCTACCTGTTCCTGCGCATCTTTACGATTGCGCCTGAGCAGATCGCTCTTCCCTTTGTCCAGGCGCTTAACTTCGTTATTCCGCTGATGGCGATCGGGCTCGGCTTCGACTCGGTGAATAGCGAGTTCAACCGCCGGACCTTGAGCCGCGTGCTGTCGCAGCCGATCTATCGCGACGCGCTCCTGCTGGGCAAGTTTCTTGGCGGGCTTGTCACGCTCGCCGTTGCGTTGGTGGCGCTGTGGCTGATCGTGTTCGGCGCCGGCCTGCTTCTGCTAGGCCTGCCGCCGCGCGGTGTCGAGGTGGCGCGCGCACTGGGCTTCCTGGTCGTGGCGATCGCCTATGGCGGCGTGTGGCTCGCCGTTTCGATGTTATTCTCGGTGGTCTTCCGCTCGACCGCGACATCGGCGCTGTGCGCGCTCGGCCTTTGGCTGTTCTTCTTCATCCTGTGGCCGATGATCG
Organism: Alphaproteobacteria bacterium; assembly: GCA_019235415.1. Classification (GTDB taxonomy): domain Bacteria; phylum Pseudomonadota; class Alphaproteobacteria; order Reyranellales; family Reyranellaceae; genus Reyranella. The sequence continues at coordinate 8,100 of JAFAKN010000448.1, forward strand.
CCGACGCAATCACCTTGGGGTTCGTGCCCAACGAGATCCGCAGCGTGGACCAGCTGCTGTCGCTGCAGGAGCTTAGCCTGGCGCTGCAGCGGTTGTCGCCCGGCACGCTGTTCACGGAAGCAGTGATCGGGCTGCTCAATCCCGAGACCCGCACACTGGGCCCGATGCTGCCCAGCCAGATGCGCGGCGCCATTGTGGGCGCCCCGCTGCCGCTCGACGAGAGCCTGCTGATGATTTGGCCGCAGGTCACCGGCCTGATCGCCAGTATGATCGTGCTGTTCGCCGCGGCCTACGTGATCTTTCAGCGCCAGGAAGTGCGCGCCTGAGGGAGTTCACTCTCGCGGCGGCCCGCAACAATGCGCGCTGGTGCGATGCGGTGTGCCGTGCACAGGGCAGGCCGGGCCGCTTCCTGCCGGACGTCTGGGTCAACGCCGAGGAAGTGCCGCGCTTCTATCCCAACGCCGTGACGCTGACGCACGGTGAGCAAGCGCGAGCCGAACAGCGCAGCGCGATTGAGCTGCTGGCCGCCTCGAATCTGCCGGGGCGCTGGGCCGTGAAGGACAGTTTCGCGGCACTCGACCTCTCGCGCCTCGGCTTCGAGGTGCTGTTCGATGCGTCCTGGATTCGCAGCGTCATGCCGGCAGTCGGTCCGTCGACCGACATCGTGTGGCAGCGGGAGACGAAATCGGCAGCTGGCTTGTCCCTAGACGATGCGGATTTCGCGCTGTTCACGGGGCGCCGCGGGTTCGCCGTCGTGGCGGGCGGCATGTTCTATCGTGCGGACGGCGTCGTTGGGCTCAGCAACGTCGTCGCCGAGGCAGGCGATGCCGTCGCGGTGTGGCGCTCGTTGATCCTGCTCGCCGCCAAGGCGTTTCCACGGCTGCCGGTGGTGGGCTACGAATCGGGCGCTGAGCTGCAGGCGGCCCTCGACGCCGGCTTCGAGCTCGGCGATCCATTGCGCGTCTGGGTTCGATCGGCCGGTTGAGGACTACGTTTCAGACGTCCAGCCGCACTCTGCCAGCGCCTCGCGCATGTGCGGAGGCGGCGGCGCGCTTACGACGATGGGCGGCTTGCTTTTCGATAGGGGCAGCACGATCCGGCGCGCGTGCAAGTGCAGGAGCTTGCCCGGTTCGGCCTGGCCGTACAGGCGGTCGGCAACGATCGGGCACCCCGCGGCGGCGCAATGCACCCGCAGCTGATGCGTGCGGCCGGTCTCGGGCTTCAGCTCCAGCCAGGCGATGTCGGGAGCGCGCCCCAGAACCGCGAAGTGCGTGACAGCGGCTTGCCCTTCGTCGGACACCTTCACCGACCAGCCGCTGCGGGTGTTCACCTTCAGGAGTTTTTGGTCGAAGACGCCTTGGTCGGCGGGCGGCGAGCCTCTCACGACCGCCCAGTAGGTCTTCTCCGTTTCGCGGCTCTGAAACAGTCGGCCGAGCTTGCTGAGCGCCTTCGGATGGCGTCCCAGCACGAGCACACCGGACGTATCGGCATCGAGCCGATGGGCGAGCGCCGGCGGGCGGGACAGGCCGAAGCGCAGGGCGTCGAAGCATTCTTCCAGGTTCGGCCCGCCGCTGGGCCCGACGTGCACCGCGAGCCCGGCCGGCTTGTCGATCACTAGGATGAGGCCGTCGCGATAGAGGATGCGGTCCTGGATCTCCTCGGCTGTGAGAGGGGGTGACCTGTCATCCCGAGCGGAGCGAGGGACCTTTCCTGTTGCCCTAAAGGTCCCTCGCGTCGCTCGGGATGACAGTGGCGGCCCTACAGGTCGGGCCATCGGCTGAGCCAGTCTTCGCTCGCTTCATAGAGCGCCGCGGCCCGCAGCACGGAGGCTTCGTCGCGGAAGCGGCCGACGATCTGCAGGCCGATCGGCAGTCCGTCGCTGTCGAAGCCGCAGCACAACGAAAGTGCCGGGTGGCCGGTGATGTTGAACGGCATGGTGTAGGGGAACCAGTTGCGGCGCAGCTCGCCCACCTCAACGCTGTCGATGGCGATCGGCTCAAACAGGTCCTGCTCGATCGGCAGCGCGGTGCGCGACAAGGTCGGCGTGACGAGGTAGTCGGCCGTCTCGAACCAGCCCTGTACTCTGCGGAACAAGTCGGTGCGCTGGAACATCGCGCGCTGATAGTCGACGCCACTCCACTCCGACGCCATCGTCACCTGACGCACCAGCGACGGCGACAGACGATTGTCCTCGCGACGCAGCAGATCCAGGAATCGGGCGCGCCACGTGGTGTGGTTGATGACCTTCCAGATCGGCTCCATGTCGGGCAGATCTTCGTCGAGCTCGATCAGCTCGGCGCCGAGCTCGGCGAGCCTCGCGATGGCCTTCTCGAAGGCCGCGCGCACGTCCTTGGCGACGACATGCTTGCCGAGGGTCAGGCTGTAGAGCACGCGCTTGCCCGCCAGAGTCCTGCTTTGCTGCGCTGCTTTGACGTAATCCTGCGGCTCGATGCCGATCGACCAGGGATCGGACGGATGGGGGCCGGCCATCGCCTGCAGCATCAACGCCGTATCGAGGACGGTGCGCGTCATCGGCGTGACGTAGGTGTAGTTGCCGAACGCGTCGGCGACCTGGCTGTGCGGAATGACGCCGTTGCTTTGCTTCAAGCCGACCACGCCGTTGGCCGCTGCCGGGATGCGCGTCGAGCCGCCGCCGTCGGTGGCGATTCCGATGGGGCCGATGCCGGCGGCGACCGCGACGGCCGCACCGCCGCTCGAGCCGCCGCTGGTGCGCGCGGCACTCCAGGCGTTGCGCGTGCGACCAAACAGCGGCGCGTCGGTCAGGCCCTTGTGGCCGAATTCCGGCGTTGTCGTCTTGCCGAATAGTATGCCGCCCGCGGCCCGAACGCGCGCTGCGGCGACCGCGTCCTCCTGCGGCACGTTCTCGTCGTGGTGCAGCGAGCCGAATGTCGTGCGCAGGCCCGCCGTGTTCACGAGGTCCTTGGCGGCGAAGGGGATGCCGTGCAGCAGGCCGAGCGTCCCGCCCTGCATGACGGCCTGCTCGGCTCGGCGTGCGACATCCATCGCCTGATCGGCGGCGAGGGTGATGAAGCAGTTCAACACGGGTTGCAGCTTCTCCGCTCGGGCCAGGACGGCGGCGGTAAGCTCGACGGGCGAGATGGCCTTGTTCGTGATTTTTTCTCCCAGCACCGAGGCTGGCAGGCGCCACAGGTCGTCGCTCATCCCAGCAGCCCGCGTGCCGCCAGATTGCGCATCAGGGCCGTCACGCCGAACGTCCAAGGCGCGATCTTCTCGCAATGGTTTACCCGGTTGGTGAGCGTGCCGAGCTTGGGCGAGCGGATCGACACCAGATCGCCTATCACGTGGGTGAAGCCGTGACCGCCGGGCTTGCGTGGTTCGGTGGGCGCAAACAGCGTGCCGGTCATCAGCGCCATGCCGTCGGGATATTGATGCGTATTGCCCATCGCATGGGCGACCAGCTCGGTGGGGTCACGGCTGATCTTGGAGAGGTCGCTCTGGCCGCGCAGCCGGAACTGGTCCGGGCCGGTCACCTCCAGCTCGACCTTGGCCCTGCGCACGTCGTCGAGGCTGAAGGTCGAATCGAACAGGCGCACGAAGGGGCCGATGGCGCACGAGGCGTTGTTGTCCTTGGCCTGGCCCAGCAGCAGCGCACTGCGGCCTTCGATGTCGCGCAAATTGACGTCGTTGCCGAGCGTGGCGCCGACGATCTGGGCGTGGGCATTGACGATCAGCGTGACTTCCGGCTCCGGGTTGTTCCAGTCGGAGTCGGAGCGGATGCCAATCTCGGCACCGTAGCCGACCGCGGCCATCGGCGGCGCCTTGGTGAAGATCTCCGCATAAGGCCCGATGCCGACCTCGAGATACGGCGACCAGGCATCGCGCGCTAAAAGCGTCTTCTTGAGCTCTTCGGCTTCGCGTGAGCCCGGCTTGATGGTGGTGACGTCGGCGCCGATCAGCGAATTCAGCTCGCCGCGCACCTCCTCGGCACGGCTGAGATCGCCCTTGGCGTGCTCCTCGATCAGCCGCTCGAGCAGGCTGACCGCGAAGGTGACGCCGGCCGCCTTGACGGGCTGCAGGTCGACGGGCGCTAAAAGGTCGGCCCGCAGCTCATCGAGCGTGCCCAGCCGCTCGCCCTCGGTGTCGCGAACGAGTCGGGTGGGATCGGGCGCGTTGCAGAGATCGGCGATGGTCGCGGCGGCAGCCGTGATGTCGTGCAGGCCATCCGATCGCACAGCCACGACGCTCGGGCCATCGGGGAGGCCCCGCAAATGGCCACGCCGCCAGACGCGCCCGACCAGGCTGCCGGCGGTTCCGTCATCGGGAAGGATGTCGCTGATCGAAGCTGCCACTGGACGTCTCCGGCGCTTCGTTGCAGAAAAGGCGCGCCATTGCCGGGAGAATAACATCATGGCCGCAGCGCGGATCAAAGGCGTTCTTTCGCCGGTCGTCACGCCCTTCAAGCGCGATCTGTCGCCCGACATCGGCCGCTTCATCGCGCACTGCAAGTGGCTCTTGAGCCAGGATTGCGGGCTGGCCGTGTTCGGCACCAATTCCGAAGCCAATTCGATGTCGGCCGAGGAGCGCATGGGGCTTTTGGAGGCGGTGGTGTCGGCGGGCGTGTCGACCGACCGCATGATGCCCGGCACCGGTGCCTGCTCGATCAACGAGGCCGCGAAGGTGAGCGCGCATGCCACCAAGCTCGGTGTCGCCGGCGTGCTGATGCTGCCGCCGTTCTACTACAAGGGCGTGCCGGAGGAGGGGTTGTTCCGCTTCTTCTCGGAGGTGGTGCAGCGCGTCGGCGACGCTCGGCTGCGCGTCTACCTTTACCACATCCCGCCGGTATCGGCCGTGCCGATCACGCACAAGCTGGTCGAGCGGTTGCTCAAGGCCTATCCGCAGCAGATCGCCGGCATGAAGGATTCCTCGGACGACTGGCCGCACACCAAGAGCATGATCGAGGCCTTCGCCAAGGACGGCTTCGACGTTTTCTCGGGCAACGAGAAGCCGCTCATTGACAACATCAAGTCGGGCGGCGTGGGCTGCATCAGCGCCACGGCCAACATTAATCCCGGCAAGATCGCCGAGGCCTACACCAAGTGGCAGACGCCCGAGGGCGAGAAGCTGCAGGCGTGGATCAACGAAGTACGCGGCGTCATGCAGGGCTACGTGATGATCCCGGCGCTGAAGTACGTCATTGCCCACTACGGCAGCGATCCCGCCTGGACGCCGGTGCGGCCGCCGTTGGTGGAGACGGCCGAAGCGCAGGGCAAGGATATGATCGCCAGGCTCGACAAGCTCGGCTTCACCATGCCGGGCCTGAAGCAGGCGATGGCGGTCGCCGCGGAATAGCTCGCCGCTGCCATGACCACGCCACGGGTGGCGTTCCTTTCCGTCGCGGCCAGTGGCTGTTTTCTCGCTTTGCCCGTGCTGGCCCTGGGCGGCTTGGAGGCCTTCTTCTCCAAGCCGCCGTTGGTCGCGCTGGCGCTCGCTACCGTCGCGATGGTGGTGGCCGGACTGTTCTCGGCGGGCAACCTCAGCACCGGCGAGCGCGAGGATCGCGGCAATCGCTGGGTCTTCGTGGCATTCGGCGTCCTCGGCGTTTTAGGCGCGTGGCTGCCGGCCTACACCGATCGAAGGGACTTCCTGACACTCGACGGCGATGGCGTCCGGTGGCTCGGTGTCGCCCTCTACGTGGTCGGCGGGATCCTGCGCCTTTGGCCGGTGTTCGTGCTCGGGCGTCGCTTCAGCGGGCTCGTGGCGATCCAGCCCGGCCATACCCTGGTGACCGCCGGCATCTACAGCACGATCCGCAATCCCAGCTATCTCGGCATGATGGTCCTGTCGGTCGGCTGGGCGCTCGCCTTCCGCTCGCTGGTCGGCGTCGCACTGGCGTTGCTCACATTGGTACCATTGATCGCGCGGATCCGCGCGGAAGAGAGGTTGCTACGCTCGCAGTTCGGCCACGAGTACGAGGCTTATTGCGCGCGGACATGGCGGCTCGTGCCCGGCGTTTATTGAGGCCGGCGCGCGATGTGCGCACCGCAGGCCGCGAGCCATGATGCGCCTCGCCTCCGCGCAAGTGTCAGGTCCGACCGGCAATTGACAAGAAGATCGAGCCGGTCCTATAGGACCCTCGTGACCATGAACCTGCTCCAGAAGGACTGGTACTTTACGTCGCCAACATAGGCGGCGCGAAGGGTTGTGACCTGACGAAGCCGCCGCTTCCCGGCGGCTTCTGTGTTTCTGGAGAGGGCCTCCGGGCTGCGGCGGGACCGCGAACGGAGGATGGAATGTCGATCGTTGAAGCCGAGGAGGCGAGGAAAGCGCTGCCGCCCTCGATCCGCGTGCGCCTGGCGGGGCCGCGTGATTGCGAGGTGCTGGCCGGACTGCTGGACGACCCTGCACACGCTCGGGAGCAGGTCCTGGCCTGGCTAGAGACGCCAGGCACGACGCTGCTCGTCGCACAGAGCGAAGCAGGCGTGCTGGGCGTCGCCGTGCTGGTGACGAGGCTCGTGCCCAGCACGGGAGGCGGCTTGCAGAAGGTGGTTGAGGTCGACAACTTCATCGTGCGGGCCGACCAGCGGCGCCAACGCATCGGCCGCCGCTTGCTCGCTGCCGTCGTGGAATGGGCCCGGCAGCGCCGAGCGACACAAGTCGAGGCCGTGGTCGGGGAGAGCGGCGCACGACGGTTCTACGAGAGCTTCGGCTTTGCCGTTTCACGCGATCGGCTGGTGCTTGCGGCATGACCGCCAAGCCCGTGCATGTGCGCAGCGCGACCATTCGCGACTACGACGGCCTGGTCGGCTTGTTCGACGAGCTGGACGAATTCCATCGCCGAGCGCGGCCCGATTTTTTCCAGCGGTTCGATGGACCGGCCCGTTCCTACCAACAGATCGAGCAATGGCTGGGTGACTCCGGGTCGACGGTGCTCGTTGCGGAGCGGGGCGGCGACGTGATCGGGCTCGTCCTGTTGTTGCCGCGTTCTGTGCGCGGCTTCGCCGGCGCCGTACCGCGCAAGGTGATCGAGGTCGACAACCTCGTTGTACGTGCCGACCAGCGCGGCGGGCGTGTCGGACGTCGCCTTCTCGCCGCCGCCGTCGACTGGGCGCGTCAAGAGGGCGCCACGCATGTCGAGGTGGCGGTGCATGCTTTCAACCGCGATGCCCGGCGCTTCTATGAGAACTTCGGTTTCGCGCCGTCGGTCGATCGGCTGGTGCTGACGACGTGATTGTGCCCAAATGAAGCCAAGGAACGATATGACCACGCCGCAATGACCACGCCGCACGCGGCCCTGCGCTCAATCCTGCCGGTTGTCGGCTGGCCGGCCGACCTCGCCGCTTCGGTGAGCTTCACCGGCGGTATCGATCCTGTGCTGCCGACGCCGTTTCGTATCGGGGCGGCGGGCGCGGCAACGATCGCCGCGGCCGGACTTGCGGCCGCGGCCCTCTGGGAAAGGCGCACCGGGCGGCGCCAGGGGGTGGCGGTCGACCTGCGCCATGCAACAGCGTCGCTGCGCAGCGGCCATTACATGAAGCTCGGCGATGGGGAGGTCGCGCACGGGCACAATAGCATTATGGGCGTCTATCCCACGCGCGACGGGCGGTGGAGCTACCTCCATTGCAACTTCCCCAATCATCGCGCTGCAGCGCTCGGTGTCCTCGGCGTGCCTGAAGATCGCGACGCTGTCGCCAAGGCGGTGCGCACCTGGAACGCCGCTGACCTCGAGGAAGCGATCATCGCCGCGAAAGGTGCAGGGGGCATGGTGCGCACCAAGGCCGAATGGGCCGGCCATCCACAGGCCACCGCGATTGCCGCCTTGCCTTTGCTGGAGGTCGTCCGCATCGGCGACAGTCCGCCCGAGCCGTTCATCGAGGGTGACCGCCCGCTGCACGGCGTGCGCGCGCTCGACCTCACGCGCGTCCTCGCCGGCCCGACCTGTGGCCGCACGCTCGCCGAGCATGGCGCCGACGTGATGAAGATCACGGCAAGCCATCTGCCCAACCTTGGCTACCAGGAATGGGACACTGGGCACGGCAAGCTCTCGGCTCAGCTCGACCTCAGGGTGCCGGCGGACGTGAAGGTCCTGCGCGAGCTCGTTCGTGAAGCGGACGTTTTCACGCAGGGCTATCGGCCCGGTACGCTGGCCGAGCGGGGCCTGTCGCCTCAGGATCTGGCGACGCAGAGACCCGGGCTGATCTACGTGTCGCTGTCGGCCTTCGGCCATGCCGGTCCGTGGACTGGACGCCGCGGCTTCGACACCGTGGTTCAGACGGTGAGCGGGATTACCAGCCGGCAAGCCGAGCTCGTGCCCGGCAAGACGCCCGGTCCGCAATTCTATCCCGTCTCCGCGATCGACTATTGCACCGGCTATCTGATGGCGTTCGGCGCGATGGTGGCCCTGCTGCGACGGGCGCAGGAAGGCGGCAGCTGGTTGGTGCGGATCTCGTTGGCTCAGGTCGGAAAGTGGCTGGTGGACCGCGGTGAAGTCTCGGCGACCGAACTGAAGAGCGTTGCGGACGAGTTCGGCAAGGAAGAGCTGGACCGATGGTCGATGACGACGGAAACGCCCTGCGGCTCGCTGCGTCACCTCAAACCCGTCGTGCAAATGTCCGAAACATCACCGCGCTGGGCCCGGCCGTCCGTGCCGCTCGGCTTTCATCGGCCGGTCTGGCCGCCGCGCGCTGTGGCTTAAGGCGGAACGATGGGAAACAGCGGGCCGAGAGCCACCTCATCCTGAGGAGCCGTGCTTGGCACGGCGTCTCGAAGGATGAGCAACAGTCCTGCTGCGGCCCACCCTTCGAGACGCGCCCTGCGGGCGCTCCTCAGGGTGAGGTGAGGCTGCCGAAACGACGCCTGCGGCTCGGCATCAGGTCGGCTCCTTCTCGCGCATCTCCCACATCTTCTTGAAGGCCGGACGCCCATGGCAGGCGGCGAGCCAACGCTCCACGTTGGGCGCCGCATCGAACAAGGCCGGGGCGCCTTGGGCGTAGCGCACGATCTCCGCGGTGTTGAGGTCGGCCACGGTGAAGCGTCCGCCGACCAGCCAACCGGTCTTGGCCAGCGCGCCATCCAGGACGGCGAAGGGTCCGCGCAGCGTTTCGATCAGGCTCTCGCTTGGTCCCTGCTGGGCGATCGCCAGAGAATGCGGCTCGACCTCGGTCGCCGCCCACAGCGCCCACATGCTCATCTGGCCGTCCTCCGCCACGTTGGCAGGAGCCAGGGGACCACCCTGCTTCTTGGCGAGATAGAGGTTGATGGCGAGCGATTCGTGCAGCACGACCCCATCGTCCTCGATCGAGGGGATGTGTCCGCTGGGGTTGATCTTAAGGAACGCCGGCGACTTGGTGTGCACGACGTCGGCGGCGACCGGCTCCTTGAGGCGATAGCGTTGGACGATCGGCACCAGCTTGAAGGGGATGCCAAGCTCGTTGGCCAGCCAGATATTGCGCGAGGCGCGCGAGCGATAGAGGCCGTAGATGGTGAGCATTGTCCTTCCAGTCGAGTTGGGCCGTGCTTCATAATGGGCGGCGGCTCCTTGCGAAAGGTGATCCATGACGACCAAGGCCGAACGGCGCTTGCAGCCGGTGAAGGATGCAAGCCATCTCTACGAAGTCGAGCGCCGGGCGCGTCATGCGGCGCGGCCCGGTTTCCATATCAGCGAGCTGCAGCTGTCGCCGACCCAGACCGTGCCGTGGCACTACCACACCAATATCAGCGACACATTCTATGTGCTGGAAGGCCGCATGCGGCTCTTCCTGCAGAAGCCCAAGCAGGAGGTGCAGCTCGGGCCCGGGGAGAGTTTCGTCGCAGCGGCAGGTCGGCCGCATCTGGTGACCAATGCCGGCGACGGCTCGCTCACCTTCCTGGTGCTGCAGGGCATGGGCGAATACGACTACGTGCCGTTGGTCTAGACGAGCACGGCAGCTTCTGCAGGCGGGCTCGTTCGCGCCCCGAAAGCCTTCGTGCTAAGGAAGCGGCATGAACGACATGACTCCGCCGGCGGGCGCGCAGGCGCCACCGGCCTTCAATCCGCTCGATCCGGGCTTCATCGCCGATCCCTATCCATTCTATGCGCGGCTGCGCGAGCTGGCGCCGGTCTTCAGGACGCCACAGGGTTTCTGGCTGATCACGCGCTACGAGGACGCTAACTTCGCGCTGCGCGACAAGCGGTTCGGCAAGGATTTTCTCGCCACCATGGCGCGTCGATACGGCGATACGGCGGTCGCGACGGAGCCGGCGATCGCGAGCCTTGCCCGCACGATGCTGGTGCTCGATCCGCCCGACCACACGCGGCTGCGCGGCCTGGTGAACAAGGCGTTCACCGCCCGGCGGGTCGCCGACATGCGGCCGCGCATCAAGGCGCTGGTCGACCAGCAGCTCGACCGTGTGGTCGAGCAGGGCCATATGGACGTCATGCGCGACCTCGCGCATCGCCTGCCGGTCATCGTCATCTGCGACATGCTGGGCATTCCCGAGGAACACCGCGCACCGTTCCTGACCGGCAGCACCGTCAACGGCCGCATCCTGGAGCCGGTGCCCATGACGCGCGAGGAGATAGACCAAGCAAACTTCGCGACCGAGCTGTCGGCCGTCTATTTCAATCAACTGTGCGAGTTGCGCCGCCGCGAGCCCAAGGACGACCTCGCCACCGAGCTGGTGCGCGCTGAGGAGGCGGGCGACAAGCTCACCAGCGAGGAGCTGCAGGCCAATATCAACCTGCTGTTCGGCGCTGGCCACGAAACCACCACGAACCTGATCGGCAACGGGCTGCTGGCGCTGCATCGCCAGCCAGAGCAATGGGAACGGCTGAAGGCCGACCCATCGCTGGTGCCCAACGCCGTCGAAGAGCTGCTGCGCTACGATTCGTCGGTGCAGCTCACCGGGCGGGTCACAAATGCCGAGGTAGAGATCGGCGGCGTGAAGATCGAGCCGAAGGAAAGCGTCATCATCCTGCTCGGCGCGGCGAACCGGGATCCGGCGCAATATCCCGACCCCGATCGCCTGGACGTCGGCCGCGCCAACATCCGGCCGTTGTCGTTCGGCGGGGGAATCCATCATTGCCTGGGCGCGCAGCTGGCCCGGCTCGAGGCCGAGCTGGTCTTCACGGCGCTGATCGAGCGCCTCCCCAACATCGAGCTGCCGTACAAGGATTCGCCCGCCTGGCGCCGCAGCTTCACGCTGCGCGGCTTGAGCAAGCTGCCGGCTGTCTGGCACTGAAGCTATTGGATCGGAGCATGTCGGGCAGTTGGCAGGGCGAAGGCGGTCAGCATCAAGGGGCACGACCTTACCAGGAGGACAGCTGGGCGCTGCGGTCGCTGGCCGACGGCTCGCTGATCGCCGTGATCGCCGACGGCATGGGCGGCCATGCCGGCGGCGCGGTCGCCAGCAAGGTCGCGGTCGAGGCGTTCATCCATGCGGTCGAGCAGGGCGGCGGGCTGAGCGATGGCCTGCGGGACGCCAATGCCGCGGTCGGCAAGCAGGCGGCGGCCAAGCGCGAGCTCGCCGGCATGGGCGCGACGCTGGTCGCGGTGCACGTGCGCGGCGACGAGGTGCGCTGGATCAGCGTCGGCGATTCACCGTTCTTCCTGGTGTCGGACGGCCGCATCGAGCGCCTGAACGCCGACCATTCGATGGCGCCGCAGATCGAGGAGATGGCCAAGCGAGGCCTGATCTCCGAGGAGGAGGCGGCCGTTCATCCGGCCCGCCACACCTTGCGCGAGGCAGTCATGGGCGAGCCGCTCTCCCTGATCGACAAGGGCAGCCGGCGAGTCGGCCCCGACGCCAAACTGCTGCTGTGCAGCGACGGCGTCCAGACGCTGAGCGAGCAGCAGATCCAGGAGGCCGTGCCGAAGTCGGTGCGCGGGCTCATCGAGGCGGTCCTGGCAGTGGCCGATCAGCATCAGGACAACGTGACCGTGGTGAAGCTGGAGCGACGGCCATGAGCGGTCCCGTTCTCATCGAAGTGACGCGAGGGCCGGTGGTCGAAAGCCGTCACGAGGGCGCGGCCGCGGTCGTCAGGCCCGACGGCAGCGTCGTAGGCGCCTGGGGCGACATCGACCGGCCGATCCTGCCACGCTCGGCCAACAAGCCGATCCAGGCGATGGCCTTCGTCGAAAGCGGCGCGGTCGAGGGCTTCGGCCTCGGCAACGAGCACATTGCGCTCGCCTGCGCCTCGCATAGCGGCGAGAAGCGCCATGTCGAGACGGTGCGGGCCTGGCTGCAGCGCGTCGGGCTGAGCGAGGCCGATCTCGAATGCGGCACGCATCCCCCGCGCCTACAGGCGACCATCGAGGAGCTGGCGCGCGCGGGCAGGCAAGCGACGGCGGCCTACAACAACTGCTCGGGCAAGCACAGCGGGTTTCTCACCACGGCCGTCGCCTACGGCGAGCCGACGCGCGGCTACATCAAGTACGACCATCCCGTGCAACGGCGGCTGCGAGAGGTCATGACCGACCTTAGCGGCGCCGACGCCAACGCCTTCCCCTACGGCACGGACGGTTGCGGCATTCCCACGCTGGCGACGCCGATCAAGGTTCTTGCCCGCGCGATGGCCAACATGGCCGAGCCGTCGCGGCTGTCGAACAAGCACGCCGAGGCCGCGACCCGCATTCGCGCAGCGATGAGCGCCGAGCCGTTCATGATGGCGGGCACCGGCCGCTTCTGCACGCGCATCAACGAAGCGCTGCCCGGCGTGGCGCAGATCAAGACCGGCGCCGAGGGCGTCTTCTGCGGCATGCTGCCGACACTGGGGCTGGGCGTCGCGGTCAAGGTCTGGGACGGCGCCGCACGCGCCGCGGAGGTGGCGATGGCGACCTTGCTCGACCATCTGGGGGTCCTGCCGGCCGACCAGCGCGCGCAGATCCTCCATCCGCCGGTCAAGAACGTGGTCGGATTGCTGGTCGGCGAGATGCGACCGGCCAAGAGCTGGTTGGGGTGAAGCGCGATGTGAGCGTCAGGCTCGACATCCGGGAGATCGGCTCGCGCGGCGACGGCATCGCCGAGCATGAGGGCCGCCGCTATTTCGTGCCCCATACCCTGCCCGGCGAGACGGTCGAGGCCGAGCCCAGGGGCGATCGCGGGGAGGGTCTTGCCGCCGAGTTGATCGAGGTGCTGGCGCCCTCCCGCCATCGCGAGGCGCCGCCCTGCAGCCATTTTGCCATCTGCGGCGGCTGCGCGCTGCAGCATTGGCGGCTCGACGCCTACACCGCCTGGAAGAGCGAGCTGATCGCCCGCGCCTTGACGCAGCGGGGTGTGCAGGCCCCTGTCTTCGAGCCGCCCCTGTTAGGCATGCCCGGCGAGCGGCGTCGGGCCGACTTTGTGGTGCGCCGGCAGGGACGGCGTGTGCTCGCCGGCTTCCATGAGCGCGCCAGCGCCCGCATCGTCGATGTCGCCACATGCGTTGTGGCGCGTCCCATCCTCAATGCGCTGCTGCCGCCTTTGCGCGCGGCTATGCTGGACGTCCTGCGCGATGGCGAGGCGGCCGACGCGATCGCCAACGAGAGCGACAGCGGCATCGACCTGCTGATCCGGCCGCATCGCCGGCTCGATGTGTCTCTCACTGCGCGCGAGCGGCTGGTGGCGTTGGCCGAACAGGCCGACTTGGCGCGACTGAGCTGGGGTGGTCGCGCTTCAGCCGAGCCGATCGTCGTGCGACGCACACCGATGCTGCTGTTCGACGACGTGCGCGTCGAGCCGCCGCCCGCCGTGTTCCTGCAGGCGACCAGGCGAGCCGAGCGCGCCATGCGCGACGCCCTGGCCGCCTGGGTGGGCGACGCCGAGCGGCTTGCCGATCTGTTCGCGGGAGTCGGCGCGCTGTCCCTCGGCCATGAGTTTAAGGTCGCGCTGTTCGAAAGCGATCAACAAGCGGTAGCAGCAGTGCAGGTTGCGGTGCGGCGGCTCGCGAGCGGGCGCGACACGGTCCAACGCCGCGACCTGTTCCGCAACCCGCTCGCTGCCTCGGAACTCGACGCCTTCGATGCCGTCCTGCTCGATCCGCCGCGGGCCGGTGCGGCGGCACAGTGTGCAGAACTGGCGCGAAGCCAGGTCGCGCGCGTCGTCTATGCCTCGTGCGATCCCGGCAGCTTCGCGCGCGATGCCCGGACCCTGCAGGAGTCCGGATATCGTTTGGAGAAATTGCTGCCGATCGATCAGTTCCTCTGGTCGCCCCATGTCGAGCTGATTGCGCTGTTTCGGCGTGCGCCGCTAAGGTCGGCATAGATCGAGAGCGGGGAGCGGGATGCGATGATGTTCGACCTGACGGGCAAGGTGGCGGTGGTGACCGGCGGCAGCCGCGGCATCGGCCGGTCGATTTGCGAGCAGATGGCGGCGCACGGCGCCCAGGTCGTCGTCTCCAGCCGCAAGCTGCCGGCCTGCGAGGAGGTCGTCAAAGGCATCAAGGCCAAGGGCGGCGATGCCGTCGCGGTCGCCGCCAGCATCTCGGAGAAGGCGCAGCTCGAGCACCTTGTCGCTGCGGCGCACAAGACCTACGGCAAGATCGACATCATGGTGTGCAACGCCGCCTCCAATCCTTATTTCGGCCCGCTCACCGGCCTCAAGGAGGAGGTGTTCCAGAAGATCATGATGAACAACGTCATGTCCAACCTCTGGCTGATGAACATGGTCGGGCCGGAGATGGCCGAGCGCAAAGATGGCGTCTTCATCATCATCTCCTCGATCGGCGCCCTGATCGGCTCGGCCCATATCGCCGCCTACAACATGAGCAAGGCAGCCGACCTTTCGCTGGTGAAGTCGCTCGCCATGGAATGGGGCAAGCACAACATCCGCATCAACGCCATCGCTCCGGGCCTGATCCAGACCGACTTCGCCCGCGCCCTTTGGGACAATCCGCAGATCCGTGCCGCGTCGGAAAGCAAGGCGGCGCTGAAGCGTATCGGCCAGCCCGACGAGATCGGAGGCGTCGCGGTGTTCCTTGCCTCCAAGGCGGGCGCTTTCGTCTGCGGCCAATGCATCATCGCCGACGGCGGCGTCATCGGCGCCGGCGCGGAGTAAGGGCCTTGCCGGACCTCTGCTGGACCGCGCGCGTCCCGCGCGCTCAGGAGGAAGAGCGAGCCGGAGGCTCGCGGTCCAAAAGAGCATGAGCGGACCAGGATGGTCCGCGGTCCGGCGAGACTACACTTCGAGCTCGCACCATACCGGGACGTGGTCCGAGGCGTCGGGTCGACCGCGCTCGGTCTTGTCGATGCCGACCGCGCTCAGCCGGTCGGCGGCCTGTGGCGACAGCAGCAGATGATCGATCCTGAGCCCCCAGTTCTTGGCCCAGGCGCCGGCCTGATAGTCCCAGAACGTGTAGCACGCACCGTCGAGATCGAAGGCCCGCACCGCATCGGTGAGCCCGAGGTTCAGCAGCGTGCGCAGGGCGGCGCGGGATTGCGGCTGGCAGAGGGCATCGTTGGCGAAGGCCTTGGGATTGTAGACGTCGAGCTCGGTCGGGCAGACGTTGTAATCGCCGCCCAGCACGAACATTTCCTCGCGCTCGAGCAATTGGCGCGTGCGCTGGATCAGCCGGTCCATCCAGGTGATCTTGTAGGCAAACTTGTCGGTGCCGATGGGATTGCCATTGGGCAGGTAGATGCCGCCGACGGTGAGCGGGCCGGCCGGCGTCGCGACGCGGCCCTCGATATAGCGGGCCTGCTCGTCGCCGTCGCCGTCGGGCAATGCCCGGGCGGTGATCTCGACCGGATGTCGGGCGAGCAAGGCGACGCCGTTAAAGCCCTTCTGGCCGACGATCTCCGCTTTGTAGCCGGTGGCCTCGATCTCGAGGCGGGGGAATTGCGCCTCCTGCGCCTTGATTTCCTGCAGGACGACGACGTCGGGCTGGGCGGCTTTCAGCCACGCCGCGAGATGCCCCGCCCGCTTGCGGACGGAGTTTACGTTCCAGGTCGCGATTTTCATGGGCTCACGTCTTCCGCCAATCCCTTAGCGTCTCCCAAACCAGATAACAGCCCATGACCGCAACGAACCCTGAGCCTGACAGAAGCAGGAGCGGCACGACACGCGCCACGAGCAACAGGTCCAGGGCGACGATGGCTCCGCCTATGGCAAAGACGATCCCGACCAGCAATGCAAGATATTTCCGCACTTGCGTCCACCCCTGAGCAATATCGGGGTAGACGATCGAACGCCCCGTCCTGTCACACGCTGAAGGAGTTGCCGCAGCCGCAGGACGAGGTGGCGTTGGGGTTCCGCACCTGGAAGGAGGAGCCGACCATCTCCTCGACGTAGTCGAGCTCGCTGCCCTTGAGCAGCTCCAGGGAGGTGCTGTCGACCACCACGGTGGCGCCATTGCGCTCGATCAGGAGGTCGTCATCGTTGCGCTGCTCCTCGAAGGAGAAGTCGTACTGGAACCCCGAACAGCCGCCGCCCAGCACCGCCACCCGCATCATCACGGGTTTGGCCTCCTTGGAGGCCAGGAAAGCGATGCGTTTGGCCGCGTTGTCGGTCACGGAAAAGGCCGTCTCGGTCATGCTTACAAGATGTGGTGGGTGCGCCGTCTCGTCAAGGCGGGCTGTTTCCTCAGGCGGCGGCTTTCTCGGGCGATGGTGAGGCGCGCCGCCGGAGGGCCTGCAGCCGCTCGCGATGCAGGATATACAGGCCCGAACCGATCACCAGCGGGAGCCCGATCCAGACGACGGGCGAGGGGTTTTCACAAAACCACAGGTAGCCGTACAGGACGGCAAAGACGATGGTGACGTAATCGAACGGGGCGAGCACCGACGCGGGCGCCAGCCGCAGCGCACGTGTCACCAGGACCTGTCCGACCCCGCCGATCATGCCCAGGCCGCAGAGCCAGGCCCATCCCGCCGGCGACGGCCATTTCCAATCGGGCACGGCACCGACCAACGACGCGGCGCTGGTGAACAGGCAGAACCAGAAGATGGTTGCAGCGTCGTGGTCGTAGCGGCTGACCAGGCGCGTGAGGA
>JAFAKN010000432.1 GCA_019235415.1 Alphaproteobacteria bacterium
CAATGACTGAGTTGGCGCAGTTAGCGCAGTTGGCGCAAGTGACTCGCCAATCAGAGCCGGGTTGACCTCCCAGCGCAGAGGCCGTGGACCGCCGCCAGGACCGGCCGCGACCTCGAGCTTGCGCAAATGGCCGGCACGCTCCAACGCGTCGATCACCCGCATCGACTGGGCCGCATTCAGCGCTTGGCCAAGCGCCTCGCGACGCACGTCCTCGCGGCTGATCTGCGGCCGCTTCGCCGCACGGATCCAGCCAAGCACCTGGCGAAGGCGCGGCTCGCCCTCCGACCTGACGCCCCGCCCCAGCACCGCCTGCGCATGGCGGTGGAAATAGTCCCACATCAAGCAGGCGGCGCTCAGCGTTTCGCCGCGCAGGACGCTGGGGGTCGGCGCGACGGCCGAAGCGTTGGCCGCCCAGTCGAGCAGCGCGCGCGCCGCGCCGAGCCGGGCGACCATGCCGCGGCCTTTGCCGAGCCAGGCGGCCTCGACGCTCTCGCTGGCTTGCAGCGCGCGATGCAGCCGCGCCAGATGGCCGTCGAGCACCTTTAGGGCCTGCGCGTCGAGGCTGAGCGCCTGCGGCTTGGCCGGATCGCCGGCGATGCGCGCGATGCGCTGCAATGCCTGGACGCCCTCCGACTCGCGCAGGGCGGGCCGGTCGAGGAAAGAGCGGTACGGCGGCGTTTTCGGCCAGGCGTAGAGGAAGCGGGCGGCGCGGCCGTCTTCGCTGCCCGAGAGCGCCTCGCCGAACCGCGCCGGATCGAGGCAGCCGATGATGCCGATCGGCGCACGGCCTGGGCCTTGCGAGGTGCGCAGGGGCGACCAGGCGTCGAGCAGCGGGCCGACGTCGATCGGCTCGCGGCGGCCGTTGCGGCCGAGCGCGGCGAGCCACGTGCCCGGCTCGTCGCGCCACAGCACGGCGCCGGCCGGCCGCTTGGCGGCGGCCGCGAGCAGCGCGGGGAGGGGCGTGGCGTTGTCGATCACGGCAAGCCCGCGGCCCTCGCGCGTCATTGTTCCTTCGACGGCGGCCAGCGCGCGGCGCTGGGCGGCGAGCGCCGGCGTCTTGCCGTTGCCCGGTCCGCCGACCAGCGCCAGCCACAGGATCAGCGGCTCGTCCCAGCTGTCGTTGATGCGCGCCACGACCCCCGCGCCGCACACGGCCGCGACCGAGGCCAACAGCGCCTGCACGACATAGTCGATCGGCGCGGCGACGGCCGCCGCGGTGTCGCTCACCCACCCGCGCCAGAAGGGCGACAGCGACTCCAGCGGGAAGTCGGGCAGCTCGGGCCGGCCATCTTCGAGCAGGCCGGAGTCGGGTTCGGGCCAGGGTTGCGGTTCGGGTGTGTCGGTCACGGGTTGTCCTCCGTCTTTCTCCTCTCCCCCGATCGGGGGGAGAGGAACATGAGGGGAGAGGAACATGGCCTCACAGGTGCACGTGAAGGCGGTCGGCGGCGTCGCGCAGCGCGGCTTGGGCTTCGCCGACATCGCCGCCGGCGCTCGGCTCGTCGCGTTCATCGGCGCGCGCCGCGCGTCGGCAGGCCTGTTCCAGCTCGCTCCAATCGCACGCGTCCTCGTCCTTGGAGGGATGCCGGCCCTCGTTCCACTGCCGCGGCCGCCGGTTGCGCAGCCAGAAGATGCAGGCGCGCACGTCGGGCGGCAGCTCGACGGTGTAGCTCGCCGTCACCGGCTGGCCGTCGTGGAAGAAGACCTTGGTCAACTTGCGCTCCATGCCGGTGGCGCGCGCGAACAGGGCGGAGACCACCGCCTCGTCGGCCACCTGGCGGCCCTGCTTTACAGCGTCACTGAACTCCTGATTCGACGCGATCCAGCTGCCGATGGTCCGCACGGAGACGTCGAGCCGCTCCGCGAGGCTGTCGTTGGTGGCGCCCACCATGCAGGCATTGCGGGCTATTTCGGCGTATTCCGGTCGGTAGATCGTCGGGCGGCCACCAGGCATGAAAGGCTCCTCCAGTGTGACTGGGTTAAGATAAGCAATAAGACTAAAGACGTCAAGTGTAACTTTATGAATTGCAGGCTGAGTTTCTGCCGACCGTGCTCGGCAGAAACTCGACGGCGATGCCAGCAGTGCCTGCACTTCGGACTTGCGGCGGGATGCAACCAAAGGTATAAGATCATATCCGGGGTGCTAGCGTACAAATCAGTCGGCTGCAATCGGGGTGCGTGTCTTGACCTCGATGGGCGGCGTCGCTCGGGGAGAAAAGCCATGCCAATAGTCGAGGATCCGAACATCGAAGCCTTGCAGCTTCGCGAAACTGCGCGCCAAGCGGCGTATGCCCTGAAGCAAAGTCATCCGCGGGTGATCTTCACCAGTGGGCGCCGCGACAAGGCCCGACAGTGCCATGCCATGGCGGAGAACGTGGCGCAGCCGCAGCATCGCAACTATATCCGCAATACCTATGCCCCTAACGTGGCCAGCGCCGCATGCCAGCAATGGGTGGACGCGCATCCAGAGGCGATCACCGTTGATCAGATCGCCGCTGGCCTGCTCGGCGTCCTGGACGGGCTGAGCGACAACGACGTCGCCCATCTCAGCCGCCATCTTTCGGGTGACGCCTTCGACGTCCAACCGGTCTTGCCCGACGTCGACGGGATCATGGTCACCATCAGAAATCTCCCGGGAGTGAGGTTCCTGGAGAGGGAGGACGGCCTCGAGCGCTGGCACGCCGAGTTCATCAACGCGACGTAGAGCCGGGGCTACTAGTGTCCCGCCCCTGAAATTCGTCAGCGAATTTCAGGGATAAGCGGGCCACTAAACTATTGAATCTAGAGTGATTCAGATTCCGAAGTTCGATGACGAACTTCGGAATCATCACACTAGCGCGCCTTGTCATCACCCACTGCGCGACAGCATGTCCTTGAGCAGCGCCTGCGAGCGCGTGCGGTCGAAGAAGCGCGAATGCAGCATCTGTTTGTTGCGCGCCGCGGAGGTCAGGTAGAAGCGCTCGTAGAGGAAGCCACGGCCGCCCAGGGCGGAGCCGACGAAGTCCCAGGCGAGCCGGAACACCGCGGCGCGCTCGTCGGCGTTCGCGCCGTCGGCGCCGCTCAGCATCTCGTCGATCAGCGGCCGCAGCTCGGAGTCGTCGAGCTGGGCGCGGCTGGGTGCCGTCAAAAGGTTATGGCTGCCGATGACGGTGATGATCTCCGCCATCCGCGGCATCCAAACGGCGAGCATCGACCGCATCGGCTCGATCGCGGCACCGTTGGGAAACCACACCCCGTCGTCGCGTTGCCAGGCCTGCGCCAGCGACAGCTCCAGCGCATTGGCGGTCATGCGCACATAGCAGGCCATCTCACCCAGCATCTCCGTGGTTGCCGGCGAGTAGTCGCCGATCAGCTCGGCCATGCGGCTGGCGAGGCCGTAGGCGAATTCGAGCTTGGTGAGCGCCCGGATGGTCGACTGCGTGGTCATGCTGATCGCGTAACCGGTCTCACGCATCGAGTTGTAGATCTCGACGTCGCCGTCGATGAACACGCGGTCCCACGGCACCACGACGTCGTCGAAGATGCAGAAGGCGTCCTGCTCGTCGAAGCGCGACGACAGCGGCTTGTCGAAGGGATCGGCGCCGGGCGCGGCCGCCGAATCGCGGCACAGGAATTTGAGGCCGGGCGTGTCGAGCGCAATGGCGAAGGCCAGCGCATACGCCGTGGCCCCGGCCGGGATCGGCTGGCCGGGATACACCGTCTGCTCGTCGGCGTAGGGCGCCAGTGTCGCGAGCACGCGCGCGCCGCGCACGACGATTCCCTCGGCCGTTTCACCGACCTTGCGGATGGTCACCTTGTTGCCGAGGATCCGCCCGTCGCTGCGCTTGTCGACCGTGGGCTGGATGATGGTGTGGGTGAGGGCGAGGTCGCCTTCGGCGAGACGGCGCTGGAAGGCCACGAGGTTCGCCGCCCCTCGCGCGTTGCGGCCGTCGTCGCCGGCCCACACGCGGGGCGCCGAGGCGAAGGCTGCGAACTTCATGTTCATGTAGTCGGGCGTGCGGCCCATGATGCCCATCG
>JAFAKN010000453.1 GCA_019235415.1 Alphaproteobacteria bacterium
ATGACCACGGGCAAGAACCGCAAGAAGGTGCTGATCGTCGGCCGCATGCCGCCGGCCGGGATCGATGCTCTCAAGACCCGCGACGACGTCGACTACGAGATCCTGACCGACGATTCGCCGCCGTCGCTGCATGCCAAGCTCAAGGACGCCAACGCCGTGACTCTCGGCGGCACGGCCTTCCGCCAGGCCGAGCTCGACGCGGCGCCGGTCATGATGGTGGTGGCCCGGCTCGGCGTGGGCTTCGACGCGGTCGAGATCCCCGCGCTCAACAAGCGCAAGATCCCGCTGATGACCACCGGCATCGCCAACTCCGTGTCGGTCGCCGAGCATGCCATGTACATGCTGCTGGCCTCGGCGCGCCTGTCCAAGAAGCACGACCGCTTCGTGCGCGAGAAGTCCTGGCACCACAGGCTGACCGATCTGCCGGCCGACCTCGCCGGCAAGTCGATCCTGGTGGTCGGCATGGGCCGCATCGGCTCGCGCACGGTCAAGCGCTGCGTGGCCTTCGAGATGGACGTCTACGTGCTCGACCCCAACCTCTCCGAAGCCGAGATCAAGCAGGCGGGCGCCACCAAGGTCAGCCATCTCGAGGCGATCCTGCCCCAGGTCGATTTCGTATCGGTGCATTGCCCCAAGGCGCCTGAGACGGTGAACATGTTCAACGCCAAGACCTTGGCGCTGATGAAGGAGGACGCCTTCCTGGTCAACACCGCGCGCGGCGGGATCGTCAACGAGGAGGCGCTCTACCAGGCGCTCAGCAACGGCAAGCTGCGCGGCGCGGGGCTCGACGTCCTCGACAAGGAGCCGCCCGAGCCCACGAACAAGCTGTTCGGCCTCGAGAACGTGATCTTCAGCCCGCACATGGCGGGCGTCACCAAGGAAGCCAACGACCGCATGGCGACCACCGCGATCGAGAACATTTTTAGCGTCTTCGACGGCCGGCCCAATGCCGCGAACGTCGTGAACAAGGAGGTGTTGGGTTAGCTCTTCACGACTTCCTCCCCAACAATAGTTGGGGAGGTGTCGCCATCATATGGCGACGGAGGGGTCAAGCGTCAAAGTCATGACCCCTCTCCGGCCGCTACGCGGCCACCTCCCCGCGCTTTGCGCAGGGAGGAAAGGGAGCAGATCACGCCGACAGCAGGTCCTCGACCTCGTCGTCGGTGGGAAAGCGCCCGGTCCTGGCCCGGGTGTACTTCAAGTTTCCGTCGACGCTGACATCGAACTGGCCGGAGCGGCCGACACGCAGTTCGACTTCAGGCGCGCCGAGCTTCTGGAGGTGATCCCTCACACGGAGGGCCTGCGGCTTGTAACCTCAAGCGCCGCAGTATTCGATCAGGACTTTCATGGCATGAAGGTGGGGCCTTAAGCTGCCGCCAGCAAGGGGGGATTTGACATGAAGTACGGACCGCTGGGCCGCTCTGGCCTGATCGTCAGCCGCATTTGCCTGGGCGGCAACTCGTGGGGCGCCAAGGGCCGCCGCGGCTGGGGCAAGTTCGACGAGGCCGAGGCGCCGGCCTACTTCAAGCGTGCGCTCGACGTCGGCATCAACTTCTTCGATACCGCCGACAACTACAATGCCGGCCGTTCCGAGGAGATCATGGGCGCCACGCTCCTCAAGATGGCCAGGCGCGAGGAGATCGTGGTGTCGACCAAGGTCGGCATCCGCCAGAGCCCGGTCGCCAACGACGTCGGCACCGGCCGCAAGCACCTGATGGCCTCGATCGACCAGCAGCTACGTCGCCTGCAGACCGACTACATCGACGTCTACCAGGTGCACCGCCTCGATCACTACACGCCGATCGAGGAGATGATGTACTCGTTCGACCAGATCGTGCGCTCGGGTAAGGTGCGCTACATCGGCGGCTCGACCATGCCGGCCTATAAATTCGCGCAGATGATCATGATCGCCGACTGGAAGGGCTATGCGCGGCCGATTGCCATGCAGAATCTGTACAACATGATCCAGCGCGAGGAGGAGCGCGAGATGAACCGGCTCTGCCAGGAGCAGGGCGTCGGGCTCATTCCCTATTCGCCGCTGGCGCGCGGCTTTCTTGCCGCCAACCGCAGCCGCGAAGGCGGCGGCGACACCGAGCGCTCCAAGAACGACGTCCAGGTGCAAGCCGGCACCTACCGCGACTGCGACTGGGAGATCGCCGAGCGGCTGAAGAAGGTCGCCGTCGGCAAGAACGCCTCGCCCGCCCAGACCGCGCTCGCCTGGCTGCTCAGCAAGCCCTACATGGCCTCGCCGATCATCGGCGCGACCAATCTCGATCAGCTCACCTCGGCCGCTCAGGCGACCGAGATCAGGCTCACCGACGACGAAGCCAAGCTCCTCGAGGAGCCGTACCAGTTCCGGGTTTCGCCGTGAGTCGAACTGCACCGCGATCTGAACTTGCCAGTCGACCTCCTCTCCCCCGCTAGGGGGAGAGGTTGGGAGAGGGGTTGCACGAGCGGTCGATGCCCCCTCTCCTATCCTCTCCTCCTATCGGGGGAGAGGAACTCGACGGGCGGACCCGGACGTCCGCGCACCGCTAGACTGTGGGATCAATGCAAGACCTGCTCGCTCTCGCCGCCGATCCCCGAGCCTGGGCGGCCCTCGCCACCTTGGTGGTGATGGAAGCGGTGCTCGGTATCGACAACCTGATCTTCATTTCCATCCTCACCAACAAGCTGCCGGTCGAGAAGCGCTCGCGCGCCCGGCGCATCGGCATCGGCCTGGCGGTGGTCTTGCGGCTCGGCCTGCTGGCCAGCGTGGCATTCATCGTCCAGCTCACCCATCCGCTGTTCACGCTGGCGGGCCACGGCTTCTCGTGGCGCGACCTGATCCTGATCGCGGGCGGCCTGTTCCTGATCTGGAAGGCGACCTCGGAGATCCATCACAGCGTCGCGGGCGCGGCGGACGAGGATGCCGAGGCAAGCCCGCAGGGCGCCGTCGGCATGACGATGTTGGCGGCGATCGGGCAGATCCTGGTGCTCGATCTCGTCTTCTCGCTCGACAGCATCATCACGGCGGTCGGCATGACCGACGACATCCCGGTGATGGTGTTGGCGGTGCTGATAGCGGTCGGCCTGATGCTCGCAGCCGCCGACCCGCTCGCCCGCTTCATCGGCGACAACCCGACCATCGTCATGCTGGCGCTGGGCTTCCTGCTGATGATCGGCATGACTCTGCTCGCCGAGGGCATGGGCATGCACGTGCCCAAGGGCTACATCTACACGGCGATGGCTTTCTCCGCCCTGGTCGAGGCCCTCAACATGCTGGCCCGCCGCCGCCGCGAGCGGCGGAAGAGGAAGCGAGGATAGCGCCACGCACACCTGTCATCCCGAGCGCGGCGAGGGACCTTTCCTGTCGCCTTAAGGGTCCCTCGCTTGCGCTCGGGATGACAACGATGCTGAAACTCCACCGGACCCGGGCTAATCTTCTCGCCATGCCCAAGAAGTTGACCGCGGCCGAGATCGAGCAGTACCAGCGCGACGGCTATGTCTGTCCGGTCGATGCCTTTTCGGCGGAACAGGCGCAGGCGTGGTGCGCCAGGCTCGAGGCCTTCGAGCGCAGCGAAGGCCAGAAGATGACGCGCGGCCACAATTTCAAGCCTCATCTGCTGTTTCCCTGGGTCGACGACATCGTGCGCGCGCCCGAGCTGCTCGACGCCGTCGAGGACCTGATCGGACCCGACATCCGGGTATTCCATCTCAGCGTCTGGCCCAAGGATCCCGGGACCGGGACCTACGTCAGCTGGCACCAGGACGCGACCTACTTCGCGCTCGAGCCGGCGTGCCACGTGACGGCGTGGGTGGCCTTGACCGACGCGCCGATCGAGGCCGGCTGCATGGAGGTGGTGCCCGGGTCGCACAAGCTCGGCCAGCTGCCGCATGCCGAATTGCAGAACACCGACAATCTTCTGTCGCGCGGCCAGACGCTCGCGGTCGACGTCGCGCGCGGACGAACTGAGTTCATGCCGGTGAGGGCAGGTCAGTTCTCCCTGCATCACACGCATCTGGTCCACAACTCGCGTCCCAACCGCTCGCGGCATCGCCGGGTCGGGCTGGGGATCAGCTACATCCCGACCTGGGCGCATTGCACCTCGCCCAAGCGCGTCACGGCCATGCTGGTGCGCGGCGAGGACAAGCACGGCAATTTCGACGACGAGCCGCGGCCGCTGCAGGAGGCGGGGGCGAGCGAACGTGCTTTCCATGCCGAGGCGGTGGCGCGGTTTCGCGCGATGAATGCGGTCGAGTCGCGGACCGGCACGACGATCGTGAAACGCTGAACTCCTGTCATACCGAGCGGAGCGAGGGACCTTTGAGGCAACAGAAAGGTCCCTCGCTGCGCTCGGGATGACAACGTCTTCTCAACCCCGAGGACTTTCATGCTCCGTCTCCCCTACCACAACCGCTACGCCTACTCGCCGATCGTCGAGCGGCCGGACTACGCGTGGCCGGGAGGCAAGCGGCTGGCCGTCTATCTCGGCCTCAACATCGAGCATTTCGCGTTCGGCGCCGGCGATGGCCATCTGCTGACGGTTGCCGGCACGCCGCCCGATCCACGCACCTTCGCCTGGCGCGACTACGGCAACCGCGTCGGCGTCTGGCGCTGCCTGGAACTGTTCGACGAGCTCAACCTGCCGGCGGCGCACCTGATCAACACTACGGTGTTTGACTACGCGCCGCAGATCGTCGCAGCGCTGAAGGCCCGCGGCGACGAGTTCATCGGCCACGGCCGCACCAATGCCGAGCGGCAGGGCCTGATGTGGGAAGCCGACGAGAAGCGCTTCCTCGAGGAGGTGCGCGACGCCATCGCCAAGGCCTCGGGCAAGCCGCCGCGCGGCTGGATGGCGCCGTGGATGAGCTCCAGCCATCACACGCCCGATCTCCTCAAGGAGGTGGGCTTCGACTTCCTGATGGACTGGCCGGCCGACGACCAGCCGTTGTGGATGAAGACCCGCTCCGGACCATTGATGAGCGTGCCCTATCCGATCGAGATCAACGACAGCCCGCAGATCCTGGTGCGCCACCACACGCCCGAGCAGTTGCGCGATTTCATCATCGGCCAGTTCGAGGAGCTGTTGCGCCAGTCGGCCAAGCAACCGCTGGTCTGCGGCATCGCGCTGCACACCATGATCGTGGGCCAGCCCTACCGGCTGCGGATGCTGCGCGAGGCGCTGCAGCAGATCGTCAACCATCCGCAGAAGGACAAGGTGTGGTTCACCCGCCCGTCGGACATCTACGACCACTGCGCCGCGCTGCCCAAGGGCACGATGCTGCCGGCGCCCCCGTGATCGCCCATGCTCGATCGCCCATGCTCGATCGCCTATGCTCGATCGCCTATGCTCGGGCCATCAGCGGGGGAGACAAGACATGGCCGTGAGGATCCTCGAGATCCACCACACCGGCGTGCGCGTCGATGACGACCGCTATCCGTCATCCCGACCGGAGCCGAGCGAAGCGAGGCGTAGGGGAGGGACCTGTTTTGGGTGGTGCGGCTAGCATGAAAAGGTCCCTCCACTTCGCGCTT
The DNA here is from genome assembly GCA_019235415.1 of Alphaproteobacteria bacterium. Taxonomy (GTDB): domain Bacteria; phylum Pseudomonadota; class Alphaproteobacteria; order Reyranellales; family Reyranellaceae; genus Reyranella. The sequence continues at coordinate 5,519 of JAFAKN010000453.1, forward strand.
CCCGCTAAGGCGCGGATCAGATCCGCGCGAGTCGGGATGACGGATTTGAACGCTAGCCGCGATCTCCCCGCTCCGTGACGGCCGTCTTCCTGCCCCTGGCGCTGATCGCCGCGCTGGGCGCCTTTCTACGCCATGCCGTGGCCGGCATGGAAGAGCGGCGGCAGGCGATGAACCTGCTGGTGCTCTACGTCTTCCTGCCGGCGCTGGTCTTCCAGACGGTGATGGAATCGCGGCTCGACCGTCTGTTCTTCGAGATCCCGATCGTGGCCGCGACCTCTGTGGCCGCGTGCCTCGCGGCGGCGTTCCTGGTCTTCCATTTCCTGCCGATCCCCGGTCCGACCAAGGGCGCGATGATGCTGGGCTGCGCCTTCGGCAACGTCACCTACCTCGGCCTGCCGGTGCTGCTGGGCACGTTTCCGGGCCATGCCGACGAAGTGGCGGAAGTCGCAGTCCTGTTCGAGGTCAGCAAGTCGTCGTTGAACTTGACGGTGGGCGCCATGATCGCCATCGCCTATGGCACCCAAGAGCGCATCACCTTTCGCAGGACGGCCTACGAGGCGCTGAAGCTGCCGCCCATTTGGGCGCTGCTGGTGGCAGTCATGTGGAGAGCGTCCGGTATTCCTTGCCCCGAGTTCCTGCTCGATGCGGCGGGCATTCTCGCCATGACGGTGACCGGCATCATGATGCTGTCGCTCGGCATGGCGCTGAAGTTCAAACCGACGCGGCTGATGGTGCTGGCGCTGCCGGCATCGGCCATCAAGCTGCTGCTGTCGCCGTGGATCGCCTCGCTGGTGATCGTGCCGCTCGGCATCAGCGGCCTTTACGGCAACGCCGCCGTTCTCGAGGCCGCCATGCCGAGCCAGCTCCTGTCGTTCATCATTGCCGGCCGCTTCAAGCTGGACGAGGAGACGCTCGCCTTCGTCATCATGGCCAATACCATCCTGGCGTTCGTGACCTTGCCGCTGGTCCAAGGGTTCCTGCCGGTTGTCGCCTGAACGGGCCCAGCGTACGGTCCCGGCAAGCAACGGAGGAAGCGGCATGCAACGGCTCGCGGTCCGCGGGGTCAGTTTGGTCTACGAGGTGTTGGGCAAGGGCGGCCCGTGGGTGACCATCTCGCCGGGCGGCCGGCGCGGGCTCGCCTCCGACCGCGCGCTGGGCGTGCTGCTGGCCGAGTCAGGGTTCCGCGTCCTGGTCTACGACCGGCGCAACACCGGCGCTTCCGAGATCGCTTTTACCGGCGACTCCGAGAGCCACGAGCAGGCCGAGGATCTCTTGGCGCTCTTGAAGGCGCTGGGCGCCGGTCCGGCCTACGTGGCGGGCTGCTCCTCCGGCTCGCGGCTGTCGCTCCTGCTGGCGTTGCACCATCCGGAGGCGGTCAAGGCGCTGCTGCTGTGGCGCGTGACCGGCGGGCCCTACGCGGCCAAGCGGCTGGCCTATAACTACTACGAGCAGTTCATCGACGCGGCCGAGAAGGGCGGGATCGACGCCGTGGCCAAGACCGAGCACTTCGCGGCGATGATCGCCGCCAATCCGGCCAACCGCAAAATCCTCGACGGCATGGGCAAGGACGGCTTTTTGGCGGCGATGCACCGCTGGCTAAAGGGCTTCCACCAGGGCAGCGGTCATCCGGTGGCGGGCATCACGCGCGACGAGATGCGCGGCATCGCGCTGCCGACCCTGATCGTGCCGGGCAACGACCGCATCCATCCGCGCGAGCCCGGCCAGGCCGCGCATCGGCTGATGCCCAACAGCGAGTACCGCGAGGTCATGGCCGAGGAAGTCGACGTCGACGTCGACTTCGACGCGTGGGCCAGGAAGAACGGCACGCTCGCCGCCTATTTCGTCGACTTCCTGCGGTGGCGCGAACGCGCCGCCTGAGGGTTCGGCGCCGTGGACAAGTTCATGGCCCTGCGCGTTTTCGTGAGGGTCGTCGAGCATGGCGGCTTCACGGCCGCCGCCTCCCGGCTGGGGCACTCGCCCTCGGCCGTGACCAAGACCATCTCGCGGCTCGAGGACGAGCTCGGCGCCCAGCTCTTCAACCGCTCGACGCGGCGGCTCAGGACCACCGACTTCGGCCAGGAATTCTACGATCGCTGCCAGCGCATCCTGGCCGATCTCGATGACGCCGAGGCAGCGGTCAAGCGCGGCAGCGGCGTGCCGCGCGGCTCGATCCGCGCCGTGCTGCCGCTGTCGTTCGGGCGCGTCACCCTGGCGCCCGAGCTGCCCAAGTTCTTCGAGCGCTATCCCGAGATCAGCCTGGAGCTGCACTTCAGCGATACCGCCGTCGACCTGATCGCCGAAGGCTTCGAGGTCGCGGTCCGCACCGGCCATGCGACCGATTCGCGACTGACCACGCGGCTGCTGACCCGCGGGCCGCAGGTGACCGTTGCGTCGCCGCGCTATCTCAAGCGCCATGGCGAGCCCAAGACGCCGCAGGAGCTGCAGCAGCACAACTGCCTGATCAGCCGCTTCGGACCCGACTGGAGTTTTAAAGGCAGCGACGGCAAACCCTTCACGGTGCGGGTGCGCGGCAACGCCATGATCAACAGCGGCGATGCGCTGCGCGAGACGGCGGTCGCCGGCACCGGCATCGCCCAGGGCACGTGGTGGCTCTACCGCAAGGACCTCGCCAAGGGCGAGGTGCGGGCCATCCTGAAGGACTACGAGCTGGAAGGCGCGCCGGTCTCGGTGCTCTACCCGCCGCAGCGCCACCTGCCGGCCAAGCTGCGCGCCTTCATCGACTTCCTGGCCCAGATCACGCGCAACGCGTAGCCGTCTCGCCGGACCCGCTGTCATCCCGAGCGGAGCGGGGGATCTTTCCTTTTGCCTTAAGGATCCCTCGCTTCGCTCGGGATGACAGGAAGCTGCGCTCGGGATGACAGGAAGAAGCGGGCCTGGAGGCCCGCGGTCCGGCAAGAATTGCTACTCCGCCGCCGCGGCCGCACGGGCCGGCTTGAAGGCCGGCATCACCTCGCGGGCGAAGGCGCGCAGGTTGCCGACCGAGGCGTTGGGATCGACCAGCAGGATGTTGGTGGCGCCGCCGGCCTCGAGCTCCTTCAGCCGCGCGATCACCTCGTCGGGCGTGCCGAGCAGCGGGGCGGTGTCCTCCTCGACGCGGTCGGCGAGCTTGTCGCGGGCGAGGTCGCCGATCATGTTGACGACGCGCTGGCGCGTGGCGTACGCGGCGGCCCGCTCGCTATCGCTGTGGACCATCTGCAGCGCGCGCGACGTCGCCACCATGTTGGCGTCGTACGGCCGGCCGATGCGCTGGCATTCCTCGCGGAACAGCGCGATGCGCCGGATGATCTGGTCGGTCTGGGCCAACTGGTCGAGCAGTAGGTTGTAACCCTCGCGCGCCGCGCGCCGCACGCTGTCGGGGCTGCCGGCGGCCAGCCACAGCGGCGGGTGCGGGCGCTGCAACGGCTCGGGCTCGACCACGATGTTGTCGTAGTGCCAGCGCTTGCCGTGATGGCTGAAGCGGCCCTCGGTGGTCCATGCCTTGCGGATGATCTCCATCGCCTCGTCGAAGCGCTCGGTCGCCTCGGCCATGGGCATGCAGAAACCGTCGAACTCGGCCTGGCGATAGCCCTTGCCGACGCCGAAATCGACCCGCCCGCCGCTCAAGAGATCGAGCGTCGCGGCCTGCTCGGCCACCAGCACCGGGTTGTGCCAGGGCAGCACCACCACGGCGGTGCCGAGGCGAATGTTCTTGGTCTTGGCGGCGAGATAGCCCAGCACGGTCATCGAGGCCGAGACTTGGCCCTGCCCCGTGAAATGGTGCTCGACCATGAACAGCTGCTTGAAGCCCAGGCGATCGGCCTCGACCACGTATTCGATGAAGCTCTCGTAGCCCTGGCTGTCCTCAATGCCGACGCTGCGCTTGGTCCGCGCGCCGCCGAACAATCCAAACTGCATGATGCGCTCCCTGGGCGACCTTGTGTTTTCGCAACCATTGCTGCGCACCTCCCCGATCGAGGCAACGCCGAATTGGCCAGATCACTTCTGCCGCAAAGTCTTAAATGGCGGCAGAGGGGTATTTCGGACAATTTGGAAAAGCACTTTTGCGCTCTGCCCGGTAACGCTGGCGCCCGGCTTGGCGCAAGCTCGCGCAAAGAGTTTAGTCCAAGGGGAGGATACGGCGGTCCATGTTCGATCCGCTGCCGGTGCTGAACGCGGTCGCCGCGGGGATAATGCTGGGCGGGTCCTATGCTCGCGCCCGCCGCAAGCGCGCGTCTCACCGGCCGCAAGGCCGGCTTCGAGCTCTATCCCTTGTCCGACTGCTTCGCCGCGTGAAGGAAACACCGATGGACTGGAACCCAAAGCCGCTCGACCCCGCCGACATCACGGTGCACCGGCGTGGCCGCGGCAAGCCGCTGGTGCTGCTGCATTGCCTGGGCATGGACTGGCACTTCTGGGACGTGCTCGATCCGTTGGCCGATCGTTTCGAGTTGATTGCCTACAGCTTCCCCGGCCATCACGATTCGAAGCTGCCGGCCGGCCAATACGGCGAGGCCGAGCTCAGCGAACAGCTGCACGGCCTGCTGAAGCGGGAGGGCATTGCGAAAGCGAGCCTCGCCGGCATCTCGATGGGAGGATCCCTCGCTCAGCATTTCGCCGGCACCTATCCCGAGAGGGTCGACCGCGTGATCCTGTGCGACTGTTCGCCCCGCTACAACGACGAGCAGCGCGCCAACTGGCCGGTGCGCGCCGGGCTCGCGCGCAAGAACGGCGTGGCGAGCCTGATCCCGATGCTCGAAAAGGTGTTCTTCACCCAGCCCTCGCTCGACGAGAACGGTCCCAACGTGCGCCACGTCAAGGAGAAGTGGGCGTCGTGCAGCGGCGAGGGGTACGCGCTGGGCTGCGAATGGCTCGCCATGCTCGATGCCCGTGAGCAGGCCAAGCGCATGACCATGCCGACCCTGATCCTGCTCGGCTCCAACGAAGGCCAGCCGTTCAAGGACGCCGCACGCTGGATGGCCGACAACATCCCCGGCAGCAAGGGTGTCGTCGAAGTGCCCAACGCCGGTCACGCGTCAGTGCGCGAGCGGCCGGAATTCGTGATCGGCAAGTTCCGCGAGTTTCTAGGCTGACCATCGTCCCGGGCAAAGCGAAGTCGAGGCACCTCCTAGCGACGACTAGAGTCAACGCCGAAAAAAGTTGGCGCTCCGGGTCTGACATCGTTGAACTTGAGTTGTTCGTCAGACAGTGACTCAGTGCAGACCGCTTGATCGGATACAGGCAGCCCTGCGACATCATCACTGTCGCATCGACGGGGGGTTCCAATGTCGGACGAGCATTTCGATCAAGACGCGTGGCTCGCGCGCATCGGCTATCGCAGCTCTCGAGCGCCGAACCTCGAAACTCTGCAGGCGCTTGTGCTCGCTCATTCGTCCGCCATCGCCTATGAGAGCATCGATGTCCTGCTGGACCGGCCGCCCAAATTGGACCTTCGCTCGCTTCAGGACAAGATGATCACCCGTGGGCGCGGCGGATACTGCTTCGAGCAGAACATGCTCTTTCGGGGCGGCCTGCGATCACTCGGCTACAAGGTGACCAGTCTTCAGGCGCGCGTCGTGCGTGGACTAGACATCGATGCGCCGCGTCCCATGCTCCACATGGTCCTTCGAGTTGATCTTCCGCAGGGGTCGTTTCTAGCCGACGTCGGATTTGGCAATCTGGCACCAACTGCGCCGCTCCGGCTCTCACCCGGTGTGGAGCAGGGCACACCGCACGAAGTGATGCGTTTCATCGCGATGGGGGATGAGTTGACGCTGCAATCCCGCCTCGGAGATCGATGGGAGCACATCTACCGCGTCGTGCTTCTTCCCCGGTTTGATGCCGAGTACGAGATCTGCAATTGGTTCACGGGAACGCATCCCCAAAGCCCATATCTCAACAACATGATCGCAGCGTTGCCAGGTCCAAACCGCACGCGGCTCACCCTCTTCAATGCGCGATTCAACGTTCGACACCCTTCAGGAAGAGCCGAACGTCGCACCCTCGAAAGCATGGATGACTATCGGACCGTGCTACGCGACGGGTTCAGGATCGCGTTGTCCGACGACGATTTGCGAACCGCCCTGACCAATGTTGAGCGGAGGGGAAAGAGCGGGCCACCCCATCCTTTCTTCGCGTAACGGCGCGACCTGGAGATGACACGTTTTAGCCCGTCCACGACGAACCGGTCGATGTAACCGATGCCGGCAATCGAGTCGCAACAAGACCCCGCGTCTTTCCGACTTTATGGGTCTTGACCCCAGTCGCGAGGCGTTGGAGACGATAACCGTTCTACGCCGTGCTGCACCTGGGCGGCATCCGCTCGCCGTTGGTGGCAAATGGACTGAGGCCGGGATCATCTTTCTGACGTCAAATTTGGACACTGCCGTCGCGTGACCTTCACCAGTTATGAGGCGCCCCAGTCCCACGAGGACTGCATATTGAGGCTGGCCGGCTGGCTGGCCGATGCCGGCCTGCGCAGCCTGCCGCTCGAGCAGATCGTCGACGGCTTCGGCCGCCGCATCAACGAGCTGGGCATTTCCGCTGCCCGCATGTTCGTGGGCATGAACACGCTGCATCCCATGGTCCGGGCGCGCAGCCTCATCTGGGAGCGCGGGCAGGGGCCGAGCGCCCGCTTCGAGTTCAGCCATCGCGACATCGACGCACCCATCCTGCGCCAAAGCCCGTTCACGCCGATGCTGCGCCATGGCATCGCCGAGCGCCGCTATGACCTCAGCGCGCCGCAGCCAACCGACGAGGTGCCGGTGTTCGCCGAATTGCGCGCCACGGGCCTGACGGAATGGCTTGGCCGGGTGTTCCCGTTCGGCGAGCTCGCCCCTCAGTTCGAAGGACCGGAAGACGCCGAGCGCCTGGGCGAGCTGTGGCTGGTCTGCTCGGTCACCACGGACCGCAGCGGTGGCTTCACGGCCGACGATCTTGCCTGCCTGCGCGCCCTGCTGCCGCTGTTCGCCGTCGCCGCCAAGGCCACGACCATGCGCATGATCCAGCAGGGATTGCTCGCCGCCTATCTCGGCGAGGATCCCGCGCAACGCGTGCTGGCCGGGACGGTCCATCGCGGCCGGGTGCAGGGCGTCGAGGCGGTGCTGTACTACGCCGATCTGCGCGGCTTCACGGCACTGGCCGACGCTCTGGAGGGCAACGCGCTGATCGGCCTGCTCGACGATTGCCTGGAGTGCATGGGCCGCCCCGTCGTCGCGCGCGGCGGCGAGATCCTGAAGTTCCTGGGCGACGGCATTTTAGCGATCTTCCGCATCGATGATGGCCCACCGGCTGCGGCGTGCGCCGGCGCGCTGGAGGCCGCGACCGAGGCGCTGTCGCTGATCGACACGCTGGCGGCCGCGCGCCGCCGTAGCGGCCAGCCGACGCCCGGTCTCGACATCGCGCTGCATGCCGGCCCGGTGCAGTACGGCAACGTCGGCGTCGACGCGCGGCTCGACTTCACGGTGATCGGGCCGGCGGTCAACGAGGCGGCGCGCATCGAGCTTTTATGCAAGGAGCTCGGCCGCAACCTGCTCGTCTCGCGCGCCTTCGCCGACGCGGCCGGCGCGGCGGCGGACCGGCTGGTGTCGCTTGGCCCACATTCGCTGCGCGGCGTGCAGGCCAAGACCGAGCTGTTCGGCCTTGCCTGATCGGCTCAGAAGGCCCGCCCGATGATCAGCTTGGTGACGAGCTGGTCCGACGCATCGGTGAGCCCGAAGCCGACGCCGAAATTGACGTCGAAGCCCAAGGCGGTGAAGTCGATCACTGCGAAGATCGTGTGCTGCTGGCCCTCGATGGTGCCGATGTTGGAGAACGGCCCGAAGTTGGAATAGTACTCGGCGCCCAGCCACACATCGCCCGCGATCTGTCGCGCGATGCGCGCGGCCGGGGCGAAGTCCACCTGGCCGTACGGCCCGAAGCTCACGTCGACGATCGGATTTATGATCGCTTCCCAGCCGAGATCGCGAACGCCCAGGATCGGCCGCAGCTCGAGGCCGACCGGGCTCTGCAAGAAGGCCGGCGTCTGGTAGCTGAGCTCGATGTTGAGCCCGTAGAACGTCTTGCGCTCCGCCGCATGCGGCGAGACGAACAGCGTGCGCAGCTTGGCGCCTTGAGAATAGAACGTGCCGTCGTTGGCCAGCGCGAACGGCGCATAGAGGCCGAGCTCGAACCAGTCGGTCACGCCGTAGGCGAGCTCCGGCGTGCCGTTCAGAGTGCGGTTGGAGGGAATGGCGCCGGGAAAGTCCGGCGTGTTGCTGCCGGTCCATACGAAGTTGAGATGCTGCTGCAGGGTGAAGGTGCCGACCGGCGCGATCTCGGCGTTGTAGACCTGGATTTCGTCGATGGCTCTGGCGTCGGGCACCGCCCCCGCGAGCAACATCGCGGCCACTGGCGTGGCCATCGAATGACGAATTCGGCAGTGGCCCAGCATTGCGCGCCTTTCTCCAACCGAGACTGAGCAAGCAAGCCCAGTGCCGCGCGATGCGCAAGCGCCGTTGCATCGTACCGGTTGCAAACGATTGGCAGTTGCTGGTCATGTCAGGCTGGTAGCGGCTGGGGCGACCCGGCTTTCGCATCGATCCTGTCGAGCGCCAGCAAGAGGTTGCCGACCCGCGCCGCCGACGATGCCCACTCCGCCAGTCTCGGATAGTTGTCGACCAGCCAGTTGAACGCACCCTGGACCGCAGCGAAGGCCGCCGCCGCCTGGGTCACTTCGCCCAGCATCATCGACCCGTCGATATATTTGGGAACGCACACGACCAAGCCCACCAGTGGCGCCAGAAGTGTGTGACCGTGCGATACCAGTGTCGTGCGCATGTGCTGCCCACACAGCCGCCGCCACTGACGCAGCACTTCCCCCAGACTGTAGGCAATGGGCGCGACACGCCGCGGTCCGGGCCCGCCGGCACCTTTTTCACGCACGTGAGAAAGGATGAACTTGAACTGCGACTCGGCCTGGTTCTTGCGCTCGATCACTCGCGCCATATTGCGGCCGACCAACATCATGGCGCCGTTGGCAAAGCCGCCATAGGCGAGGCTGCAGATCACCAGATACCCGGGCAGCACGAAGTCGATGCCGTGGGGGGTGAGATCGAACGACCCCCCGACGTTCCACAGGACCGCAACGAAGGTGGCTGCCGTCAATGTCGAGGACAGCAGCCCGACCGCCAGGTCGATCGGCGCGTCGGTAGCGACGCGTGCGTCTTCGGCGATGCGATATTCGGCCAGCTGCGGCTCGGGCTCGTCGGCATCGAGCCGCCGGTAGTTGTCGCGCGCGAGCCAGCGCTTGGTCAGGCGCCGGGTCAGCCATTCGCGCCATCGTCTCTGGAACGTCATGCGGCCCCAGACCGCGCTCACCGCCAGCAGCACGCTCGCGGCGGCGAACGCCGGCAGCAGGTACGCCTGGTGCCGCAACTGGCCGCTGTTGCGCGCTTCCAGCGCGTTGAAGAAATCCCTGTTCCAGAGATTGAGCCGATATTGCACCAGGAGCTGCAGGACGACGCATATGGCGAGGAAGGTGATCAACGACCACGCCAGACCGCGGCCGGCCGACCAGAAGCCGGATGCGGTGTGCCAGAAGCGGCGCAACGGCCTCGGCCCGACGGCCGATGCCCCGACGGCCGATTCTCGATCCTCGTGCTTCAAGGTTCAGGCCACGAGCGCTGCCACCCGTCAGCGAGGCGCGGGGGATGGACCAAGGTCATGATATTTCATGCATACCGAGCGACGGCGGGCTGCCCCTTGCGATAGATCAACGTGGTGAGCAAGACGGCAGGCAGCCTCGGCGCCAAGCCAGCGGGGTGCAGGGACATCAGGAGCGGTCCGCGGTTTGATCTTCGTCAAGTTGCAGCGCCGGCAGCGGCGTAGAGATCGATGCGGATCAGCTTCGATCCGAAACGGAGAACCACATGGCGGATGCCAAGTCCTTGATCGATCCGCGGGCCTCGCTGCTGGGCGGCGATTTCGACCGCATGTTCAATCGCATGATGCGCGGCTGGCCGGTCAACTGGCCGGAGATGGCGCCGAGCGCCGAGCCCAGGCCATTGCGCGTCTTCGACCATGTGCCCAAAGCCGAGGTCAAGGAGAACGACAAGGGCTACTGCGTCTCGGTCGAGTTGCCCGGCCTCGACGAGAAGGATGTGAAGGTCCAGATCGACGACGACGTGCTCACCATCTCAGGCGAGAAGAAGCTCGAGCAGAGCGACGACAAGACCCACTATTCCGAGCGCAGCTACGGCAGCTTCACCCGCGCCTTCACCTTGCCGTCCGATACCAACCGCGAGGCCATTGCGGCGCGCTTCAAGAACGGCGTGCTGAGCTTGGAGATTCCCAAGGCCGCGCAGCCGCGCGCTCAGGTGAAGCAGGTCGAGATCAAGTCGGCCTGATTGGACAGAGAGGGGAGAGGCGGGTGAACAGCGGTGCCTCGCAAGAGAAGTTTGCGCAAGCCGGGCCGCTGATCGCGACCTTGACGGTCAATCCTGCCGTCGACGTCGCGGCCCAGGCCGACGCCGTGCGGCCGGGCCACAAGATCCGCACCTTCGGCGAGCGCTTCGATCCGGGCGGCGGCGGCATCAACGTCGCCCGCGTCGTCCACGAGCTCGGTGGCCGTGCGCTGGCGATCGTCGCCACCGGCGGCGTGACCGGCCGTTACGTCGAAGCGATGCTGGGTCAATCCGGCGTGCCGACCGTCAGCGTGCCGATTGCCGGTGCCACGCGCATCAGCTTCACCGTGCTCGACAGGAAGCAGGGCGGCGAATACCGCTTCGTGCCGCAGGGCCCTCGTCTCGAGCCGGCAGAGTGCGCCGCCATCCTGCAGGCCATCGACCGGCTCGAGGCCGACTGGCTGGTCATAAGCGGCAGCCTGCCTCCGGGCGTCGCGTCGGATTTTTACGCCGAGGTGGCGCACACGGCTGCGGCACGCGGCATCCGAGTCGCCCTCGACACGTCAGGACCGCCGCTCAAGGCATCGCTCGGCCGGAACATCAGCATCTTGAAGCCGAGCCTCAGCGAGTTCGAAGCGATCGTCGGCCGCGAGGCACGGGATGACGCGACGCGAGCGACCCTGGCGTTGGAGCTCGTGCGCTCCGGCGCGTCGGCGATGATTGCGCTGACCTTGGGCGAGGCGGGGGCGATGGTGGCCACGGCTGAAGGCGTCCGGCATGCCGCCGCGATCCCGGTCAGCGAGCGCACCGGCGTCGGGGCGGGCGACAGCTTCCTCGCCGGTCTCGTGCTCGGACTTGCGCGCGGCTGGCCGACCGACAAGGCGCTGGGATTGGCGATGGCCACTGCAGCCGTTGCCGTGTCCCATAGCGGCACGGCGAGCGTCTGCCGCGCCGAGGTCGAGGCGCTGCTCGGCAAGTCGCTGGTCAAGCGGGCGGCAGTGGAACGGCCTGAAATTCTGACAGGCTGACCCCGAGCGTAGCCAACGCCTCGTCGAGAGTGGCGACGATCGACGGAGGCCGCCAGCCCTCTGCGGCCTGATACGAAGCGTAGAGGCGCGTCAAGAGCTTCAGGTCGTCCTGCGGCACGACATAAATGCGCTCGCGGTTGGTGAAGGCCTGCGGCAGCGAACCGCGCTTGGCGACGAACTCGGTGGCGAGGTCGACACGCTCGACCTGGCTGAGGTCGAAGACGCAGTCGTACTCGGCGCGGCCGCGCGCCTGGCTGGCCAGCCGGTCGAGCGAGCTGAAGTCGTCCTCGCTCAACAGTCCATGGAACCGCACGAGGACGACCTGGCGGGAGGGGCAGACCTTTATGTCGAACATGACGCTGGTAGACCTGGCATGGCCACTATAGCCGGCCCATGGCTCGATCAATCCGTCATCCCGACCGGAGCCGAGCCCCTCGCCTTCGCTCGGGGCAGGCTACGCG
>JAFAKN010000519.1 GCA_019235415.1 Alphaproteobacteria bacterium
TGGCTGGGACCGGCCAGGATCGCCTTCGACGACATGTGCGATCGCGCGCCGGAGGGCGAGGTCGAGGTGGTGCCGACCTGCTTTCGCGTCATCCAGCAGTCGAACTGGAAGATCTTCCTGGAGAACCAGCTCGACGCGCTGCACCCGGCGGTGACCCATGAATCGACCGGCCGCGCGGCGGGCGAGGTCGAGGAGGCGATCAACGAGGCGGGCGGCCACGCGCCGCTCAGCTATCACTTCCTGTCGGCCTTCGCGACGCCGATCACCAAGTGGGATGCCTTCGAGACCATCGGCTATCCCAACGGCCATTGCATCCTGACCGGCTACATGGGCCTGCGCCCGCGCGATCCCGATACGCTCGCCTACGAGGCGGTGATGGAGAAGGCCTACGGCAGGGCGCGCATGGAGGAGATCTTAGGCGTCAACATCCACCACGTGCTGCTCTATCCCGGGCTCTCGGTGCAATCGCCATTGCAGCAGCTGCGGGCGGTGCGGCCAATCGGCGTCGACAAGACGCTGACCGAGATCTGGCATTTCCGGTTGAAGGGTGCGCCCGAGGCGATCTACCGCCGGGCGCTGGGCTACTACAACCTCGTCAACTCGCCCTCGACCCTGGTCAATGCCGACGACCTGTGGAACTTCTGGAAGTGCCACAAGGGGCTGGAATCCGAGGGCGGCGACTGGGTGAGCTTCCATCGCAACGCCGGCCAGGATTTCGAGAGCAACGAGGAGACGCGCTCGGTGATCGGCACGTCGGAGCAGCCGATGCGCAACCAGTTCAAGGCGTGGAGCCGGTACATGAACGGCGGGGCGGCGTGATGGCGAAGGAGAAGAAGACGAAGAGGAAGAGCGGGCCGGAGGCCCGCGGTCCCAAGAAGAAGAGCGTCACCGCCGCCAATGGGCAGGACGTGCTGCGCGAGGTCGAGCAGCTCCTGTACCGCCAGGCCGAGTGCCTCGACGGCAAGCGCTGGCAGGACTTCATCGAGCTGTTCACCGAGGACGGCACCTACTGGATGCCGGCCGAGACCGGGCAGACCACCGGCGACGGCGTGCCGTCGATCTTCTGGGAGGACCGCAACCTGATGACGGTGCGCGCCAAGCGGCTCGGCCATCCGCGCGCCTGGTCGCAGAAGACGGCGTGGGGCACCAACCACGTGGTCGGCAACGTCGTGATCGAGCAGGAGGACGCCAAGACCGGCGACCTCGTGGTGCGCTCGCGCTTCCACATGATGGAGTTTCGCAACGACGCGACACGGCACTTCGCCGGATCCTACGTGCATCACCTGAAGAAGACGACGGCCGGGCACCGCATCAAGCTGCAACGCGTCGACATGGTGAACGCCCAGGGGCCCTACGAGTACGTGCTGCAGGCGTGGGTGTAGTATTCTCCTCCCCAAGCGCCAGCTTGGGGAGGTGTCGGCGTCTTACGCCGACGGAGGGGGTCACGGTCATGAGTCTTGACCCCTCCGTCCGCTTCGCGGACACCTCCCCAGCAAGGCTGGGGAGGAGAAGACGATGAAGAAACTTCTATCCGCGCTGCTCTTATCCGCCATCGCCGCGCTGCCGGCGCAGGCCGCCGACAAGGTCAAGGTCGGGTTCCTCAGCACGCTGTCCGGGCCGGGCGGGGCGCTGGGGATCGACATGCGCGATGGCTTCCAGCTCGCCGTCAAGCTCAACGACGGCAAGCTCGGCGGCGTGCCGGCCGAGGTCGACGTGGTCGACGACCAGCAGAAGCCCGACATCGCGCGCCAGGCGATCGAGCGCTTCACCAAGCGCGACCATGTCGACCTGATCACCGGCATGGTGTTCTCCAACGTGCTCCTGCCGGTGATGCCGGCGATCCTGGAGACCAACACCATCTACCTCAGCACCAACACCGGCCCCGAGGATTACGCCGGCGAGAAGTGCAATCCCAATTTCTTCGCCGTGGCCTGGCAGAACGAGGATATCCCGGGCGCCATGGGCGAGGTGATGAACCAGCGGCTGCTGACCGACGTCTACCTGATCGCGCCCAACTATCCCGGCGGCCGCGAGACGCTCCAGGGCTTCAAGCGCTTCTACAAGGGCAAGATCGCCGACGAGGTCTACGTCAAGCTCGGCCAGCTCGACTTCGCCGCCGAGATCGCCAACATCCGGGCCG
>JAFAKN010000579.1 GCA_019235415.1 Alphaproteobacteria bacterium
ACTATGCGCAGTCGACGCCCGAGACGGTGTGGAAGTACTGGGGCCTGAACGAGGAGCAGGCCAAGCGCGGCGGCCTCAACCCCAAGATGTTCAACTCCTTCCTCGACGGCTCCAAGCCCGCCATCGAAAGCACCGCAGTCGCCAACGCCACGGGGCTGACGCCGGCGCCGGACGGCCTCGCCTTCCCGCCGTGCTCGGTCGAGGACCTGCCCTTCGTCATGCGGCCGGCGTCCGAAGGCGGCCATCTGCATCACAAGGGCCAGGTCGAGGTGGCAAGCTCGCTGGAGCGCGACGGCCGGGCCATCCCCTACGAGATCCGCAAGGGCGTGTGGGTCGTGTTCGAGGCATCGACCGAGTACCAGAAGAACTGCTTCGAGGAGTACATGCTGCAGACCGACCCGTCGGGCCGCTACTCCGTGATGTACAAGCGCTGGCACCTGATCGGGCTCGAGGTCGGCATGTCGGTGGCCTCGATCGGACTGCGCCGCGAGCCGACCGGCTGCCCGATCGGCTTCCACGCCGACGTCATCGCCACCGCCAAGCGCGACCTCAAGGCCGGCGAGATTTTAGACGGCGAGGGCGGCTACACCGTCTACGGCAAGCTGTTCCCGGCCGAGAAATCGACGGGGCTCGGGAGCTTGCCGCTCGGCCTCGCCCACAACGTCAAGCTGCTGCGCGCCATAAAGGCCGGCCAGTCACTGACCTACGCCGACGTGGCGATGGACGAGACGCTGACCGCGGTGAAGCTGCGGCGCGAGATGGAGCAGGCCTTCGCCCCCGCCGCTGCCAAGATCGCCGCTCAATAATTGGAGCGCGGACTTCCCGGTCCGCTCATGAGCGGACCGGGAGGTCCGCGCTCCTTCATTAGCCCGTCATCACGCCGGCGAGCGCCGAGTAGGCCTCTGTCCAGGCGCCCTTCACCTCCGGTGTGAACGCATCGCCGAGCCCTTGCTCCAGGGTCCACAGCAGGGCGGCGCCGACCGGCGCGTAGTGCGCTGCGGTCACGCCGTAGCCCTTGTGGCGCCAGCCGAGCGCCTGCACCGCGGGCAGGATCGTGTCGAGCTTGTGCAGGCTGTCGACGGCGGTGCCCAGCATGTCCATCAGCTTTTTCTTCTGCTCGGTCAGGTCCTGCGGAAACAGGGGACGCACGTCGGGCGCGATCTCGAACAGCCGATCGTAAAATAGATCCGCCGCGGCGCCGGCGATCGGTACGACTTTCTTGAAGCTCGATTGAACCAGTTCGATGTGTTGCGGTGTCACGAAACTCTCCCAGGCGTTGAACCGCTCGAGAGGCCGCAATTTTCATACCGTCATTCTGTGAGAATGAACACACTCGGCCGAACGTTCTAAAGGGCCGGCACCGACTCCTTGGCCTTGGCAACCGGCTTGCCCTCGGCCGCCTCGCGCTCCTTCTCCTTCCGCGCCTTCAGAAGCTTGCGCAGGATCATGTTGCGCTTCAGCGCCGAGATGTGGTCGATGAACAGGATGCCGTCGAGATGGTCGATCTCGTGTTGCACGCAGGTCGCCAGCAACCCCTCGCAGGCCATCTCCTGCTGCTTGCCGTCGCGATCGAGGTAGCGCACGCGGACCTTCGCCGGCCGCGCCACATCGGAATAGTGCTCGGGCACCGACAGGCAGCCTTCCTCGTAGGTCGCGTCCTCGTCCGAGGCCTCGACGATCTCCGGGTTGACCAGGAACAGCGGCCCGGTCTTGACCTCCTCGCGGTCAATGTCGAGCACTACCAGGCGCTTCAGGACGCCGACCTGCGGCGCAGCCAGCCCGATGCCCGGGGCGGCGTACATGGTCTCCAGCATGTCGTCCATCAGCCGGCGCAGCGCGTCGTCGACGGCGTCGACCGGCTTGGACTTCTTCTTGAGGCGCGGATCGGGCGCCGTGAGGATGGGCAGCAGAGCCATGGTGCCTAAATATGCAGCGAAATCAGGCGTTTCAAGCCTTCTGAGGTCCGCGGACCTGCAAAGGCGCATGTCAATGCCGAGTTCGCTTGTCTGTCATCCCGAGGCCGCAGGCCGAGGGATCCTTCCTGTTGCCTCAAAGATCCCTCGCTTTGTTCGGGATGACAAAAAGCGGACCGGGAGGTCCGCGCTCCAATGAGGGCTCAGGTCCGCTTTACCATGGTGCCGACGCCGGCCTCGGTGAACACCTCGAGCAGCAGGCAGTGCGGCACCCGGCCGTCCATGATCACGGCGGCCTCGACGCCCGAGTTCACCGCATCGATGCAGTTCTCGACCTTGGGGATCATGCCGCCGGAGATCGTGCCGTCGGCGATCAGGGCGCGCGCCTGCTCGACCGACATTTCGCCGATCAGCTGGCCGTTCTTGTCGAGCACGCCCGGCACGTCGGTCAGGAACAGCAGGCGCTTGGCCCGCATGGCACCGGCGATGGCGCCGGCCGAGGTGTCGGCGTTGATGTTGTAGGTAAGCTCGTCGTCGACGCCGAAGCCGATCGGCGCCACCACCGGGATCACGTCGGCGCGGCGCAGCTGCTCCAGCACCATGACGTTGATCTTGGCCGGCTCGCCGACCTGCTTGAGGTCGACCTTGAGCAGCTCGCCCGTTTTGGGGTCGCGCATCTCGGTGACCCTTTTGGCCAGGATCAGGTTGCCGTCCTTGCCGCAGATGCCGACGGCGATGCCGCCGCATTCGTTGATGTCGGCCACGATCGCCTTGTTGATGGCGCCGGCCAGGACCATCTCGACGATCTCCATGGTCGCGGCGTCGGTGACGCGCAGGCCGTTTACGAACTGGCTCTTGATGCCGACGCGCTCCAGCATCTTGTTTATTTGCGGACCGCCGCCATGGACCACGATCGGGTTCATGCCGACCTGCTTCATCAGCACGACGTCGCGCGCCACCACGTCGCTGAGCTTGGGATCGGTCATCGCATGGCCGCCATACTTGACCACGAAGGTCGCGTCGTTGTGGCGGCGCATGTAGGGCAGCGCCTTGGAAATGGTCTCGGCCATGCGGATGAGCCGCCTCTGCTC
Organism: Alphaproteobacteria bacterium; assembly: GCA_019235415.1. Classification (GTDB taxonomy): domain Bacteria; phylum Pseudomonadota; class Alphaproteobacteria; order Reyranellales; family Reyranellaceae; genus Reyranella. Next base: position 3,005 of record JAFAKN010000579.1, read on the forward strand.
CCTGTCGGACTGAACCGGCTCAGCCATTTGTCCTACCCCATCTTGGCAAAAGCCCTCTCCGCGTCGGAAGAGGGCCCACCACGGCATCATATATCAGTCACGCGGCGGATAGAAGAACGGCAGGCCGCGCGGCCGAATGTCCCCTATGGGCATCGCGCTAGACAGTCAATCCTTGGCCGACCGAGGTTTCAGCGCGGCGGCTCGCTGCTGAACGCGGCCAATGCCGTGCCGTTGCGCCGCTGTGGCAGGACAAGGCGCGCTCGCTCGCCCGAGGTCGACGCGGTGATCTTCGCGGTCAACCCGCGGCCGGTGATAGTATCACGTGGCTTCCATCGCACGGCGATGGTTCACGGCGTGAGCGTGCTGTGTCGTGGTGAACGCTTCTTCCACGCCGCCGCGTAGGGGCGGATTGAGAGGCAGCGAAGGCCCTGCAGCGACACCCCCACCTCACCCTGAGGAGCGTCACCAGCGACGCGATGCGCGGCTCCTCCGGATGAGGTGTGCCTCGTGGTGTTGTTGCAGCAGCCTGAAGCCAGTTGCAACTAACGGTAAGCGCATGTGCAATCACTCTCGCGTCGTTCAATGTGGCGGAATGAAGGTCCGTCAAGGTCACATTGGGGTCGCGAGTGGCGTTGATACTCCCACAACCGCACTCCTGCGGCGTGGGAGAGATTGATGCCTACTGCTGTTGAACAGGCTTTGGAAAAATTCTTCGGTCAGTTCTTCAAGAGCGATCTGCCTGACGGCGAGAGCCAGAGGCTGGGCGAAGGCGCCCTCAAGATCGACAGCGACCTCTCGGTGCTGACAAATCCGAACGCCGGCGCATTCCTCAAGCTCGAGCGCGATCCCGGCCTGCGCGATGATTTCGCCGCGATCGGCGATGCGTTCCGAACGGTCGGCCACGACTTCCACAAGGCCGCCGTCGGTGCAGACCTGATCGATCGCTTCATCCTGTTCGGCACGCAGCACCAGGGCGGCGGTGGCGGCTCGGGTGCGCCGGCCGTGTCGGCGGCTCTGTCGGCCACGGGCGGCGGTGGCGGAGCGGGCTTGCAGGCCGATTTCATAGCGGCAGACCACAAGCTCGATGCGACGTCTACGGACCTGAGGGCTTTTGGCAAATCCTTCCTCAAGATCGACCATTCGCGGACCCCCGAGCAGTTCAACCTCAAGCTCGAGAGCCTGGCCGACGGCTCCGTCACGCTCGCGCGCGACATGGCCGCCGATAGCAAGGCCTTCCAGCAGCTCGGCAATGATTTCGTGGCGTTGGGTGGCGGCGATCCCAATGCGCTCATACCAGCGGTCTACAAGGAGCTCGGCGGTGACCTGCAGAAAGTCGCTGCCGACTTCGGCGCGTTATCGACCGATTTCCTCAAGCTCGACGGCGCGCTGGTCGGATACCAAACCGGCGGCTCGGGGACGCCCGCCCCGACCGCAACGGCAGCAGGCGGTGGCGGCGGCGCCGGAATGCCTGTCGGCACCGCTCTGATGAACCTGTTCCAGGACTTCCATACCTTGGGCGCCGACACCGGCGCCGTTGCCCACGATTCGGCCGTGCTGGTCTCGGACCTGATCCAGCCCCCGACCACTGCGGCGAATACCAACCACAGTCACTGAGGCCTGGATACGAGGCGCGCCACCCGGGTGGCGCGTCTTGTCCTCTTTTGTGTCATCCCGAGGCCGCAGGCCGAGGGATCCTTCCTGTTGTCGAAAGATCCCTCGCTGCGCTCGGGATGACAGATGCGGGAGGTCCGCGCTTCGACTAAACGACGCCTAGCTTCCCGAGCAGCGGCGCGACATCGCGCTCGATGCGGGTGACGTGCTGCTTGGCCAGCTCGCGCGCCCTGTCGATCGCGGAGTCGGGTTCCCCGCCGCCCGGGTTGACGATCTCGAGCGCCAGCTTGGCCAGCATCTCGGTCGGGTCCGCGAGGCCGCGCAGCTTGGCCAGCAGGTAGAGCTGCGAAAGTCGGTCGACCCGCACACCACCGCCGGTCACCGGCGAGGCGAGATAGCCGAGCTCGACACTCTCCATGGCCCGCGCCAGCACGGCGCGATTGAACGCCTTGGTCGAGACCGCGCGCTTGGCGTCGCCCGCGGCTGGCAGTGCCGGCTGCAGGTCGGCCCGGCCCACCAGCAACTTCAGGATGTCGGTGATCGAAGTCCAGTTGGCGTTCGCCTGCGGCAGGCGTTCGATCGCCTCGCGCAGCGTGACCGGGCCCTGGCGCAGCACGTCGACCAGCGCGCCGTGCACGTCGTCGCGCAACTGCAGCTTTCCAACCGGCGTCTCGAAGGTCATGTCGAACTCAGGCCCACCGGCGGTCAGCGCAAAGCGCGTGTCGAGCCAGGCGGCGCGCACACGGGCGGCGCTGGCGGCCGTGACGCCCTTGGCGAAGACGTCGCGCCGGAACTGCCGCGCCAGCATCATGTCGCGCGTCTCCTCCTGCAGGACCGGATCCCCGAGGCTGGCCAGGAAGGCGACTTGCGCTTCGCTGAAGTTCACGCGGTCGACGCTGTCGGTGAGATGCGCCGACGCGACATAAACCAGCTTGGCGTCGGCCAGCTCGGCGGCCACTTCCCCGAAGCAGAACGCCTCCCAGTCGCGCGTCAGGATCTCGTGCGCGAGATAGGCGCGCGGCATCTTCTTAAGCCGTTCCATCTGAGCGTCCGCATTGGGGAACATGCGATGGAAGCGGGCCTCGGCGCCGCGCAGCCCGTCGGCGTAGGCGATCGCCTGCTCCAGCGCCGCCGGCGAAGAAAGGCCCGGCCGCGGCGCGAAGTGGCGGGCCAGGATGCGCCGGAGCGGCGCCATGGCCGCCCAGCCAGGCATGCAATCGTAGGAGATGTAGAGCAGCCCGCCGGGTTTCAGGCGACGGCCGATCAGCTCGACGAGCGCGCGGCGGTTCTCGCGGCTGATCCAGCTGAACACGCCGTGCATGGCCATGACGTCGAATTCCGGCACCGTCGGATCGGCGGCCAGTTGGGTGAAACCCGATTCGCGGAACTCGATGTTCGAGAGGCCGGCCGAGGCGGCCAGCGTTCGCGCGTTGGCGACGTGGCTGGGATTGAAATCGACGCCCAGCACGCGCGCCTCGGGATTGGCCGCCGCGATAAGATTGGCGGTGTAGCCTTGGCCGCAGCCGAGATCGCAATAGGCGATCGGCTCGCCCGAACCGCCGGCCGCGAGCACGCCGGCGCCGAGGGCCGCGAAGGCCAGCACCGGCGGCGCCTGCACACGGCAGAAATCGTGCACATAGGCCTTGTCGGTGATGTACCCGGCACCCCAGTCAGACATGGTCGTCTTCAGACATGGCCACCTTCCTTGCCCTTGCGTAGCACGGCACCTGCTGCAAGTCCGGTCGCCTTTGGAACCGCAAAAACAATTTTCAGCGCGATGGTAGAATCGTGGGACTTCGGCTAAGTGTTGGGACCATGAGAGCGACAAGCATCCTGCTGTGCCTGTTGGCTGTACCCGCCTTCGCACAGACGCCACCGCCGCCGGCAGCGCCCTCGCCGGTGCCGCTGCCGCAATGGTTCGTTGAGATCGACGCCGCCAAGACCGGCGCGGTTTCCCGCGCCGACTTCCTCAAATACCGCATGAAGTCCTTCGCCGAGCTCGACACCAACAAAGACGGCAAGCTCTCGCTGGACGAGTTCATCAAGATCGCCGAGCCGCCGTACTCGACCGACCTGCCGGGAGGGCCGAACCTCGAGGAGCGTCGCAACCGCGCGCGTGCCGATTTTCAGTCGCTCGACAGCAACGTCGACGGTTTCGTCGAGCGCGCCGAGGCCGAAGCCGTGATCCAGGCCGAGTTCGGCCGCTACGACGCCGACCGCGACGGCAAGATCAGCGAGCCCGAGATCCGCATGGTCGTGCAGCGCTCCCTGCAGCAGCAGGCGGCCGAGCGCCAGCAGATGGAGGCGCAACGCCGTCAAGGCATGCTGGTGTTGAGCGATCTGATGGACATGCAGATGCGCGATGCCGATCGCCTCGACAGCAACAAGGACGGCAAGATCAGCGAGGCGGAATACCTCACGCTGGCGGGTCCCGCGGAAGGACAACAGGCCCAGGGCATGCTGCCCTACGACATCCGCCGCAACCTCCTGCTGCACAAGCTCCACGAGATCGACACCAACAATGACGGCGTGATCGACCGGGTCGAGCTGACCGCTTTCGCGTTGAAGGAGTTTCTTGCGACCGATCTCAACAACGACCGTTTCCTCAGTCAGGAAGAGCTCGAGAAAGCCAAGGAAGCCGACGCCGCGAGAATGCGCGCCCTCGTGCAGGCCCTGATGCCGAAGACCGCCGCGGCCCATCCCGCACCGGCGCCGAAGGAAAGCCATCCGAAACCGGCGCCCGCCCCCGCCGGACCACCGCCGGGAGTGCCGCAAGGCACGCGATGAGCCGGCGGCGACACCGATCAGCGCCGTCGTCGCATCCGCGATGTTCGCGCCCGGCTATGAAGAGGGTCGTTACATCGAACCCGGCGGTCGAGCTCAGGCTCGACAGATCGGAAGAACTAATGGGCGCGGGGCCTCCCGCTCGGTATCAAAACGAGCCGGTTACGCTACCGGTGCTACATGGAGAGCACTCGCGGAGCACCTTCACACCCACTGCCCCGCGAGCACTTCATCGACCTTCATGCCCACACGTTCTCCGGGCTTCTATCTTAGGTTGAAGCCCGGTTCTAGCATGCAGTGGCGAATTGGCCGGAATTGCCGGATTATTGGCCGGAGTTGCCGTCTGCCTCGTATGGCATCGCACCGAGACGACCGATCGTCGAATCGACGCCGTGTCGGTCAGCCCGCACCGACTCGGGCTTCATCCTGGCCCGCGCGGAAGCGCCGAAGGTATTGCTGGGGCGTGACGCCCAGGCGGCGCATGAAGGCGCGGCGCAGGGTGTCGACACTGTCGAAGCCGCAGCTCGTCGCCACGACCTGCACCGAAAGCTGCGCTTCCTCGAACAGATTGCGCGCAGCGTCGACGCGGATGCGCTCGACGAAGTCGTGCGGCGTCTCGCCGGTCTCTTCGGCGAACGCCCGACGAAACGTGCGCTCGCTCATGTGCGCCCGCGCCGCCAGCACCTTGACGCCGAGATCCGCGCCGAGGTTTTCCAGCGCCCACTCCTGGACCAGGCGCACCGGCGGACTGGCGGCGAATTGCGCCAGCAGGAGGTTGCTGAACTGCGACTGGCCGCTCGGTCGCTTGAGATACACGACGAGCGAGCGCGCGACCCTGAGGGCCAGCATGCGGCCGTGATCCTCCTCGATCATGCTGATCGCGAGATCGATCCCCGAAGTGACTCCCGCCGAGGTGTATACGTTGCCGTCGCGCACGAAGATCCGATCTGCTTCGACCGAAACGCGCGGGTAGCGCCGGCTCAATTCGCCAGCCATCGCCCAGTGCGTGGTCGCGCGCTTGCCCTCGAGCAGGCCGGCTGCGGCGAGGATGAACGCGCCGGTACAGATCGATCCGCAGCGACGAGCATGCAGCTTCCCGGTCCTGAGCCAGCCGAGCAGGCGATCGTCGCTGCTTGCCTCAGCCTGCCCGAAGCCACCGGAGACGAGAAGCGTGTCGATCGGCTCCTTTATGTCGGCCACCGCGATGCTGGGCGCGATCGAGATGCCGAGCGATGTTTCGACCGGTGCCGCGGTCATGCCGGCGATGGCCAAGCGATAGAGCGGCCGACGAGCGATCATGTTCGCCGTGGCAAAGGCCTCGAGAGGCCCATAGACATCCATGGCGACCACGCCCGGATAGACGAGCATGACCACTAGGCGCACCTCGGCTTGCTCGCCAGTCATTGCGGCATCATACACGCTCTGTCGTTCGGTGCAGTCGGGTTCGGCTGGAGTACAAGCCTCGCGTGGGGCGCGGCTCGCTCGGTATCCCTCAGGCGCTCGGGCGGCATTGCCCTCACCTCTGTATTGGGCTCGACGCTTGTGTCGAAGAGCGCCCTCCACTCGAATAGATTTCACGGGCGGGACGCCCGTGGGTCCAGGTCACTCTAGCCTCTCGCTACGAGCGCGACCTCCGCACGAAGCTCGGCGATGCCGAAGCCGGTCGTGCTGCTGGTCGCCAACACCTCGGGGTGCGCAGCGCCATGACGACGCGCGATCGCCTCGGCAGTCGACACCGCCCGCTCAATCTCATCCCGGTCGAGCTGGTCGGCCTTGGTCAGCACTAGTTGGTAGGACACGGCGGCGCTGTCGAGGTTCTTCATCGTCTCGCGGTCGGAGTCCTTCACGCCATGACGCGAGTCGATCAGCAGGCAGACCCGCTTCAAAGTGGGACGGCCTCGCAGATAGGCCGAGGCAAGGTCCTGCCAGGTCTCCTTCATTGAACGCGAGACCTGCGCGAAGCCGTAGCCCGGCAGGTCGGCCAGGAACAGCCGTCCGCCCAAGTCGAAGAAATTGATCTGCCGCGTATGGCCGGGCTTGGAGGAGACGCGGGCGAGCGTGCGCCGGCCGGTCAGGGCATTCACCAGGGTCGACTTGCCGACGTTGGAGCGGCCGGCGAAAGCGATCTCCGGCAGGCCGATCGCCGGCAGCGAATCGAGGGAGGCGGCGCCGGCAACGAAGGCGCACGGGCCGGCAAAGAGCTTGCGCGCCGCCTCGACCTCGGCGGCAGAGCGCCCGTCGCGCTCCTGGTCTGCCATCAGCGCTTCTTGGCGGCGCTCTTGGCTTTTTTGCCGCCGCCGCCGCTGGGTCGCGGAGCGGCGGGCGCGGTGGCGGCATCGGCGGGCGCCGGCACGGCCGCCGCCACGACCGGCTTGGCCTTGCGCCCGATCGGCGCGCCGTGGCGGCGCATGATGGTGTACTGCTGGGCGATCGACAACGTGTTGCTCCACGACCAGTAGAGCACCAGGCCGGCGGCGAACGGCGCCATCATGAAGGTGAACAGGATCGGCAGGAACTGGAACACGCGGGCCTGCATGGGATCGGCGGGAGCGGGGTTCAGCCTCTGCTGCAGGTACATCGTCACGCCCATGATCAAGGGCCAGATGCCGATGTTGAAGAAGTGCAGGAACGGCGGCACGTCCCAATTGAACAGCCCGAACCCGGTCATGACGGTGAGCGGGTCGGGGGCGCTGAGATCCTTGATCCAGCCGAAGAACGGCTGATGGCGCATCTCGATGGTGGTGTAGAGCACCTTGTAGAGCGCGAAGAACACCGGGATCTGCACCACGATCGGCAGGCAGCCGACCGCCGGGTTCACCTTCTCGCGGCGATAGAGCTGCATCAGCTCCTGGTTCATGCGTTGGCGATCCTCGCCGTAGCGCTCCTTGAGCTTCTCCATCTCCGGCTGCAGCGCCTTCATCTTGCTCATCGCCGCATAGGACTTGTTGGCAAGCGGGAAGAACACCGCTTTGACGATCACCGTCAGGACCAGGATCGCCAGGCCGAAATTGCCGAGCTGCAGGTAAAGCCACTCGAGCAGCCAGAACAGCGGCTTGGTGAAAAACCAGAACCAGCCCCAGTCGATGGTGAGGTCGAAACGGTCGATGCCGAGCTTCTCGCGGTAGGCGTCGATCACGCGCACGATCTTGGCGCCGGCGAAGAGATG
>JAFAKN010000046.1 GCA_019235415.1 Alphaproteobacteria bacterium
TGATCTCGGTGGTGTCGTCGGCCGTGGCGCAGGCGGCGATGGACTCCGGCGTCGCGCGCCGCAACATTCCCGACATGGCGGAGTACCGCCGGGCGCTGTCGGGCCGGCTCGATCCCACCAACCACTGGCTGCAGAGCCTGTTCGAGCAGGTCAAGGCCAACCCGCAGCGCATCGTCTTCGCCGAGGGCGAGGAGGAGCGCACCATCCGCGCCGCCGTGGTGTTCCGCGACAACGGCTACGGCACGCCGGTGCTGATCGGCCGCGAGGAGCTGGTGCGCGACACCATGAAATCGCTCGGCCTGACCGACACCACCGGCCTCGAGATCCACAACGCCCGGCTGTCGACCCGCAACACGGCCTACACCGACCATGTCTACAAGCGCCTGCAGCGCGACGGCTTCCTGCGCCGCGACGTGCAGCGCATGGTCAACCAGGGCCGCAACGTGTTCGGCGCCTGCATGGTGGCGATGGGCGACGCCGCCGGCATGGTGACCGGCATCACCCGCCGCTTCCCCGAGTGCTACGGCGACATCGAGCGCGTGGTCGACGCCGAGCGGGGCAAGGTGCCGATGGGCTATTCGATCGTCGTGGCCCGCCACGGCACGGTGTTCCTGGCCGACACCTCGATCAACGAGACGCCGTCGCCCGAGCAGCTCGCCACCATCGCCAAGCAGATGGTGGGCAACGCACGCACCATGGGCCACGAGGCGCGCGTGGCGTTCCTGTCGTTCTCCAACTTCGGCAGCCGCGAGATCGAGCGCATCGAGCGCATCCGCAAGGCGATCCGCCTGCTCGACGCCGAGAAGGTCGACTTCGAGTACGATGGCGAGATGCAGGCCGACATGGCGCTCGACTACCAGCTCCTGCGCGAGACCTACCCGTTCTGCCGTCTCACCGGGCCGGCCAACGTGCTGGTGATGCCGGGCCTGCACTCCGCCCACATCTCCTCGCGGTTGATGCAGCGGCTAGGCGGCGTCACGGTGATCGGGCCGGTGATCGACGGCCTGCAGAAGCCGATGCAGATCGTGCAGATGGGCGCCACGGTGAGCGACCTCGTGAACCACGCCGCGCTCGCCGCCTACGGCGCCCTCAGCGCGCGCCGCTGACCGGCGCGCGCCCCTCAGCCTGCGCCGTGCCGTTGCCGAGCACGGCATCCAGGAGGTTCCAGCGCGTTTGCCTGGAGGCGCGCGGCTTTCCCTCCAGCCAGTAGGCGACCTGCTCCTGGCGAAAGCCGTCATCGGCGTGCAGGATCAGCCACTGATCGAGATACTCTTGGAAGCTCCGCGCGTTAGGCGGCAGCAGGTAGGCGAACATGAACGGCGCGCCGGTTCCCGTCGGCACGGTCGCGGTGAAACCGGGATGCGCGGCCGACCAGGTGTTGGCTTGCTGCTCGCTCCAGATGGCGGCGTCGAAGCGGTCGGCGATCTGCGGCAGAACATCGTAATCAGGCACCACCTCGACCTTCGCGTTGGGAAACAACCGACGCACGGTAGGCAGAAGGACCGGATCGTCGAAGCTCACCAGGCGCAGATCCTTCATCGCGTTGATCGCCGCCCGGTCCATGAAGGCCGTGGCGCGCGATGACGGCACGATGAGCGCGACCGGGCTGTGGTAGTAGAAGCGCGATACGGTCAGGTTCTGCAGCCGTTCGTCGGTGACGTAAATGCCGGCCATGGCGATGTCGAAGCGGTTGTTCTCGAGATCGGTGCCAAGGCGCTGCCAGGCGAACGGAATGAACTCCAGCTGCACGCCAAGGTCGCGCGCCAAGCGAAACGCATAGGCGATGTCGAAGCCGACCAGCTCGTTGCGGCTGTTCCAGTAGCTGAACGGGATGATGATGGGACTGTAGCCGACGCGCAGCACGCCCCGGGCGCGGATCGCCGACAGCGTCGGCGTCGGGGCAGGCCCGCTCTCCGGCGCATCGCTGCGCTGGACCGTGAAGGTCACGCCCTGGATCAGCTCGGGATCGAGCGTGTACGCCAGGGGCCTGTTGGACGGCGGCTCGAGCAACAGCCCGCGCATCGACACCCCGGCGATCGCCACTGTTGCGAGCACCGCGGCGCTGCCGGCCAGCACGGCAGCGAGCTTCGTGCGCCGGACCTGGACTTTCCTGAAATAGACCAGCGGGACGGCGATCGTGGCAAAGCCAAAGCCCATCACCGACAACGCGACCTGGCCATATCGCGTCACCGTCCAGGTCTCGAGATAGAGGTCGACGATGTCGTGCGGCATGTGAAGCCAGGTGCCGAGGAAGACGACGCCGTCCAGTGTCGCGGTCGGCGAGCCGAAGCCTGACAGCACGGTCCACATCGGCAGCAGCACTTGCTCGGTCGGTCCGATGCGTACGTGAAAGAACCAGGCCGCGTAGAGCATCAGAAGATAGATGAAGTAGTTGCCGAGCTGCGCCAGGACGTAGCTGAGCGACAGGCTGGCCTGCAGCACGTTCTTGCGCTCTTCCCCTTCGGGACACCCGGCGCGGGCGACGATCCGCTCGGCGGCCCGCATCACGAACGGCAAGGCCGCGACCGATAGCGTCGTCACCAACGCCAGCACGAAGGCCGGGCGCAGCTCTGTGAGCAGCTCGCGGTAGCTCACCGGCGCAATGGCGGCAAGGACCGCCGGCAGGACGACGAAGGCCAGCAACATCGTCGCGGCCATGAACAGGCCGACGTAAAGCAACAGGCCCGCCAGCCGATCCGGCTGGATCGTGCCCGCCGCCGACCCGATCAAGGCGAACACACCGATCGGCGCCAGCCGGACGATCCACTGCCAGATCGTGACGCTCGCGACCTGCATGGCGTTCAGCGCGTCGAACAGCGACGCCTTGGACTCGGCGCGCTGCACGGCGATGCCGTACAGGATCGCGAAAATGACGATGGCCGGGACGTAGTTGCGGTAGAAGTCCGTGACCAGATTGGCCGGGATCAGCAGGTTGAGCAGGTCGGCATGGCTGCGCAGCATCTCCGGCGTCAGCACGCTGGGCGGCGGTGGGGTCGGGATCGCCCGAGCGATCAGCCAGATGCTGCCGAGGGTCAGGCCCCACATGAAGAGGTAGGCGCCCCAGCTCGCCTTCAGGAGCCGCATCGCCATCGGCGGCGTGAGCTTGCCGAGGCCCGAGAGCAACGAGCACAGCAGGTAAGGATAGATCGCGATCTGAAGCAGCATGGAATAGGCCGAGCCGATCGGCTCGAGGATCGCGATGCGTTCGCCGAAGACCACGCCGGCAACGACGCCGAGGGCGGCACCGATCAGGATCCAGGCCGGCATAGCAATGATGCGCCGGGTCGCGCGGGAAATCGCGTCGCTCACTTCGCGGAGCCCGCCGGCGGCCCCGTCGCCAGCATGGTGTCCAAGAGGTTCCAGCGGACTTGCTTGACCGCCAGCGGCTTTCCTTCCAGCCAATAGGCGGCCTGCTCGGCACGGAAGCCGTCCCTGTCGCGCAGGCTCATCCACTTGTCGAGGTAGACCTGGAGCTCGTGCGATCCGGGCGGCAGCAGGTCGACGAACATCAGCGGCACGTCGATCCCGACGGGCACGACCGCGGTGAAGCCAGGATGCGCCGCGGCCCACGCCGCCGCCTGCTGCTTGGTCCATACCGCGGCATCGACGCGATCGGTCATGTCGGGCAATCCGTCGAAGCTGGCCAGGACGACCAGCTGGGCGTCGGGGAACACCCGGCGGACGAGAGGGATGATGGCGGGATCGTCGTGGATCGCAAGCCGCAGCTTGGGATTGTCGGTGATGGCTTCGCCGGTCAGGAAGGACGGGGCACCGTCGGAGGGCACGATGAGCGCCAGCGGGCTTTCGCTGTAAGCGTGCGACGTGGTGAACGCCTGCAGCCGGTCATTGGTGAGATAGATGCCGCCGACGGCGATGTCGAAGCGGTTGCTTTCGAGGTCCTTGGCGAGCGTTGCCCACGCGAACGGCTCGAACTGCAGCCGCACGCCGAGGTCGCGTGCCAAACGGAAGGCAAAGGCGATGTCGTAACCGGCGAGCTGGCCTCGGCGGTTCCAGTAGCTGAAGGGAATGGCGTAGGGGTTGTAGCCGACCCGCAGCACGCCGCGCTCACGGACCGCGGCGAGGGTCGGCGGCGCGTCCACCGCGCCTCCCGGCTGGGGGCTGCGCGCGATCGTGAAGCTCACGCCGCGCGTCCAGGAGCGGTCGAGCCCGAGCTCGACCGCTTGGTTGCCCGGCGGCTGCATGACGTCGCGGAACGATGTGCCGAGCAGGGCGATCGAGCCGACCACCACCGCGCCGCCCGCTAGCGTCGCGAGCGCTCGCCGCGGCCGAAGGTCGACTTTCCGGAAATAGACCAGCGGCACGAGGATGGTGGCAAAGCCGAAGCCCATGACCGACAGCACCACCTGGCCGTAGCGCGTCACCGTCCAGGTCTGCAGGTAGAGGTCCAGCAGGTCCGACGGCATGTGTAGCCAGCTGCCGAGGAACACCACGCCGTCGACCGTCGCGGTCGGCGAGCCCAGGCCCGACAGCACCGTCCATGCCGGCAGCAGCAACTGCTCCGACGTGCCGAGCCGCACTCGGTAGTACCAGGCGGCGTAAAGCATCAGCAGGTAGACGAAGTAGTTGCCGAGCTGGGCCAGTACGTAGCTGAGCGACAGGCTCGCCTGCAGCACGTCCTTCCTCTCGTCGCCTTCCGGGCAGCCGGCGCGCTGCACAATGCGCTCGGCGGCCCGCTGCACGAAGGGCAGCGCCGCCACCGAGAGCGTGGTGACCAGCGCCAGCACGAAGGCCGGCCGCAGCTCCTCGAGCAGCTCGCGATAGTGGACCGGCGCCACGGCCGACACGATTGCCGGCAGCACGACGAAGGCGAGCACCAGCGTGGTCGCCATGAACAGGCCGAGATAGAGCGCCAGCCCGGCCAGTCGATCGGGCTGGATGCTGCCGGCGGCATGTGCCAGCAAGGCGAACACGCCGAACGGCGCGAAGCGCACCACCCAGCTCCAGATGGTGACGCTGGCCGTCTGGATCGCGCCAAGTACTTCGAACAGCGAGTCCTTTCTCGCGACGCGTTGGATCGCGATGCCGTAGACCAGGGCGAAGACCACGATGGCCGGCACGTAATTGCGCTCGAACGCCTTGAAGAGATTGGCCGGGATCAGCAGCCGCAAAAGGTCGGCGCGCTCCTGCAGCGTGTCCGGCGTGAGCAAGATGGGCGGCGGGGGCTGCGGGATGGCGTTGGCGACCAGCCAGATGCTGGCCAAGGTCACGCCCCACATGACGGCATAAGGTGCCCAGCTGGCGCGCAGCAGCCGCACGGCCATGGCGGGCGTGAGCTTGCCCATGGCCGCGACCAGCGAGCACAACAGATAGGGATAGACCGCCATCTGCAGCATCATCGAATAGGCCGAGCCGATCGGCTCGATCACGGCGGCTCGCTCGCCGATGACGACCCCGGTCAGGATGCCGAGAAACGCGCCGACCAGGATCCAGGCCGGCAGACCGATGGTTGTCCTGCTCGCCCGGGATGCGGCGTCGGTCACGTCTGGGCTCCCCCTCGCAGCGATGCTGCCATGCGGCGGCCGAAATCGCCATCGCGGCGTGCGGCGGGTATCGTCCGGGCAACGATCGGAGGAAATGATGGTCGATCTCGTCATCCGCGGAGCCACCCTTGTCGACGGGCTTGGCCACGAGCCATGGCAGGCCGATCTGGCCATCGAGGACGGACGCATCGCCGCCATTGGCGAGATCAAGGGCGGAGCCGCCAGGACGATCGACGCCGGCGGTCTCACCTTGGCGCCCGGCATCGTCGATGTGCACACGCACTACGACGCGCAGGTGACGTGGGACGCCACGCTCTCGCCGTCGCCATCGCTCGGCGTCACGACGGCGGTGATGGGCAATTGCGGCTTCGGCATCGTCCCGGCGCCGCCCGCCGCACGTGACCTCGTGATCCGCAATCTTTCCATCGTCGAGGGCATGGATCTCGACGCGCTGCGGCAGGGCATCACCTGGGATTTCGAAAGTTTCAGCGAGTACATGGCCATGCTGCGCCGGCGCGGCGCCTACGCCAACCTCGCCGTGCTGGCGGGCCATTCGACCATCCGCACGGCGGTGATGGGCGAGGACGCCTCGCAGCGCAAGGAGGCGACCCCCGAGGAGCTCGCGAACATGAAGGCCATGGTGGCCGACGCCATGGCCAATGGCGCGATCGGGCTCGGCGCGTCGTATTCGCTCAACCATTCGGGCTACGGCGGCCTGCCCATGCCGTCGACCATCGCGCCGATGTCGGAACTCGATGCGCTGGTCGGCGCCATGGGGCCGCGCGGCCGGGGCGTGGTCGAGATCGCGTCAGGCGCGAAAACGCCGCAAGAGCTCGAGCCGCTGGCCGCCAAGCACGGCCGACCGCTGTTTCAGGGCACCGGCGTGGCGATGTACAACGACCAGGCGCCCGAGCGCGCGATCCGCATGTTCGAAGAATGCGCCGCCGCCATCCGTCGCGGCGCCGGGCTCTACATCCAGATCCCCTGCCAACCCCTGTCGTTCGACTTCACGATGGCCAACGCCTATCCGTTCTACAGCCATGGCGCGTTCGATCCGATCAAGGCCTTCACGCCCGAGCAGCTGAAGCCGGTGTTCCGCGATCCGTCATGGCGCGCCAAGTTCCGCGAGGACCTGAAATCGCCGCGCCCCGGTATGATCTTCCAGGGCAACTGGGATCGCGTGATGGTCGCCGTCGCGCAGAAGGCCGCGAACGCCAAGTACGTCAACCGGTACGCCGCCGAGATCGCGGCCAGCGAGCATCGCGATCCGCTCGACGTGGTGCTCGACTTGAGCCTCGACGAGAATCTCGAGACGGCCTTCCTCGGCCGCTTCCTCAACTTCGGCGACGAGGGCGTGGCACCGCTGCTCAAGCACGAGGCCGGCGTCGTCGCGCTCTCCGATGCCGGCGCGCATCTCATCTACATGTGCGACGCGGGCTTCGGCCTGCACTTCCTGGCGCATTGGGTGCGCGAGCGCGGCGACTTCGACATCGTCGAAGGCATCCGCCGGCTGACCAGCCATCCGGCCGATCTCTACGGCATCCCCAATCGCGGCCGCATCGCGCTCGGCGCTCAGGCCGACCTGCTGCTGTTCGATCCGGCCACCGTCGGCGTCACGCCGGCCGAACGCGTCGCCGACCTGCCCGGCGGCGGCCGCCGCACCATCCGCCGCCCGACCGGCGTGCACGGCGTCTTCTGCAATGGCATCATGACCTTCGACGGCAAGGACTACGTGCAGCACGCCAAGGGCCCCGGCCACGTGCTCGACCGGTTCAATTCGTCGCTCGGTGCCCACGCCGCAATTGCTGCGCAGTAGCGCCGCCGCGTCGTAGCCACCGACGCGCCGCAATCCCCCGGTGGGTATCGGCTGGACTGGCACGGAGCGCAGCCCGCTTGGGCTGATAAGTAGTGCTTAGCACAATTCCTAAGATATACTAACATCGAGACTCTCACGACGGAGGGCTCATGTTCAGTGTGTCTAGCGACATACCCGGTTTCCGGGTGACCCCGTTTCAGCCGGGCTTCAATGTCGGGCAAGCTACCGCTCCTGCGTCTCCTGCAACCCCCTTAGATGTGACTGGCGGAGGCTTCTCGATACCCGATTTCCTCCAGCCACTTAGGGTCGTCGTTCCTCCATCGGGAGGGCCCTCGCAGTTGCCTCGGTCCCAGACCGCCGACGACCTTCGCAACCAATGCATTCAGCAGTGCACCGACCTCGTCCTGATGTCTCCACCCAACCAGGCACCTGGAACCTACGAGCGTTGCTTAGCTCACTGCGAGGGGCGATCCTATTGGCCGCAATTTGAACCTTTCATACGGTTTCCATCGCCGAATGGATGAGCGGAGGGTTGGACGTGGAGAAGTTTGAGGCGGCAAAACTCGAAGGCATGATGACGGCGTCGCGGATGTACCTGCAGGTCATTGCGGATTACATCCGCGATAACGTCCCCGAAGACCATCGTCGGCCGTTCCTCGTGAAAGTTGGAACGGCCATGGCCGAGCTGCTCGATGTCTCATGGACGCTCCACGATATGTATCCCGACCTCGACCCCGACGCTGGAAAACCACGCCGACGGCCAGAAACGCAGACCTGATGCCTGGCGAAATCGCTTCCGAACCTCCGATGTTTCAGCGATCGCTTAGCGACTACTATGTCAGGAAGCGATCCGCCTGGGAGGGCGTCTGATGTCGACGATGATGAAGGTCAGCGGCCGCAATCTTGTCGGCATGCGCCGCCGCGACCTGGTGAAAGGCGGCCTAGCCGGCATCCTCGCTACCGGCCTCGCACCGACCATCGCGCGCGCCGAGGCCAAGAAGCTCGTGATGGCCCATATCGTGCCGCCGCCGGAATCAGGCGCGGTCGGCTTCGAATGGCAGGCCGAGGAGGTGCGCAAGCGCTCGGGCGGCGAGCTCGACATGCAGTTCTTCGGCGGCACCTTGCTCGGCAAGGAGCTCGAGATCATGAACGCGGTGAAGGCCGGCAACATCGCGATTGGCGATCCGGCCGGCGCCGCGGCCACCGTGTTTCCCGAGATGGGCGTGTTCCTGGTGCCCTACCTCGTGCAGAGCTACGACCACGCCTACAAGATGTTCAACGGCGCGATCGGCGAGCAGCTCGATAAGCAATTCCAGGAAAAGTACAAGCTCAAGGTCCTGTGCTTCTTCGACTACGGCTTCCGCCATTTCTGGACGGCTAAAAAGCCGATCAAGGAGCCCAAGGACCTGCGCGGCGCCAAGATCCGCGTCCAGCAGGCCAAGGTGTTCGGCGACACCATCAACGGGCTGGGCGGCAACGCCGTGCCGATGGCGTGGGGCGAGGTGGTCTCGGCCGCCAAGTCGGGCGTGATCGACGGCGGCGACCTGCCGATCGTCAACCAGATTGCGCTCAAGATCTACGAGGTCTCCAAGTACTGCTCGATGACCTTCCACAATTACGGCCCGACGCTCAACACCATGAACCTCGGCGTATGGGAGAGCCTCAGCGAGCCGCAGAAGAAGCTGATGCTCGATACCAGCCGCGAGGCGCAGGCGAAGATCCGCCAGCTCACCGAATCGGTCGACAACTTCGCCGCCGCCAAGAAGGAGCTCGAGCCCAGGGGAATGACGGTGGTCGAGGCCGACGTGCCGGCCTTCCGCAAGGTGGCGCAGGAAAAGATCTGGCCCGCCTACAAGCAGCAATATGCCGGCCTGTGGGAGCAGGTTGCCGAGTTCAAGGCTTAGGGGGACGCGTGCAAATCCTGTCATCCCGAGGCCGCAGGCCGAGGGACCTTTCATGTGGCCTCAAAGGTCCCTCGCTGCGCTCGGGATGACATGAGCAGATTCATCACCAACATCCCCAAGATCGTCGTCGCCTTCCTGCTGGTTGCCGCCATCGTCAACCTGCTGATCGGCGTGTTCCTGCGCTATGTCATGATCGAGGTGACCGATTGGCTCGACCTCGATCCCATCCGCTTCACCTGGGTCGAGGAGGTGGGCGAGATGCTGCTCGCCTGGCTCACCCTGATCGGCGCTGCGATCGGCGTGCGCGAACGGACGCATTTCACCCTGCACATCCTGCACCTGTCGCCCGCCGCCCAGCGCCGCGTCGATCGCGTCCATTACGCGCTGGTCGCGATCTTCGGCGCGATCGCGGCGTGGTACGGCGTAAAGCTCTGCCTGCTCAACCGCATGCTGGTGACGCCGGGCCTCGAGATCAATCTTGCCGTGCTCTATGCGTCGGTGGTGGTGGGCGGCGTTCTGCTGGCGATCTATGCCGTCGCCATGATCGTGGCACCGCCCGCCGACGATCGCACCGTGGTCCCGCTGGAAGTCCGAGCCGAATGATCCTGCTGCTGGTGGCGGCGATCTTCGTCGTCCTGATCGTGCTGTCCATGCCGATCGTGTTCGCGCTCGGCATTGCCGGCGTGGCCGGCCTGCTGATTGGCGGCTACGACATGCAGGTCCTGTCCTCGAGCATGGTGTCGGGCTCGCAAAGCTGGGTCCTGCTCGCCATCCCCGCATTCGTCTTCGCCGGCGGCCTGATGGAAAAGTGCGGCATGAGCCATGCGCTGGTCGACTTCGCCCGCGCGCTGGTCGGCTGGGTCAAGGGGGGGCTCGGCATGGCGGTGATCGTGGTCGCCTATTTCTTCTCCGACATCTGCGGCTCGAAGATGGCCGAGGTCTCCGCGCTCGGCTCGACCCTGATGCCGCCGCTCACCAAGGCGGGCTACAAGCGGGAAGATTCGGCATCGCTGATCGCTGCCGGCACCGCCATGGGCATGCTGGTGCCGCCCGCCATCTTCATGATCGTGATCGCCCAGGTCACCAACACCTCGGCCGTGGCGCTGTTCCTGGCCGGCTTCGTGCCCGCCGCCGTCATCATGCTCTGCCTGATGGTGCTGGTCTGGTTCCGCGCCCGCAAATTCGATTGGCCGGTCGACACACGCCCCAGCCTGCCGTTGATCCTGGCGACCGCGCGGCGCGCCGCCGTACCGCTGGTGATCCCGGTGGTCATCCTGGGCGGCTTCTTCCTCGGCGTCTTCACCGCCACCGAGGCCGGCGCCGTGGTCGCCGGTTACGCCTTCATCGCGGCCATCGTCTACTACCGCAACGTCTCGTTTCGAGAGATGGGCAAGCTCGCCTACGAAAGCGCGATCCTCACCGCCGCGGTGGTCTTCCTGCTGGCCGTCGCCTCGGTGTTCCAGTACCTGATGGGCGTTTCGGGCGTGCCCAAGCTGCTCGCCGAGGTGCTGGGGCCGCTCAAGGACATGCCCTGGCTGTTCCTGCTGTGCACCGCGCTGATCACCATGATGTTCGGCATGGTGCTGGAAGGGCTGCCGGCCGCCGTCGTGCTGATCCCGGTGGTGTTCCCGATCGCCGAAGCGATGGGCATCGATCCGATCCACTTCAACATCGTGACGACGGCATCGGTCGGCATCGGCCTGTTCCTGCCGCCGATGGGCGTGGGGCTCCTGATGGCGCTCCGCTTCGCCAACCTCTCGGTCGGCCAGCACTGGCGGGCCTACCTGCCCTACATTGCGGCGCTGCTGGTCGGTTTGCTGCTGATCATCCTCTTTCCGCAGCTGTCGCTGTTCCTGCCGAGGAGCGCCGGCCTGATCAAGTAGCCCCGACCTTGGTCACGGTGAGCCGATGGTGCTTGCCGTCGCGCGCCGTCCAGCTGATCGATTGGCCTTCGGACAGGCCGATCAAGGCCGCGCCGACCGGCGTCATGACCGAGATGCGATGCTGGTCGAGGCTCTCGTCGGCCGGATAGACCAGCTTCAAGGTGCGCGTGTTGCCGTCGTCGGACTTGAAGGTCACGGTCGAGCCCATGCGCACCACGTTGGCCGGGACCTTGTCCGGGTCGACGACCTGGGCGCGGTCCATTTCCTCCAAAAGCTCGCGTGCGACGTCCGGCAGGCGATCCAGCGCCGCATTGGCAAGGTCGGTCAACCGTTCGTAGTCGGCGTTGCTGACGATGATTTGCGGCACCGAACGGGTCCTGACGACGTCGCGCATGGCGCTCTCCTGCGGGCAGCGCAAGCCGGCTGCCGGCCGGACATTGCTGCGTGATTGTACGATTGAACGGTATACGCTCGTCCAGAGCGAAGCCTGCGCCCGCTCGGCGGACGCATCAAGAGCTTGACGACCCCTACGTTCGGAAGTCGATTTAGTTCCCTTTCTGCGCCAGGCCGCCGCGTGCCCGGCGGGCTTCGTAGGCCTGGACCACCGCATAGGCCGTGCGCAGATGCGGCGCCGGCAGGCCGTGCCGGCGCGCCCGCTCCAGCATGTCGCCGATCACGTGTCGGCCCTCGATCGGCCCACCCTTCTCGAGGTCGCCCAGCATGGAGGCGGCGAAGACCGAGCCGCGCTGGGTCAGGAAGCCCTTCAGCTGGGCGACGTTCTTGTCGCCGGGGTCGAAGCCCTCGGCGGCCGCGACCCCGCGGCATTCGTCGACCGTCTCGGCCATCAGCGCGGTGCCCTCGTCGGCCGCGATGATGTCTACGGTGGCGCCGCGCAAGGTGCAGCACATGGCGGCCAGCGAGGTCAGCATGATCCACTTGTCCCACAGGTCCTGGTCGATGGTGGCGCTCAGCCCGCCCTCGATGCCGGCCTTCTTGCAGGCGGCGTCCAGCGCCTGCAGCGGCGCCCTCGCGGGCCTGCCGCCGCGCTCCCCGAAAGCGACCGCCGCGAACGGGCTGGTATGCATCACCTCGCCGTTGGGACCCAGCATGCCGCCGATGCGCGCCAAGCCGCCCACCACCTTGTCGGCCCCGAATTTCTTGTCGAGGGCTGCGAAATGGGCGAGCCCGTTCAGGAGAGGCACGACGGTCGTGCCCGCACCCACGGCCGGCGCGATCGCAGCCATCGCCGAGTCGAGGTCGTAGGCCTTGCAAGCCAGGATCACGACGTCGTAGGGCCCGCCCTCGCCACCGTTGGTGACGATCTTGATCGGCAGGGTGGCATCGCCCTTGGGGCTCTTGATGGCCAGCCCTTCCTTCTTGATCTTGGCGGCGCGCGGCTCGCGCAGCAGGAAGGTGACGTCGGCGCCGCTCTGGTGCAGGCGCGCGCCGAAATATCCGCCGACCGCGCCGGCGCCCAGGATCAGGATTTTCACTTTCGCAGGCTCCTTTGCGCCACCCAGTCGGTCAGCCACTCGGCGAGATCCTCGGTCTGGTGGTGGATATGGTCGAGATCGAGGTCGGCGGCGCGCTTGACGCTCTCCTCGTGGCGCACCCAGACCGTTCTCATGCCCATCTCGCTGGCGGGCTTGAGGTTGATCGCGATGTCGTCGGCCATGCAGGCGCGCATCGGGTCCACGGCGTGCTTCAGCACCAGCTTCTCGTAGATCTGCTTGTGCGGCTTGGGCCAGTAGTCGCCGGCCACGATGTCGAAGATCGCTTCGAAGTGGTGCGCCACGCCCAGCCGCTCCATCACCCGCTCGGCATGCGGCACGTCGCCGGCGGTGAAGATGATCTTGCGACCGGGCAGCTTTTTCAGCGCCGCGTCCAGCGCGGGACTGGCTTCGACGGGCGAGTAGTCGATGTCGTGCACGTAGTCGAGGTACTGCTTGGGGTCGACGCCGTGCAGGGTCATCATGCCCCGCATCGACGTGCCGTGCTCGCGCCAGTACTCCTTCTGCACGCGGCGCGCCTCCTCGGGATCGACCTTCAGGAGATCGGCGATGTAGCGGCCGATGCGCACGTCGATCTGCGCGAAGAGATTGCAGCGCGCCGGATACAGTGTGTTGTCGAGGTCGAACAGCCAGACGTCGGGATCATGCTCAGGAGGCATAAACGTAGATAAGCGGCCCGTTGGCCTCTTGTCATCCCGTTCCAGGCCCTTCGCCGCACGCCGCTGGCGCAACCCACGGTCGCTTGACCGTCAAGCCTATCCCGTCCTTTCTGCGCGCGGACCATCCCCAAGATTGCGGACTATAAGGAAGCGATGGACCTCCTGACGATCTTCCTGCTGGCGGCCATCGCGATGCTGGCCGTGGCGCTGGTTTTCCTGGTCGCCCGCCGCGGCGGCAGCGAGGCCGAGGCGGTGCGCCAGCAGCTGGCGCTGGCGCTCGGCCAGCAGGCCGACACCGTTCAGCGCGTCGAGCGCTCGCTGCGCGAGCAGGAGCAGGCTCTGTCCAAGGTGGTGGCCGAGCGGCTCGACCGCACCGAGAAGGCGACCGGCCAGATCGTCACCGACCTGCGCGAGCGGCTGGCGCGCATCGACGAGGCGCAGAAGAAGATCGGCGAGCTCAGCAGCCAAATGGTCGGGCTGCAAGAGGTCTTGTCCAACAAGCAAGCGCGCGGCGCCTTCGGCGAGGTCCAGCTCAACGACCTGGTGCAGAGCGTGCTGCCGCCGCAGGCCTACGCCTTCCAGTGCACGCTGAATTCAGGCGTGCGCGTCGACTGCCTGCTGCGCCTGCCCAACCCGCCCGGCCCGATCGCCATCGACGCCAAGTTCCCGCTCGAGAGCTACAGCGCCCTGCGCGCCGTGCAGGCGGGCGACACCGCGGCACTGCAGCTGGCGCAACGCGGCTTCCAGCAAGCGATCCGCAAGCACATCGGCGACATCCGCGACAAGTACATCGTGCCCGGCGAGACCGCTGAATCGGCCCTGATGTTCCTGCCCTCCGAGGCGGTCTATGGCGAGCTGCACGCCAACTTCACGGGGCTGGTCGAGGAGTCGTACCGCGCCCGCGTCTGGATCGTCTCGCCGACCACCCTGATGGCGACGCTGAACACGGTGCGCGCCGTCTTGAAGGACGTGCGCATGCGCGAGCAGGCGGGCGAGATCCAGAAGATGGTCGGGCTGCTGCTCGAGGACGTGCGCCGGCTGGGCGAGCGCGTCGACAAGCTCAAGACGCATTTCGGCCAGACCGAGAAGGACCTGCGCGACGTCGACACGTCGGCCGAGCGCATCATCAAGCGCGGCCAGCGCATCCTCGACGTCGACCTCGGCGAGGAGCCGGCGGCTTTGCCGAAGGCTTAGCTGTCTTGCCGGACCGCGGGCCTCCTGGCCCGCATTCTTGTCATCCCGAGCGCAGCGAGGGATCCTTCAGCAGCAGGAAAGATCCCTCGGCCTACGGCCTCGGGATGACAGCCAGGCGGTTCACGCGGTCCGCGGTCCGGCAAGAGATTCGATTCACCCCCACGGTCCGCGACGCGGCGCGTGCTGCTGGGCTGCCCATGGGCTGGCGGCCGGCCGGGTACCGTGACCGGCCATCGCCTCGAGCCGGGCGATGCGCTCCTCCATCGGCGGATGGGTCGAGAACAGGCTCGCCAACCCGCCGCCCGACAGGGGATTGGCAATGTAGAGATGCGCCGTCGCCGGATGCGCCTCGGCGACCTGGTTGGGGATCTGCTGCGTGCCGGCGTGCAGCTTGGCCAGCGCCGAGGCGAGCCACAGCGGCTGGCCGGAGATTTCCGCACCGCTGCGGTCGGCCTCGTACTCTCGGCTGCGGCTGATCGCCATTTGCACCAGTGTGGCGGCGAGCGGCGCCAGGATCATGGCGGCGATGGCGACGATGGGATTGACCAGGGGCCGGCCGTTCTCGTCGCGGCCGCCGCCCATCAGGCCGCCGAAGGTCGCCAGCAGGCCGATCGCGCCGGAGAGCGTCGCGGCGATGGTCATGGTGAGCGTATCGCGATGGCGCACGTGGCTGAGCTCATGGGCCATCACGCCGGTGATCTCCTCGCGGCTCAAGTGGCGCAGCAGGCCGGTCGTCGCCGCCACGGCAGCGTGCTCGGGATCGCGGCCGGTGGCGAAGGCGTTGGGCTGCTCCTCGTCGATGATGTAGACGCGCGGCATGGGCAAGCCGGCGCGCTGCACCAGCCCCTGCACGATGCCGTAGAGCTCGGGCGCCTCTTGCGGCCCGACCTCGCGCGCATTGCTCATGCGCAGCACCATTTGGTCGCTGTTCCAGTAGGCGAACAGGTTCATGCCGACCGCCGCGATCAGCGCGATCACCAGGCCCGACCGCCCGCCCAACAGGTATCCCACCACCAGGAAGAAGCCGGTCAGGGCCGCCAGAAGCAGCGCGGTGCGAAAGTAGTTCATGGCGGCAAAGATGGAGGGCCAGTGTGGCGAATCAAGGCAAACGGGGGCATCATGCCGCCATGAGCGACGACAAGAAACCCACCGCGTCCGACGCCGCGAAGCCCGAACCGGCAAAGCCTGCCGCGCCAGCCCAGCCCAAGAAGGTCGAGGAGATCGGCGGTCCGCCCGGCCCCGAGCCGACACGCTATGGCGACTGGCAGTTCAACGGCAAGGTGACCGACTTTTAACGTTGTCGACTGTTTCTTGCCGGACCGCGCGCCTCCAGGCCCGCTCATGAGCGGAGCTGGAGCTCGGCGGTCCGGCAAGAACAGCGGCTGGATAGCGGCTTAGATCCATGAG
>JAFAKN010000392.1 GCA_019235415.1 Alphaproteobacteria bacterium
CATCCGGTCGGCATTCCCATGCTGGTGCAGAAGGCGAAGAATCCTGGCTTCACCATCGGGCTCAATGGGCTCGCCGGCAACATGGGCATCGCCATCGCCGCCGGCGTCTCGGTCTATATCGCGCAGCGCTTCGGTTGGCAGTCGGACTTCCTGCTGCCCGGCGCCATCAGCCTCGCCTGCGCGATCGCCTTTGTCGTCCTGGTGCCGCGCGAAGAGGTGGCGCCCGCAAGGCGCAAGCCCAAGATGAACGACTTGCCGCCGTCGGTGATGGCGCGCGTGTTCGGCATCATGACCTTCACGGCGGTGACCGGCAGCATCGTCTTCAACTTCACGACCAACGGCAACGGCGAGCTTTTACGCGAGCGGGTCAAGGGTGCAGTGCAGGATCCCGCCGAGCTCGCGGCCATGCTGTTCGTGATCTTCTCGCTGGCGTCGCTCGCACAGCTGGTGGTCGGCAAGCTGATCGATCGCTTCCCGATAAAGACCATCTACGTGCCGATCGTGCTCTTGCAGGTGCCGCTGTTCCTGATCGCCTCGCAGGTGCAGGACTGGGCGCTGTTCGTCACCGCCATCGCCTTCATGCTCCTGGTCTTCGGCGCCATCCCGTTCACCGACGCCATGATCGTGAAGTACATCGACGACCGCATGCGCAGCCGTGTCACCGGCGCGCGGCTCGCGATCGGCTTCGGCGTCAGCTCCTTCGTCGTGGCCCTGATCGGCCCCAGTGTGAAGGCCGCCGGTTTCCCGGTGCTGCTGATGGTGCTGGCCGGTGTCGCGCTCTGCGGCACGATCGCGATCTCGCTGCTTCCGTCCGACCATGAAATGGGCAAGGCTCAGCTGAAACCAGCGGAGTAGAGTTTGCTCAAACGAAGGAGCGTGCTTGCCGGCACTGCCGGCTGGACGATCGTGGCCGCGGGCGCGGTGCGGGCCGAGACGTGGCCCTCGCAGCCGGTGAGGATCGTGGTGCCCTACATTCCGGGCGGTGCCACCGACACGGCGGGCCGCCTGGTCGCCGAGAAGATGACGACGCTGCTCGGCCAGCAGGTCATCGTCGAGAACCGGGGCGGCGGCAATACCATCATCGGCATGGAGGTGGTGGCCAAGGCCAGGCCCGACGGCCACACCCTGCTGCTGGGCACGACCACGCTCGCGACCAACGCCGCCCTCGGCCTGAAACAGCCGTTCGATCCGCTGAAGGACTTCCAGCCGATCTCGACCCTGGCCGACATTCCGGACCTGCTGGCCTACAACAACAACGTGCCGGCGCAGACCTGGCCCGAGTTCGCCGAGTGGGTGAACAAGCAGCCGCAGAAGGTGCGCTTCGGCTGCTCGGGCATCGGCAACCAGCCCCATCTGTGGGCCGAGCTCTTCAAGTCGCGCAACAAGCTCAATATCGAGGTGGTGGGCTACAAGGGCTCGGCCGACGCCATCCGCGACGTGCTGGCGGGCCATGTGCCGATGCTGTGCGACGTCGTGCTGCCGACCGGCAACCACGTCACGGCCGGACGCCTGAAGGGCCTGGTCGTGGCCTCGGCCGAGCGCTCGGCGATGTGCCCCGACGTGCCCACGGTGGCCGAGCTCGGCATGCCCGACATGGTGGGCGCGGTGTTCTACGGCCTGGTAGCGCCGGCCGGCACGCCGCGGCCAATGGTCGAGCGGCTGAACGCGCTCTTCCTCGAGATCGTCGAGGAGCCCGACGTCAAGAAGCGGTTCGCCGAGCTGGGATTCGTCACCACCGGCAGCACGCCGGAGGCCTACGCCGACAAGCTCAAATTCGAGACCGAACGCTGGACCAAGGTCGTGCGCGACAACGACATCAAGGTCGAGGGGTAATTCCTGTCATCCCGAGCGCAGCGAGGGATCCTTCCTGTTGCCTCAAAGATCCCCCGGTGCGCTCGGGATGACAGCGATGCAGGATCATAGCGTCCGCTCCTGACTGCTGCCAAAAGCTTGCGCCTCGGCATGCTCAAACGCACAGTCCGGGGAGCAAACCAGGGAAACGTCAGATGGCCACAGCTTCAGCCGTTCCGGTGCCGGCGTCGCATCTCGACGTGGCGCGCGATGCCGAGCCCGCGACCCGCAGCGCCAACGCGGCAATGGCGGCCAAGCTGCCGTTCGCCGACAACGCCGACTTCGAGGCGGCCAAGCGCGGCCTGATCGCGCCGGTGCCGGAGGGCATCGTGCGCGCGCAAAGCGGCACGGTGGTGTGGAACCTGGGCGAGTACGCCTTCGTCGACGGCGAGCTGGCGCCGGCCACCGTCAATCCCAGCCTGTGGCGGATGGCGCGGCTGAACATGGCCAACGGCCTGTTCAAGGTCACCGAGCGGCTCTACCAGCTGCGCGGATTCGATATCTCCAACATGACAGTGATCGAAGGCGAGACCGGCCTCATCCTGATCGATCCCCTGACCACCGCCGAGGTTTCACGCGCGGCGCTGGCGCACTACTACGGGCACCGCCCACGCAAGCCGGTGGTCGCGGTGATCTACACCCACAGCCACATCGACCACTACGGCGGCGTGCGCGGGGTGATCGACGAGGCCGACGTCATGGCCGGCAAGGTGATGGTCATCGCGCCCGATGGCTTCATGCAGGCCGCTACCGGCGAGAACGTGCTGGCCGGCCTGCCGATGGGTCGGCGCTCGCAGTTCCAGTTCGGCACCATGCTGCCGCGTGGGCCGCGCGGCCAGGTCGACGCCGGCCTGGGCAAGAGCGTCGCGCGCGGCACGTCCGGCTTGATCGCACCGACCCGCAGCATCGTGCAGGCGATCGAGGAGCACATGATCGACGCCGTGCGCATCGTCTTCCAGCTCGCGCCCGAGACCGAGGCACCAGCCGAGATGCACATGTTCTATCCCGGGCTCGGCGTGCTCAACATGGCGGAGAACGCCTGCCCGTTGCTGCACAACTTCATCCCGCTGCGCGGCGCGGTCGCTCGCGATCCGCGCGTCTGGGCCAGGTACATCGGCGATGCCATCGCCCGGTTCGGCAAGGACACCGAGATCCTGATCGGCCAGCATCATTGGCCGACCTGGGGGCGCGAAGCGGTGCTCGACCATCTCGAGGCGCAGCGCGACCTCTACAAGCACATCCACGACCAGACCTTGCGCTACATGAGCAAGGGCTGGCGGCCGGCCGAGATCGCCGAGGCGATCGACCTGCCGCCGGGCCTCGCCGAGCGCTGGTCGGTGCGCGGCTACTACGGCACGGTGAATCACAACGTGAAGGCGGTCTACCAGCGCTATCTCAGCTGGTACGACGGCAATCCCTGCAATCTGCACCCGCTGCCGCCCGCGCCGGCGGCCGCCAAGTTCGTCGAATACATGGGCGGCGCGGCCGCGGTGATCGCCCGCGCCAAGGCCGACTTCGCCAAGGGCGAGTACCGCTGGGTGGCGCAAGTCATGAAGGAGGTGGTGTTCGCCGAGCCGGACAGCATCGAGGCCCGCGCGCTGTGCGCCGACGCGCTGGAGCAGATGGGCTACCAGGCCGAATCGGCGACCTGGCGCAACGCCTTCCTCTATGGCGCGCTCGAACTGCGCCATGGCGTGTTCCAGATGCCTTTCCGCGGCACTTTTAGCGCCGACACGCTGGCTGGGCTGGCGACCGATTCGCTGTTCGACATGCTGGCGGCCCGGCTCGACCCGGCCAAGGCGGCCGGCCAGGCCATGGTCATCAACTGGCATTTCACCGATCGCGACGAGAAGCTCGCCCTGACGCTCAAGCACAGCACGCTCACCCATCGCATGGCCGAGCATTCGCCGGCCGCGACGGCCTGTGTCATCACCAGCCGCAAGCTCTTCGACGAGATCATCCTGGGCAAGGCCAAGGCCATGGAAGCCTTGGCTTCCGGCACGCTCAGGGTCGAGGGCGACGCGACGCGGCTTGGCCTGCTGCTCGGCATGCTCGAGCCGCCCGGCACGCTGATGTTCGACGTCCTGACGCCCGCGCGCGCTTGACATCTCGCGCAGCGGCCCCTGTGATGCGTTTTGCAAATAAGAACAAAACGCGCTGCTTGCAGGGAGTTACGTCATGTCAAAGGGTAACGTGGGGCGCCTTTTGGGCGCAGCGATTGGGGTAATTGCCAGCTTGGCGATGGCCGCAGCGGCTGAGGCCCAGGACAAGAAAATCAAGATCGGCGTCATCTACGACCTCACCGGGCCCTTCGCCGGTGCGGGGTCGGAGCTGCAGTATACCGGCGCCAAGATCATGATGGACTATTTCATCAAGAAGGGCGGCGTCGAGGGCTACCAGATCGAGCCGGTCTATGCCGATTCGCAAAGCAAGCCCGACGTCGCGATCAACGAGGCCGTGCGCCTGGTCGAAAAAGAGAACGTCGACATGCTGCTGGGCTTCTATTCCTCGGCCCAGTGCGTGCCGGTCGCTGCTCGCGTCGAGCAGCTCAAGAAGTTCATGTGGATCACCACCTGCATCTCGACCGCAGTGCTGGAGGGGCGCCATCTGAAATACGTCTTCCGCCCACAGACCAGCGGCCAGCTCTACGGCAAGCAGGCGACCGACTTCATCGCCAACTACTCGAAGGAGAAGTTCGGCAAGGATCCCAAGGACCTGCGCGTGGCGATCATTCACGAGGACGGCGCCTACGGCGTCGACGTCTCGAAGGGCGACGAGCTCGGCGCCAAGAAGCACGGATTCAACATCGTGCTGAAGGAAGGCTACTCGGTCAGCGCACCCGACCTGTCGGCGCTGGTGACCAAACTCAAGCGCGCCCGGCCCGACGTGGTCTTCCATACCGGCTACAACCCCGACATCACCCTGTTCCTGCGCCAGGCGCGCGAGCAGGGGCTGAAGTTCGGCGCGCTGGTCGGGCAGGGCGCGGGCTACGGCGTCTACGAGAAGCTCAAGGAAAGCCTGGGCCCCGACGCCAACTATCTCTTCAACATCGACCCGATCTCGATCTGGCTGACCAACGAGAAGACGCTCGATCCCAAGCTGCCGCCGGTCATCAAGTACATCGGCGAGGAGTTCGACAAGGTGAAGCCGGGCGTGGCGATCCGCTCCGCCCATGTCGGCATGGCCGCCTCGAACACCTACCTGTTCATGACCGAGGTGCTGCCGCGCGCGATTAAAACGTACGGCGGCATCGATGCCGAGGCGCTGCGCAAGGCGGCGATGGACGTCGACCTGCCCGAAGGGGGGACGATGCTGGGCTTCGGCGTGAAGTTCGAGGGGGCGGACGATCCGATCGCCGGCCAGAACGACCGCGCCTTTCCGGTCATCATCCAATATGTCGACGACAAGCCCTACGTGGTGTGGCCCAAGAGCCAGCAGATGCGCGAGCCCGTTCTGCCGCTGCCGGCCGGCATGACCTACAGCTACAAGTAGGTGCTGCGCGTCCGCGTCGAGACGAGCGATGCTCGTCGTTGAAAGCCTCACCAAGCGCTTCGGCGGCTTCACCGCCGTCAGCAACGTGTCGTTCAACGTCGATCAGGGCGAGATCCTCGGCCTGATCGGCCCCAACGGCTCGGGCAAGAGCACCATCTTCAACATGCTGTCGGGCACGTTCCCGCCGTCGGGCGGGTCGATCAGGTTCGAGGGGCACGAGCTCGCGGGCCTGGCGCCGCACCGGATCATCAACCGCGGCGTGGGCCGCACCTTCCAGATCCCGCGGCCCTTTCGCCGGCTCAGCCTGTTCGAGAACGTGGCGCTTGCGGGCTACTACGGCCAGAACCGCCACAGCGAAGCCAAGGCCAACGAGTCGGCTCAGCGGGCGCTCGGCATCGTCGGGCTGCCGACCGACCGCGCCGCCACGGTCGACGGGCTGGGCGCCGCTGGCCTCAAGAAGCTGGAGCTCGCCAAGGCGCTCGCCACCGGCCCCAAGCTCCTGCTGGCCGACGAGAGCCTGGGCGGCCTGGACGAGGCGGAGATGGAGCAGGCGGCCGACATGCTGCGTCGCATTCGCGACCAGCTCGGCATCACCATCATCTGGGTCGAGCACATCATGGGCGTGCTGATGCGCGTCGTCGACCGCGTCATGGTGCTGGATCACGGCGAGAAGATCTCCGAAGGCCTGCCGGCCGAGGTCGCCGCCGACCCTCGCGTCATCGAAGTCTATCTCGGCACCGATGCCGAGGCGACGCAGGCCGCCGCGGCGCGCCGGTGAGGGGAGGCGGGGCGTGCTGCAGCTGAAGGCGGTCGATGCGGGCTACGGCAGCTTCCAGGCGCTGTTCGGCATCGACCTCGATGTGCAGCCGGGCGAAGCGGTCGGCGTGATCGGCCCCAACGGGGCGGGCAAGACGACCTTGATGCGGGTGATCTCCGGCCTGATCCGCCCACGCTCGGGCCGCATCACCATGGAAGGCGCCGACGTGCTGGCGACGGCGCCGCACCGCATCGTCAGCCTGGGTATCGCGCACGTGCCGGAGAACCGCCGCCTGTTCCCGCGGCTGAGCGTCGAGGACAATCTGAAGATGGGTGCCTTCATGCCCGAGGCGCGGGCGCGGCACGACGAGCGGCTCGACTTTGTGTTCGGCCTCTTTCCGCGGCTCAAGGAGCGGCGCCATCAGTTGGCCGGCACCATGTCGGGCGGCGAGCAGCAGATGTGCGCCATCGGCCGCGCGCTGATGAGCGACCCCAAGCTCTTGCTGCTCGACGAGCCATCGGCCGGCCTTGCGCCGGTCGTGGTGCAGCAGGTGTTCGAGCTGGTGAAGCGCATCCGCGCCGGCCGGCTCACGGTGTTGATCGTCGAGCAAAACGTGCAGCAGGTGCTGCGCGTCGTCGACCGGGCGTACCTCCTGGAAGCCGGCACCATCCGCGCCTCTGGCAGCTCGGCCGACCTGCTGGCCAGCGACACCATCAAGCAGGC
>JAFAKN010000399.1 GCA_019235415.1 Alphaproteobacteria bacterium
TTCATGGAGTCCTATTGCTTGGACCTAGCGTGCAAAGCTCGCGCCAGCAATCAGTCTTAGTTTGCAACTGACCAAGGCCTGCGGCACTTTATGAGTGGTGCGAAGCCTTGGCAACGAAGGACTGATGATGGTTTTTAGACGTTGGTCGAAAGTCGCAGGCGGCCTGCGTCTCAGGCCCGACCGACGATCTTATTGGTCGCGTCGATCAGCGATTTCACCGCGGCGACCGACTTGTCGAACATGGCCTTTTCCTCAGCGTTGAACTCGACCTCGACGATGCGCTCGACGCCTTCCTTGCCGATCACCACCGGCACGCCGATGTAGAGGCCCTTCACGCCGTACTCGCCGTTCAACATGGCGGCACAGGGGATCATGCGCTTCTTGTCCTTGAGATAGGATTCGGCCATTGCGATGGCCGATGCCGCCGGTGCGTAGAACGCCGAGCCGGTCTTGAGCAGGGCGACGATCTCGGCGCCGCCGTCGCGCGTCCGCTGCACGATCCTGTCGAGCCGCTCCTTGGTGGTCCAACCCATGTCGACCAGGTCGTGCAGAGAGATGCCGCCGACCGTCGAGTAACGCAACAGCGGCACCATGGTGTCGCCGTGGCCGCCCAGCACGAACGCCGTCACGTCGTCGACCGAGACGTTGAACTCCTCGGCGAGGAACAGCCGGAAGCGCGCGCTGTCCAGCACGCCCGCCATGCCGACGACACGCTTGGGCGGGAAGCCGGTGACCTCCTGCATCAGCCCGACCATGGCGTCGAGCGGATTGGTGATGACGATCACGAAGGCGTCCGGCGCATGCTGCTTGATGCCCTTGCCGACCGAATCGATGACCCTGGCGTTGATGCCGACCAGGTCGTCACGGCTCATGCCGGGCTTGCGCGGCACGCCGGCCGTGACGATGACCACGTCGGCGCCCTCGATGTCCTTGTAGTCGGACGTGCCGATGTACTTGGCGTCGAAGCCGACCACCGGGCTCAGCTGGGCGATGTCGAGCGCCTTGCCCTTGGCGATGCCTTCAGCGTCGGGGATGTCGAACAGGACGATGTCGCCCAGTTCCTTCTGGCCGGCCAGCAGCGCCAGAGTGCCGCCAATCTGTCCGGCGCCGATCAGCGCGATCTTCTTGCGAGCCATGCGAAAACTCCCGTTCATGAAGGCGGGCGCGTGGTTAGCGCGATTCCTCCGCACCGGCAAGAAGCCGCCGTGGTCTCCCTCCCGCCGTCTAGGTCGGTCGCCTATACGGGGTGCCTGTCGAGGTGCGCCAGCATGAGTTCGGTCGCCCTGGCCGCGGCCTGGTCCATCACGAAATGGCCAACCCCGGGCAGGATATCCATCGCGAACGCGGCACTCACGAATTCGCCCGTGCCGTGCGCGGCATCCGGGCCGACCGTGGCGTCACTGTCGCCCCAGATGTAGAGCGTCGGGACCTCGATGCTGCCGATGTCGGCGGCGAGGCCGACGTTGGCGCGATACCAGGCGAGTGCTGCCTCGATGGCGGCGGGGTTGCCCAACACCGACAGATGCTGCTCGAGCGCCTCGACCGGCACGCCCTGGCCGAACAAGCCGTCGCGCAGGCGACGGGCATTGTCGGCCAGCAGCATCTTTCCGGTCTCGGGATCGAGGAAGGCGCGGTGATGGCGGGAGCGATGCTGCTGGTCACCGTCCTCCTTCAGGAGCGCGCGGCGGAACGATTTTGGATGCGGCCGCGACAGGACGGTGAGCGACGCCAGCCGATCGGGATGCTTGGCCGCCACGCCCCACGACACTTGGCCGCCCCAGTCATGGCCGACCAGGTGGAAGCGCTTGCCGGTCGCGCCGGCCGCATCGGCGATCTCGATCGCGTCGTTCACCAGCTTATCGAAAGCGTAGTTGTCGAGCGTCACCGGATCGGGCCGCGCGCCCGATGAATAGCCGCGCTGATCCGGCGCAACGGCGCGATACCCCGCGGCCGCCAATGCCGGCAGCGCCGGCCGCCAGCTGTGCCGCGATTCGGGGAAACCGTGCAGCAGCAGGACCACGCTGGCGCCCAGCGGGCCTGCGACGTCCGCCGTAAAGGTGAGGTCGGAGGCGGTCTCGACGTCGATCGTCTGGTACATCAAACCTTCCTCCTCACGTTTGCGGAGAACCTAAGGGCGAGGCCCGCCATCACATTCAGGCGACATGCTCCAGGGCAAGGTATTCCGGGCTCTGCATCTCCATCAATCGCGACACCGTGCGCTCGAACTCGAAGGCGCCGTCGCCTTCGACGTAGAGCCCGCTGGGCGCGGTGGCGGCCGAGCAGATGAACTTCACCTTCTTCTCGTAAAAAGTATCGATCATGGTGACGAAGCGCACCGCCTTGTCGCGGCTGTCCGGACCCATGCGCGGAATGTCGGCCACGATCACCGCATGGAAGTGGTCGGCGATGCACAGGAAGTCGGCCGCTCCCATCGGCTTGGCGCACCAGTCGAGGAAATGGGCCATGGCAACGCCGGGCGCAGCGCGCGGGATCTCGACGTCGCGCCCTTGCGTGCGCAGGACGCGCGGCTCGCCGTCGCCGCCGCCGCTCAGGGCGCGGAACGCCTCGTCGAGCTTGGCCGTCGCCCAGGCGCCGAGCGGGGTGAGGTAGACGTCGAAGTTGCGCAGGCGGTCGAGGCGATAGTCGTGGTCGCCGCCCAGCTCGAGGATCTCCAGCCGCTGCTTGACGAGGTCGATGAACGGCACGAAGCGCTCGCGCTGCAGGCCGTCCTTGTAAAGGTCGTCGGGCTTGCGGTTCGAGGTGGCAACCACGGTGATGCCTTCGTCGAACAGGGTCTCGAACAGGCGCGCGAGGATCATCGCGTCGGCGATGTTGGTGACCTGAAACTCATCGAAGCAGAGCAGTCGCGCTTCGCTCGCGATCTCGCGGGCGATCGGCACGATGGTGTCGGCTTCGGGCGGTGCGCCCTTGGCGGCGAGCATCTCGCGGCGGCGATGCAGGCGCTCCTGCACCTCGAGCATGAACTCGTGGAAGTGCACGCGGCGCTTCTGCGCGACCGGTGCATCGTGGAAGAAGAGGTCCATCAACATCGACTTGCCGCGGCCGACCGGCCCCCAAATGTACAAGCCTTGCGGGCCGGCCGGCGGCTTGGGCGCCGACACCAGGCCGAGCCGCGCCAACAGGCCGGGCTTGGGCACGGGATGACCGACGAGTGCCGCGAGCTGGTCGTACACCGACTGCAGGCGCTGCACGACCTTCTCCTGGACGGGGTCGGCGTGGATCTCGCCAGCGGCGCGGCGGGCGGCAAGGTTCGCGGCCGGGCCCCTGGTCTTGAGAGAGGGGCCGGCAATAGAGGGGACGTGGGCTTCCATTGGCGGGGCGCATACCTAGCTCACTGCGCTTCGCGTGCCTATAAGGGCCGGCGATGAAGCTTGCGTTCCTCGGAACTTCGGCGTTCGCGGTGCCGGCGCTTGGCGCGTTGGTCGAGGCGGGCCACGACCTGCTTGCGGTCTACACGCGCCTGCCCAAGCCCGCCGGCCGCGGCGGCCACGAACGGCGCACCCCGGTGCACGAACGCGCGCTGTCGCTTGGCCTGCCGGTGCGCACGCCCAGGAGCCTCAGGAGCGACGAGGAGGCCGAGTCGTTCAAGGCGCTCGACCTCGATGCCGCCGTCGTCGTGTCCTACGGCCACATCCTGCCCGAGCCGTTCCTCGATGCGCCGGTGCTGGGTTGCCTCAATGTCCACGGTTCGCTGCTGCCGCGCTGGCGCGGCGCCGCGCCGATCCATCGCGCGATCCTGGCCGGCGACAGGGAAACAGGCGTCACCATCATGCAAATGGACGCCGGCCTCGACACCGGCCCCATGCTGCTCGCCGAGCGCACGCCGATCTCGGCCGCCGATACCGCCGAGACGGTGCACGATCGCTTGGCCGAGCTCGGCGCGCGACTGATCGTGTCGGCCCTCGACGGCCTGGTCGCCGGCACCATCCAGCCGGTGCCGCAGCCGCAGGAAGGCGTCACCTACGCCCACAAGCTCGGCAAGGAGGAAGGGGCACTCGATTGGCGGCGCCCGGCTGCCGAGCTCGAGCGCAAGGTCCGCGCTTTCCATCCATGGCCGGGCACCTGGTTCGAAGGTTCCGGCGAGCGCATCAAGGTGCTGGCCGCCTCGCTGGCGCTGGCCGGCGACGCGCCAGGTCGGGTGACGATCGGGCCCGACGGCTTCCCGGTGATCGCCTGCGGCCTGGGCGGACTAAAGCTCCTGAAGCTTCAGCGGGGCGGCAAGTCGGCGCAGCCGGCCGACGCCTTCCTGCGCGGCTTTGCCTTGCCCGCAGGCAGCGTGCTGCCCATGCCGGTGACGGCGAACCTGCCGACCTGACCGCGCCGTGCCGCGCTATAAGCTCACCATCGAGTACGACGGCGGGCCGTTCGTCGGCTGGCAGAGGCAGGACAACGGTGTCTCCGTGCAGGCGCTGATCGAGGAGGCGGTCGCGCGCTTCTGCGGTGAGCGCGTGGTGGCGCAGGGTGCCGGCCGCACCGACGCAGGCGTGCACGCCGCGGGCCAGGTGGCGCATGTTGACCTTTCGGCCGAGAAGCCGACCGACACGGTGCGCGCGGCGCTGAACTTCCATCTCAAGCCGCACCCCATCGCCGTCGTCGAGGCGGAGATCGTGCCGACCGGCTTCCACGCCCGCTTCTCGGCGAGCTGGCGGCGCTACCGCTACCGCATCCTCAATCGCCGCGCGCCGCCGGCCCTCGACCGCGGGCGGGTGTGGCACGTCGCGGTGCCCATCGATGCCGCGGCGATGGCCGACGCCGCAACGCTGCTGGTCGGACGGCACGACTTCAACAGCTTCCGCTCGGCCGCCTGCCAGGCGGCATCCTCGGTCAAGACGCTCGACCTCCTGACCGTCAGCCGCGCGGGCGACGCGATCGCGATCGATGTCGGGGCGCGCTCCTTTCTGCACAACCAGGTGCGCATCCTGGCCGGCACCCTGCAGTTGGTCGGTCGCGGCCAATGGACTCGGGATGATGTCGGCGAAGCGCTGGCTGCTTGTGATCGCACGCGCGCGGGGCCGACCGCGCCGCCGCAGGGGCTCTGCCTGATGGAAGTGCGCTACGCCCTAGCCGCCGGTGACCGTGACGACGCCGACGTAGCGCTCGACGAGCAGTAGCAGGAAGAGCGACGGCAGCCAGTTGACGGCCAGGAGCGCGATCGCCAGGCCCCAGTTGAGGTTCAGCACCAGGCGCGTGGCCATCAGGAACCAGTAGAAGAACAGCGCCTGCAGGCCGAGTTGCAGGACGAGCTCGATCGCGGGCACCAGGCTCTCCAGCACCATGCCGACCACGGCGACGGCGGTGGCCGGCAGGTTGATCCAGTTCAGCGCGCCGATGTAGCGCGGGTAGCGGCTGAGCCAGCCGCGCCGGCGGGCGATCTCGTAGAAGATCACCGGGAACAGCAGCCAGTCGACGATGAAGCGCAGGCCCTCGGCCAGCACCACGTCGGTCTCGTCGGCCGTGTAGGTGATGCCGGCGTAGTAGATCCCGAGGTAGACGGCGTAGAGCGGCAAGGTCAGCAGCATGACCTGGAAGGAGCGCAGGCACGCTTCCATGGTGTTCTCGAAGTGCATCGGCGCGGTGCGGTCGCGCTGCAGGAAACCCAAGGCGCCCTGCACGCCGCGGGCGATCTCGGCTGCGCTCAGCACGTCCGCCTAGGCCGGGAAGTAGCGATCGAGCACGGTCTCGTAGATCCGCACCAGCGCCTTGAGGTCGGCGACCGCACTCTTCTCGTCGACCTTGTGCATGCTTTCGCCGACCAGGCCGAACTCCAGCACCGGGCAGTAGTTGCAGATGAAGCGCGCGTCCGACGTGCCGCCGCTGGTCGAGAGCTCAGGCTCGATGCCCGCGACGTCACGAATGGCGCCCGCGACCATCTCGGTGAGCGGCCCGGGCGGCGTGTAGAACGATTCGCCGGAGACTTGCGACTTGAGCTCGATCGTGCCGGTGCCGCCCAGCGCCGCATTGGCGCGCTGCAGCCGTTCTTCGAGATGCGCCAAGAGCTTGCTGGAGTTCCACAGGTCGTTGAAGCGCACGTTGAAGCGCGCCTTGGCGAGGCCCGGCGCGATGTTGGTCGCGCTGTTGCCGACGTCGACGGTGGTGAACTGCAGCGACGTCGGCTGGAAGTGCGTGCTGCCCTGGTCGATCGGCTCGCGCACCAGCGCCTCGATCAGGCCGGACAGGCGATGAATCGCGTTGTCGAGCCGCTCGGGGTAGGCGACGTGCCCCTGCACGCCGCGCACCACCATGTCGACCGTCATGCTGCCGCGGCGGCCGATCTTGATCATGTCGCCCAGCCGCCGGGCACTGGTCGGCTCGCCGACCACGCAGGCGTCGATCGTCTCGCCGCGCTCGGCCAGCCGCTTCAGCATCTTGACCGTGCCGTTGACCGCCGGTCCCTCCTCGTCGCCGGTGATCAAGAAGCTGATCGAGCCGCCGAAGTCGGCACCACGGCGCGCGAGGAAGCGCGCGACGGCTTCGGCGAAGGCGGCGATCGCGCCCTTCATGTCGGCCGCGCCGCGGCCGAACAGGTAGCCGGCCGAGAGCTCGGCGGCGAACGGCCCGATGGTCCACGAGGAAAGGTCACCCACCGGCACGACGTCGGAATGGCCGGCGAAGCAGAAGTGCGGAGCCGCGGTGCCGATGCGCGCGTAGAGGTTGGCGACGTCGTCGCTGCCGGCCTCGCTGAAGTCCATGCGTTCGCAGGCGAAGCCCAGCGACGACAGCGTACGCTCGAGCTGCTGCAGGGCACCGGCCTCGCGCGGCGTCACGCTCTCGCAGCGCACCAGCGCGCGCGTCAGTTCGATCACGTCGGCTGCGCTGGCGGTCACGGTATCGGGCATGCGGCGGACACTACATCCGGCTCCGCACAAAGAGAAGGGCGTCGGCCAGGCCCTGCCGACGCCCTAGTTTTTCGAGAGGAAGATGCTGTCTTGTTGCTTGCTTGAACCCGACTCCCCGACTCAGTTGGGGAGGTGTCGCGGTCTCACCGCGACGGAGGGGTCATGAATTCTTCGTTCGAAAACATGACCCCTCCGTCCGCTTCGCGGACACCTCCCCACGCGTAGCGTGGGGAGGAATTCTGTCCTATGCCACCATGCGGTCGGCCTCCTGCAGGTTGACCGAGACGAGCTGCGAGACGCCCTGCTCGGCCATGGTGACGCCGTACAGCCGGTCCATGCGCGCCATGGTGACGCGATGATGGGTGATGACCAGAAAGCGCGTATCGGTGCGTTGGGCGATCTCCTGCACCAGCGCGCAGAAGCGTTCGACGTTGAGATCGTCGAGCGGCGCGTCGACCTCGTCCAGCACGCAGATCGGCGCCGGGTTTGTCATGAACACTGCGAACAACAGCGACAGTGCAGTCAGCGCCTGCTCGCCGCCTGACAGCAGTGACATCACCTGCAGCTTCTTGCCCGGCGGCGAGGCATGGATTTCGAGCCCGGCCTCGAGCGGGTCCTCAGACTCGGTGAGCCGAAGCTCGGCCTTGCCGCCACCGAACAGCTTGGTGAACAGCTGCTGGAAGTGGCCGCTGACCTGTTCGAAGGCGGCGAGGAAGCGTTCGCGGCCCTCGCGGTTGAGGCTCTGGATGCCCTGGCGCAGACGGCCGATGGCGGCGACCAGGTCGTCGCGCTCGGCGGTCATCCCGGCGATCTGCTGCTCGAGCTCGGCCGCCTCTTCCTCGGCGCGCAGGTTGACCGCCCCCATCGTCTCGCGCTCGTGCACCAGCCGCTCGAGGCGATGCTCGGCCTTCTCGAGCTCGGGCAGCTCGTCGAGCGTCTGCACCTCGGCGGCCCCGAGCACGCCGTCGGGCTCGCAGCGCAGCCGCTCGGCGATGCGCTCGATGACCGCATCGCGATCCTTGCTCGCCTGCTCGGCCTGGCCTTCGCGCCGCACGCGGCTCTCGCGCGCACCGCCAAGTTCGCCCTCGGCCTGCTTCAGGGCCCTGTCGGCTTCGGCAAGCCGCGTCTCGCCTTCGGCCAGCCGGTCAGCCGCCTGCTGGCGCAAGAGCTCGGCATTGCCGATCTGCTCCTCGAGGGCGAAGCGCTTGGCCTCGATCTCGGCCGGCTTGGCGGCGAGCTCGGCCAGGATGCCGACGATCTGCTCGCGCCGCGCATCGAGCTCGACGATCTGGCCCTCGGCGTCGCCCAGCCGCGTGCTCCAGCCGGTGTGGTCGTGCGCAATCTGCGCCAGTCGCTCGACCCGCATCGCGGTCTCGCGCGCCAGGCGATCGCACGCGCCCTCGGCTTCGACCAGCTGGGCGCGCAGCTCCGCGATGCGCCCGCGCAAGGCGCCCGCAGTCACACGATCGGCCTGCGTGTCGGCGATCGACGACAGCCGCGCCTGCCGGAAGGTCCGGCGCATCTCCGCGCCGTAGATCTCGGTGGCGAGCTCGGCTGATGCCTGCTGCAGCGTGCCAAGCCGCGTCTGCAGCTGGTCGGTGCGGCGGGCGATCTCGACGTGGCGGTCGCGCGCCTGCTGCACGTCGGCTTCCGCCGCCGCAGTCGCTTCCTGCGCGGCACGCTCGGCCTCGCGCGTCGCCTCGCCCGCGCCTTCGGTCTTGCGGCGTGCCGTTTCGGCCACTTCGCGCTCGTGGGCGCGCGCCTGCTCGACGCCCGTCTTCTCGGCCTCGCGCGCAGCGGCGAGTATATTGGCCTCGCCGTCGAGCGCGGCCTGCGCTTGCGCCTGCTCGACCAGCACCGCTTCGATCTGCCGGCGCAGCTCGGCCAATCGGTTGCGCTGGCTGAGCCGCACCGCCGCCGGCGACGGGGCGCCGGCGCGCATGGTGTAGCCGTCCCAACGCCAGACCGCTCCGTCACGCGTCACCAGCTGCTGGCCGGGCTTGAGCGAAGCTTGCAGCGCGCTGCCGGTCACCTCATCGGCCACGACACCGATGAACGACAGGCGGCGGGCGAGCTCGACCGGCGCCTTCACATGATCGGCAAGCGGTGTCGTGCCTTCCGGCAGGGGT
Organism: Alphaproteobacteria bacterium; assembly: GCA_019235415.1. Classification (GTDB taxonomy): domain Bacteria; phylum Pseudomonadota; class Alphaproteobacteria; order Reyranellales; family Reyranellaceae; genus Reyranella. Next base: position 8,987 of record JAFAKN010000399.1, read on the forward strand.
GCGGCGCCGTCGATCGGACCGAGCGGCAACCAATGGATCGGCGCACCACGATCGGCCGAGGCTTCGAGCTCCTCACCGAAGGCCGCGCCAAGAGCCTTCTCGAAGCCCGGCTCGACGGTGAGGGCATCGAGCAGCGGCGGCCACAGCGAGTCCGCGGCCGACCGCAAGGCGGCGGCGACACCGGATTCCTCGGCGCGCAGCTTGGTGAGGCGCACGGCGACCTTCTGCAGGGCCTCGTTGGCCGCAGCGTGGCTCTGCTCGGCGGCCTGCCGCTCGACGCCGCGAGCGCGCTCGATCTCGATCCGCTCCGCTTCGGCTGCAGCGACCGCCGCGCGCGCCGCCTCCGATTCGTAGCGCTCGGCCTCGCGCGCCGCATCGATCGCGGCCCGGCCTTGCCGGCGCGCCTCATCGAGATGGCGGCGCGCGGCGTCGAGCTCGGCCTGAACCTCGGGAAGCGCCGGCAGCCCGGCGAGCTCGGTCTCGATCTGGCCCTGCTGGCCGGCCAGCTCGTCGCGCCGCGCGAGCAGGCGGTGCAGGCGCTCCTGCACCTCGGCGATCTCGCGCACGATGCTGTCGCGCAGCGCCTCGTCGTCGGCGATCTGCCGAGTCAGCCGGTCGTGCTCGCCCTCGGCCTCCGCCGTGCGCCCCTGCGCTGCGTCGCGCGCGGCAGCGGCGCTGGCCGCACGCTCGTCTTCGCCGACCCGCTCCTGCTCGAGCCGGGCGCGCTGCGCCTCGAGCTCGGTGATGGCGGCGCTGGCGTCGCTCTGCCGGCCACGCTCGCGCGACAGATCGGATTCGGTCTGCGTCAGGCGAGTCTCGGCATCGCGCTGCGCTTGGGCGATACGCTGGCCCTCGGCCGTCAGCGCATCGTGCGCGACCCGCAGCCGCTGCAAGCCGGCGGCGGCGGCCGCCTCCTCGTTGCGCAGCGGCGGCAGCGCCATGGCAGCATCGGCCTGCGCTGTCGTGGCGAGACCGACCAGGCGCGTCAGATCCGCGACCGCGGCCTCCGACTCCTTCAACCGCTCGCCCGCTTGCGCGAGCTCGCGCTCGGCGGCGGCGAGCTTCAGCGCCAGCACCGCGGCCTCGGCGCGCCTTATATGGTCCGACAGGTTGCGGTAGCGGCTGGCCTGGCGCGCCTGGCGTTTCAGGCCCTTGTGCTGCTCCTCGAGCGCCACCAGCACGTCCTGCACGCGCGAGAGGTTCTGCTCGGCGGCGTGCAGGCGCAGCTCGGCTTCGTGCCGGCGGGCATAGAGGCCGGTGATGCCGGCCGCCTCGTCGATCACGCCGCGGCGCTCGACCGGCTTGGCGCTGATCAACGCGCCGATGCGACCCTGGCTCACCAGCGCCGTCGAGCGCGAACCGGTCGCCACGTCGGCGAAGAAGGTGTGGATGTCGCGGGCGCGGATCTCGCGGCCGTTCACCGAATAGGCCGAGCCGTGGCCACGCTCGATGCGGCGCACGACATCGAGCTGGTCGGCATCGTTTACCAACGCCGGCGCGGTGCGCGTCTTGTTGTCGAGGGTCAGCATGACCTCGGCAATGTTGCGCGCCGGCCGCGTCGAGGCGCCGGCGAAGATCACGTCCTCCATCTCGCTGCCGCGCATCTGCTTGGCCGAGGTCTCGCCCATCACCCACTTGAGGGCTTCGACGAGATTGGACTTGCCGCAGCCGTTGGGCCCGACAATGCCGGTCATGCCCGGCTCGATGGCCAGTTCCGTAGGATCGACGAAAGACTTGAAGCCTGTAAGCCGGAGTTTGTCGAACTGGACCATCTACACCACGCCTGGGACCTACTTCGCGATCTTCGCGAAGGTGGCGTCGAGCTCCTCGACCGAGCGCGCGCCCTGATACTGCTTGCCGTCAATGAAGATCGTCGGCGTCGAGTTGACGCCCAATACCTCGCCGCCCTTGTAATCGGCGATCACCTCGTTGGCCTTGGCCTCGTTGGCCAGGCAATCCTTGATCTCCTTCTCGCCCAGCCCGGCAATGCGCAGCGGCTTGGCGAGCTCGGCCAGCGGATCGGAGGCCGTCGCCCATTGCGGCTGGCCGCGGAAGATCAGGTCGATCACCCCGAAGTAGCGGTCGGTTGGCGCGCATTCGGCGATCTGCGCAGCCTTGGCCGCCACCTGGTCGAGCGGGAAGTCGCGGTACACCAGCTTCACCTTGCCGGTGTCGATCCACTTCTTCTTGATCTCAGGCAGGATCTGGGTGTGGAACGCCGCGCAGTGCGGGCAGGTGAGCGAGGCGTACTCGATGACGGTGATGGGCGCCTTGGGATCGCCCATCACGTGGTCGTTGGGCTGGACGGCGAGGAGGGCTGATTTGTCGGGGGTGGCTGCGACGGCGGTTGGCGGAAGCCCCGGCGCGGGAGGACGGGTGCCGAACCAGACACCGGCCGCGATGGCGGCCACAGCCACCGCCCCGCCGGCCGCGATCAAGATATTCCGCATTCCGTCTTCCTCTCCACTACATCTTGGGAACTGCGCTTGTGGGCAGTCAAACGTTTAGCGGCCCACTTGGCGCAAAATTGCAGCGATCGCATCGAACCCGCCGGGCGGGTTGCCGTAGAACTCGTCGTTGATGAACAGGGTCGGCGTGTAGTGCACGCCGAGCGTCTGGCCCGACTGCACGTCGGCGATGACTTTGTCCAAATGTTGGTCGGCGGCGAGGCAGGCCTCGGCCTGTTCGGCGCTCACGCCGTCGCTCGCCAGCACCTTGACCAGCTCCTGCATGGGGTCGTCGCCGGTCAGCCATTCGACCTGCTTGTGGAACAAGAGCGTGGCGCGCTCGAAGAATTTCTCGCTGCCGGCGCATTCGGCGAGCTGGCTGGCCCGCGTCGCGATCTGGTCGGACGGGAAATGGCGCAGCACGAAGCGCAGCTTTCCGGTGTCGATCCATTGCTGGCGCAGGACGGGAAACACGGCGACGAAGAACGTCGCGCAGTGCGGGCAGGTGAACGAGGCGTAATCGATCAGCACGTTGGGGGCATCGGCTTTGCCCAGCACATGGTCGGTCGGCAGCACGTCCAAAAGCTTCTCGCGCGGCAGGTCCTGGGCGCGTAGCGGGCGCGCCATCAGCGGCCCCACGAGCGGCAGGCCAAGCAAGCCGACCAGCGCCTTGCGGCGGCTGGCGATGCTGGCACCGAGCCGCGCCAGCGCCGCACGCAAATCCGGATCCTCGACCGTGGAGGCGCGCGCCGACATGTGGCGTACGGTCTCGGCATCGGGTGCAGGCGGAGCGGGTGAAGCGACCGGCGCGGCGACGGTGCCCTGCACCAGGCGGATGTCGTCGATGGTGCGATGCCCGAAATAGGCGTTCACGCGCTCGACCAGCTGCGCACTGCGATGCTGCACCTCGAGCGCGACGGCGCCCGGCACGCGCAGCCGCAGCGCCTTGCCGGTGCGGCCGCGGGCCGCAAGAAGCGCTTCCGGCCGGCTGATGCGCGCGAGATCGGGACCTGCGATGGCCGACCATTCGGCACGCAGGCGGCCGATGGACACGCCGCTCTTGCCGCGGCGCTGGGCAAGGCCGGAAGCCAGCCGCTGGGCCAAGCCGCCGACGGCGCGCAAGGCGTTCTCGCGCGCCCTGTCCTGCCTCTTGTCCGGCGCCTTTTCCCGCGCGCTTTTCCCCATGCCTTTGTCCACCGGGGACCCTTTCAAACTCCACTCCTTATGCTAGGGCCTGCGGGCTTACATGGCCATGACCCACGCCTCACGCCTGCTCGAGTGGTACGATCGACATCGTCGCACCCTGCCCTGGCGCGCCCCTGCCGGCGAGCGCGCCGACCCCTACCGGGTATGGCTGTCGGAAATCATGCTGCAGCAGACCACCGTGGCGACGGTGGGCGACTACTTCCGCCGCTTCGCCGAGCGCTGGCCGACCGTGGAGGCGCTCGCCGCCGCGCCGCTGGACGAGGTGCTGTCGGCCTGGGCCGGCCTCGGCTACTACGCCCGCGCCCGCAATCTCCATGCCTGCGCTCGCGCGGTCGTCGACCAGCACGACGGACGGTTTCCCGAGGACGAGGCAGCGCTGCTGGCGCTGCCCGGGATCGGCCGCTACACGGCGGCCGCGATCCGCGCCATCGCCTTCGACCAGCCGGCCTCGGCGGTCGACGGCAATGTCGAGCGGGTGATCGCCCGCCTGTTTGCGATCGAAACGCCGCTGCCGGAAGGCAAGATCGAGATCGCGGCACGGGCCGCCAACCTGGTGCCGCGACACCGCGCCGGCGACTACGCGCAGGCGATGATGGATCTCGGCGCCACGATCTGCATCCCCAAGGCGCCGCGCTGCGTCATCTGCCCCCTGATGTCGGCGTGCCGCGGCCGTGCGCTGCGCATCGCCGAGGAGCTGCCGCGGCGCGCGCCCAAGCGCGAGAAGCCGACGCGGCGCGGCCTTGCCTTCGTGCTGGCGCGCAGGGACGGCGCCATCCTGTTGCGCAAGCGTCCGCCCGAGGGATTGCTGGGCGGCATGGACGAAGTGCCCTCCAGCGCCTGGCGCGAGGGTGCGCTCAGCCCCGAGGCGGCCCTGGCCGAAGCGCCGGTGCCGGCGCGCTGGCAGATCCTCGACGGGCGGGTGCGCCACACCTTCACGCATTTTCATCTCGAGCTTGCGGTGGCGCGCGCCACCGCAACGACGGCGCGGCTTGCCCTGCTGGCGCCCGGCACGAGCTGGTGCACGCTCGACCGCATGACCGAGCGCGCGCTGCCCACGGTGATGCGCAAGGTGATCGCACATGCGGTGAAGTGAAGCGAAGCGGCTGCCGTCGAGGTGAGGGCTCGCCCAGGGGATGCGCCGCACGCGGAGTTGCCGCAGTTGGCGCAGTTGGCGCAAGTGATCCGTCAATCGAGACATAGGAAATCTTGGTGCTGAGGCGACGCGTTCCGCGTCGCGAGGCGGCGGCACCCCTTTCTGACCTTTTAGACCTTTTTGGCAGGCCTTCCGGCCGCCAGAGCGACGAGACGCGAACTGCAGTAATGTTTAATTTAAGCATGAACGATCCTGTCATCGACGGTGACACAGCACGAAAAATCCACCCAATATTAGGAGAAATTCCTGATGGAGGGTCACCGAGGGTAGTATAAGCATTTCTGTCGGTATTTCAAGCAACACTTTATGACGAGAGTTTCTGCCGACCATAGTCGGCAGAAATTCCCGGTCTCGGTGTCCACGGCGGACTTCCAACTAGGGTTGGTCGCGGGCCGGCAACAGCCGGACCTTGCCGTCCAGCACTTCCAGGAGGCTGACCACGATCAGGTCATACCGAGCGTCCGCAGACGCTCGATCAACTGGTCCCGCTCGACGTTGGATCTCAGCCGTTACCGATTGCGAATTATCGATCCGGCGATTCAGCGGCAGATCTCGAGCGGCAAGCGCACCGAGTAGGCGGCCGTGAGACAGTCGGCGCGACTGCGGTAGCGCTTCGCGTTGAAGTAGATGGCCTGCGTCGAATAGGAGCTTGGATGGCACGACAGGCCGTGGTTGAGCGCATCCAGGCACTCGGCTGTCTGCTGAGCGGTCGCTTGGCTCGGCATCCCCGCGGCGACGCCCGCCGAAGAGACCGTGCCGGCCGCGCCCGCTCCTTGCGTCGCCCCGTTGTTTTGCGCCGAGCCTGGCGCAACCCCAGCGCCACTGCCGAAGCTTCCGCCCGCAGCCCCCGCCGTGCCGCTGCTGGCGCCGGCCGAGCCCGCGCCATTGCCAGAGCCACCGACGCCGCTACCGGAACCGGCGCTTCCCGGACCACCCGCGCCCCCTCCCGCAGAGCTCGCGCTGCCGCCGGCGCTCGCGCCTGCGCCAGCGCCGCCAACGCCTGCACTGACACCGCCTCCTGCGCCCGCACCACCAACGCCCGCGCCGACACCCGCGCTGACACCTCCGGCGCTGACGCCGGCCCCTGCACCCGCACCGGCCGCTGCGCCCCCCACGCCTGCGCCGACACCTGCACCTGCACCTGCCCCCGCGCCGCCCGCACCGGCGCCGACACCGACCCCGGCACTGACACCGGCACCGCCGACACCGGCACCGCCGACACCGGCACCGCCGACACCCGCACCGACACCCGCGCTCACACCGGCACCGCCAACCCCTGCGCTAGCACCGGCGCTGACACCGGCGCCGCCCGCACTGGCGCCGCCCGCACTGGCCCCGCCCGCACTGGCCCCGCCCGCACCGGAGCTGGCCGCTCCACCGGCGGCGCGCGCTTCAGGCGGCGATTGAAGGGACAGAGACATGAGGGCGACGGTTGCCAATGCAAGGCACCGCGCGGCGCCCAAGCACGCGCGCATGAACAAACTCCGTGTCGCAATCCACCACCCGCGCTACCTTGACATGATCATGAGCCGTCGCGGTGTGCCCATTCGGTGTCTGCGTTGGCCGGCGTTTTGCAAAGCGACGTCGCCGTGAAGCGGCAGATGCATCTCGGGTTGTTCATCCTCGGCACCGGCAGCCATGTCGCAGGCTGGCGTCATCCCGGCGCGATGAAGATCTTCCAGGACTTCGCTGCCGTGCAGCAGATCGCGCGCACCGCCGAACGCGGCCGCTTCGACCTCTTCTTCATGGGCGACAATCTCTACGCCGATCCCGGCGCGCATCCCTCGTATACCGTACGGCTGGAGCCGCTCACCATGCTGGCAGCGCTGGCGGTCGGCACGAAGCATATCGGGCTCGGCGCCACGGTATCGACGACCTACAGCGATCCCTGGACGGTGGCGCGCGCCTTCGCCTCGCTCGACCACATCAGCGGCGGACGCGCCGCGTGGAACGCCGTCACGACTGCAAGCGGCGCCGGCGCGGCCAACTTCGGCACGCAGCATCCCGACCATGCGCGCCGCTACGAACGCGCGGCGGAGTTCGTCGATGTCGTCAAAGGCCTGTGGGATTGCTGGGCCGACGACGCCATCGTCGCCGACGCCGAGAGCGGCACCTACATCGACACGGCGCGGATGCGCCCGCTCGACCATGCCGGCACGTTCTTCCACGTGAAGGGACCGCTGAACATCGGCCGCTGCCCGCAAGGCCAGCCGGTGGTGCTGCAGGCCGGCGGCTCCGACCACGGCCAGGCGCTGGCAGCACGCACCGCGGACGTGGTGTTCTCGGTGGTGCAGGATCTCGACGAGGCGAAAGCGCAATACGCCGCGCTCAAGAAGCAGCTGCCGGCCTTCGGCCGCTCGCCCGACGAGGTCACCGTCCTGCCGGGTGTCATGCCGGTGATCGGGCGGACCGACAAGCAGGCGCGCGAGAAGCTCGCGCTGCTGCAGAGCTACGTCACCGCGTCGAATGCACTGCAGCTGCTGTCCGACCGGTTGGGGCAGGACATGACGCGCTTCGACCTCGATGGCCCGATCCCCGAGCTGGCGCTGCCCGACACCTATCACAGCTTCGCGCGGGTCATGCTGGCCAAGGCGCGGCGCGAGAACATGACCTTGCGCGACCTCTACAACCTGGTCGCCGCGGCGCGCGGACACTGGGTGCTGTGCGGCTCGCCCGAGACCGTCGCCGACACGCTGCAGCAGTGGTTCGAGGAACGCGCCGCCGACGGCTTCAACGTCATGCCGCCTTACTTCCCGGCGGGCTTCGACGACTTCGTCGATCTCGTGGTGCCGATCCTGCAGGGCCGTGGCCTGTTCCGGCGCGATTACGAGGGGGCGACGCTGCGCGACCATTTCGGCCTGCGGCGGCCGGCCTCACGATTCTTCTAGCGACCCTTCCGACAGCCCTTCCGGCGGCAAGTCCTCGAACGGCAAGAAAGGTTCGAGGGCGCGCATCACCGGCGCGAAGCTGCGGCGATGGTGCGCGGTGGGGCCCATGAGATTGAGCGCCACGAGGTGGTCGGGGCTGCGGTAGCCGACGTTGGTCTCCCAGCCGTAGCCGGGGAACGAAGCGGCCAGCGCGCGCATGTAGCGGTCGCGCGTCACCTTGGCGATGATCGAGGCGGCGGCGATGGAGTAGGAGCGCGCGTCGCCGCCGACGATGGTCTCGGCGCGACAGCCGAGATCCGGCGGCACGCGATCGCCGTCGATCAGCACCAGATCCGGCTGCTCGATCAGTCCCTGCAAGGCGCGCCGCATGGCGAGGAACGTCGCGCGCAGGATGTTGATCCGGTCGATCTCCTCGACGCTCGCCTCGCCGACTGCATAGCGCACTGCGCCCGACGCGATCATCGCCGCGTAGGCCTCCTCACGCTCCTCGAGCGTCAGCTTCTTGGAATCGTCGATCAGCCGCAGAAGCTTGCGCTTGGCCATCGAGCGGTCGATCACCGCGACCGCGGCCACGACCGGCCCGGCGAGCGGACCGCGACCGACCTCGTCGATGCCGGCGATGCGCACCGCTCCTGCCCCGGCTGAGCGCAGTTCGTAACGGAAGCTCGGCATTTCCCCAGACCGTTGCGGTAGAGTGCGGCGGATGCCGCGGATCGCCGACATCATCGCGCAAGACCCTGTGGGCATGGAACAGCTTCGTGCGGCGCGCTCGCTCGGTCTGCCCGACTGGTGCATCGCCGCGGGGTTCGTGCGCAATCGCGTGTGGGACCGTCTGCACGGGATCGCACCGCCGCGCCCGCCAGTGGATATCGACGTGCTGTACTTCGACGCCTCGGACCTCTCCAAGGAACGCGAAGCCGAGCACGAAGGCCAGCTGCACGCGCTCCTGCCGGACGCGCCGTGGCAGGTGCGCAACCAGGCGCGCATGCATGTCTGGAAGAACCTGCCGCCGCATCGCGACACGGCGGACGCGATGACCTACTGGCTGGAGACGGTGACCGCCGTCGGTGTTCGGCTGGAGGCGGACGACCGGCTCACCGTCGTGGCCCCGCTCGGCACCGACGACCTTTTAGGCCTGCGCTGCCGCCCCACCGCCTTCGGCCGCACGCGTCGCGACGAGTACGAGGCGCGCATCGCAGCCAAGCGCTGGCGCGAGCTGTGGCCCAAGGTGCGGTTCGTGGATTAGATCGCGCGCCGGCCTCGGCGGCTCGCTTGATCGACCCCCGGTCGATCTGCCATAAGCCGCCTGCGCCATTTCCCGAATAGCCGCGAGAACCGTCTCGGTGAGTCCGATCGCCATCTTCAGTGGTAGTGCTCATCCCGAACTGGCTCACGAGATTTGCGCGAAGCTTCGCGTGCCGCTGCTGCCGACCAAGCTGAAGCGGTTCTCGAACGACTGCATCGAGGTGCAGCTGCAAGCCAACTGCCGCGAGCAGGACGTGTTCCTCGTCCAGCCGCTCAGCGCGCCGGTCCAGGATCATCTGGTCGAGCTGTTGCTGATGCTCGATGCCGCCCGCGGCGCCTCCGCAGCGCGCATCACCGCGGTCATCCCCCACTATTCGTATGCGCGATCCGACAAGAAGGACGCGCCGCGCATATCCATCGGGGGCCGGCTCGTGGCCGACCTGCTGGCGACCGCGGGCGCCAGCCGCGTGCTGACGATGACGCTGCATTCGCCGCAGGTTCACGGGTTTTTCAGTGTCCCGGTCGATCATCTTCATGCGCTGAGCGAGCTGTCGGACCATTTCCGACGCTACGATCTCAGCAATGGCGTAGTGGTGTCGCCGGACCTGGGAAACGCCAAGAGCGCCGCGGCTTTCGCGCGGAGACTGGGCGTGCCGGTGGCGGCCGGCGCCAAGGAGCGGATGAGCGATACCGAGGTCAGGATCTCCATGCTGATCGGCGAGGTCCGCGATCGCGACGTCATCGTTCTCGACGACGAAATCGTGAGCGGTGGTTCGATCCTGGAACTGCTGCGCCACTTGCGCGATCACAAGGCCCGCTCGGTGCGGATCGCCTGCACGCATGGCATCTTCTCCAGTTCCGCGACCCAACGCCTTGCCGCCGAGCCGGACATACTGGAGATCGTCTGCACGAACACCGTTCCGATACCGGCCGAGAAGCGGGTACCGAAGCTCACCGTGCTGTCCATCGCACCGGCGCTGGCGGAAGCCATGCGCCGGATCAACAGCGGCGAATCGGTCAGCGCCTTGTTCCATTCGGAACCGATGGCTCATCCGGCCTAAACGCTTCGCAGACCGGCTCGACGCTTCGGCGCCTCAGCCGGCCAGCACGCGCAAGTCGCGGAAGTAGCCGCGCGAGCCGTCGCCGACGAACAGTCCGACCGGGCCGTTGCGGCCGGGAAAGCGCAGATCGGGGACAGTCAGAACTTCCGTGCCGTCGACCGACGCGCGAAGCAACTGCCCGGCAATCTCGAGCCGCAGGCGATGCCAACGGCCGACCGCGATGTCGGCACCCTTCTCGTAGCGTCCGGGAAATTCCTCGCGCGAGCGGTCGAAGTGGAACCCGGGATCGGCGACGTACTGGATGGCCCGGTTGATGCGCGGTGCGGGCGGCGGCGGATCGTTCAGGCGCCCGTTGGTCATGCGCAGGTAGACCGTCTCGTGGCTCGCGAAGTCTGCGCCGATGTGGAACGACAACCCGGCAAAGCCGCGATCGTCGGGCGCGCCCTTGCCCGTGAGCTCGGCACCGATCGCCACGTCGAGCGTGCCGTTCGTAAAACCCTTCTCGACGATGGCGAAGCTCGGGCGATTTCCTCCTCCCGCCTGCTCGAGCCGGAGCTTCTGCTCGCCGTCGGTCAGCTCGACGGCAAGGCAATCGTGCCCCTGCCATTCGCGGCGTGACGTCACGACCAGGTTGGCAGCGATTGGCAGCGGGACCCCGCCGTCGGCCGCAGCCGTTCGGCAGAGGCTCGTGGCGATGCCGCCGGCGACAAAGGTTCGTCGTTTCATGGCGCAGCGGTATCGCCGGGCTCGAAATGACTCCAATGCATAGTATTCTTTCGTAATGAACGAAATCGATTTGCGCCGGTTCGACCTGAACCTGCTGGCGGTGTTCGAGGCGCTGATGGCAGAACGCAACGTGACGCAGGCAGCGCTTCGGCTTGGCCGCACGCAGTCGGCGGTCAGCCACGCGCTCTCCCGGCTGCGCCGGCAGCTCGGCGATCCGCTGCTCTTGAAGCGCGGGCGGCAGATGGAACCGACGCCGCTGGCGTTGGCGTTTTTCGATGAGATGCGGCCGATCCTCGCCAGCCTCCGGCGCGTGCTCGCGCCACGTCAGCGTTTCGAGCCGGCGACCGGCAAGCGTGTCTTCCGCATCGCCGCGCCCGACTTCGCCCATGCGCTGTTCACCGAGGTGCTGACGAGCGTGCGCACGGCGGCGCCCGGGCTCTCGATCGAATGGACCGGGCCGCGCCGGACGATGGTGCACGAAGTCGCCGAGGGACAACTCGATGCCGCGATTGTGCCCGCTGGCCTGCGACGGCCTGGCGGCATCGTGGCGGAGCCGATCGGCGCGCTGCGCTGGGCCTGCTTCGCGCGCAGCGGCCATCCGGCTTTCGAGCGCTGGGGCGTGCGCAGCTGGCAGCAATGGCCGCATGTGGTCGTGCGCGTCGGCGACGACCTGGAAAGCCCGATCGATCGTGCGGCGGCGCGGTTGGGCCTCGCGCGCTCGATCGCGGGCTGGGTGCCGAACTTCTCGGTGGTGGCGCCAGTGCTGGCGGAGTCGGACCTTTTAGCGACGCTGCCGGCGCTGTCGATGACCAACATGGCGGGACCATTCGGGCTCGGTTGGCGGCGTGTTCCCTTCGCCATCGAGCCGCTCCCGCACGTCCTGCTGTGGCCTGCGGCGCGGATCGAAAGCCCGGAGCTAAAATGGTTGCGACGGCGCCTCGAGCCGATCACCAAACGCCGCTTTCGCGAGCCGCAGGCAGAGTAGCGGCGCGGCGCTACCACGTCACGCGCAGGCCGGCGATCAGGGCGTGGCTGCTGTCCTGCCCGGTGATGGTCCCTTCGTAGCGCAGATACACGTCCATCGCGTCGGCCAGCGCGGTGGCAGCGGAAAGGCCGACCACCACGCCGTCGCGCTGCGGCGAGGCGCCCCACACGGTATAGGGAACCGCCGGCGCGCCGACGAACGAGGCCGATACCGGCCGGCCAATGTCGGCGTACTCGTGGCTCCAGCCGAGGCGGAACAGGGCGGCGAGCTTGTCGCGCAAACCCAGGTCCATGGCGCCGCCAAGCTGGCCGCCGAACACGGTGCGCAGCGAACTCGTGCTCTGGGCCGCGACGTTGAGGTTCAGCGACTGCGCGCCGGTCTCTGTGAAGGCGTTCTGCGTCGCCACGGAGCCCTGCAGCAGGGCGAACGGCGTGACGAACGCCTGCGGTGCGCCGCCGAGATCGACGCGATAGCCGGCCTCGAGCTGGCCCAGGAACTGGTTGGCCCCGGTCTGGCCGTAAGCGGTTCGCGGCTGCAGGCCCGGAATGTTGATGGGCCGCCACATCTGGTTGGCCCAGTAGGCGTAGGCCGCGACCGCATCGACGTAGATCGGACCTTGGCTGAAGTCGGCGTAGAGACCCGCTTGCACCGTGTCGGTGATGCTGCGGCCATCGAAGCCGCCGGTCCACTGGCCTCCGGTTTGGTAGCCGACGGTGACGCCGGCCAGGAAGTTGGGCGCGA
>JAFAKN010000511.1 GCA_019235415.1 Alphaproteobacteria bacterium
AGGCGACAACGCTAATCCTTTCTGAGGCTGTGCGCTGGCCATCGATCGCGCATCCACCAAATCGGAGGGCGGCGTACAAGGCCGGATAGACGCGCAGACGTGCATCACCATCTCGGCCGCGCGCGACAATCCGCGTGCCCTCGGCGCTGATGCCTCCGCCGAACCCGTTGACATAGCCCGCGAAATCCTCACCCAAGCGCAGCGTTGCGATCTTGCTTGCGGACTGCGCGTCGTAGACGTGCATCGCCCCAAGGCTGTGGACCACGATGCGGGAGCCATCGGAGCTGAAACGCGCGCGCACCACTCGGTCAAAGAAATCGCTTGGGGAAAGCAACACCGCGCCACCAAACGGCTCCCGAACTTGGATCCTGTTGTTGCCGGTAACCGCGAGCATGCGGCTGCCATCGGGGCTGTATTCGATATTTGTCAGGCCCTGGAGCGTGACGAGCTCTTGGCCGGACGAAGCGTCCCGGATCGTCCACGTTTGGCCTTGGGCAGAGCCGGCAACGAGGCGACTGTCGTCCGGACTGAACTGGACATGACCCACCTCGCGACCGGGGCCCCCGAACTTGAACATCTCGCGCCACGAGGCCGTGTCCCACACGTGCGCGACGCGATCTTTTCCAATCGTTGCGACGCGCCTGCCGTCATGGCTGAAGCCTGCGAGATAGGCCGCGCCGCCGTGACCGCCCAACGCGGCCACCTCCGCCCCGGATTGTGCGTCCCAGAGCCGGACGGCGTCGTCCCAGTCTCGACAGGTCGCGACCAGCACACCGCCAGGATCGAACGTCCCACGCGTGACGCGACCTTGGCCACTACCCACGACGCAAATCTCGCGACCGGACACGACGTCCCAAATCCGGGTCGTTCCATCATCGAGTCCCGTAGTCGCGACGCGTGTACCGTCCGGGCTGAATGCCACGTCCAGGACTTTGCTGCTGTGGCCGCGCAGCGTCGCAGTTTCGCGGCACGTCACGGCGTCGGCGATCGCCCCGCCCCCGGCATCACCGACCACGACGAAACGCCTGTCGTCGGGACTGAACACGGCGTTGAAAATGCGCCCCTCGTCCCGCAACGTCCGGCGCCAAGCCTGCAGCGTCGTGTCGATCCAGATTCGTGCGGCTCCATCGACGCCGGTCGTGAGCAAGCGCTTGCCGTACGGGCAGAACCCAGCATGGCAGACGGCGCCGTCGTGGCCGCGCAGGACGGCCATTTCGACAGCGGAGATCGGGTCCCAGACCCGCGCCGCACCATCAGCGCCAGCCGTCACCACGCAGCCTGAATCAGAACTGAACGCTGCATCGAGCACAACGCCGCCATGCGGCCGCAGCGTGGAGATCGTCGACCCTGTGGTCGCGTCGAAAATCCGCGCAGAGCCATCGGTGCCGACCGTCACGATGCACCAACCATCGAGGCTGAATGCCGCGCGACGGATTCCATCGCGACTGGCGAGAACGGCCATCTCTCGACCAGCGGTCGCGTCGAAAACGTTGACCGAGCCGTCCTCGCCGATGGTCATGAGGTGCGCGCCGTTGGGGCTCAAGACCGCGTCCGCGATCGCGCCATCGTGCCCACGCAGCATGAACAGCTGACGACCGGAAATCGTGTCGTAAAGCCGCACTGTGCCGTTCGTACAGCATGTCACGAGGCGTCCGGCATCGGAACTCAACATGGCTCTTTGGACCTGCTCGCCCTGACCGTCCATGCTGATGATCGTGCGCGCGGAAGGGAGGTCCCAGACATGCGCGTTGCCGTCTGCGCCGACTGTTACGATCCGATCGCCGCGCGGGTTGAACCGCGCCCGCAGCAACGACTCCTCGCATCCTCGCAAGACGATGGATTCGCGATGTGAAATCGCGTCCCAGACACGCGCCGTACCGTCAGCCCCGGCGGTTACGATGCGAGTGCCATCGCCGCTGAACGCCAGGTCCTGCACGAGACCCCGGTGCCCCTGCAGCATCTTGATTTCGCGACCGGTAACGGCGTCCCATAGCCGCGGGCCCTCTTCGCCTCCGAGCGTCGCGATGCGCGTTCCCTCAGGGCTGAATACGGCGCCACTGATATCCGCGCCGTGGCGAAAAACCAGGCACGAGTCAATTTGTCGGGGCTCGGTAGTGACGTCACCAACGGCCATTCGGTCTCCTCTCGCCGGCCGACTAGGCCGGCTCCGCCAGTGACGCCCCTCCGCGCTGCGTCGCTACGCATCGAAATGATCCCGCAAAATGCACCATTTTAATGGCGGTCACTTCTTGCGAGCGCGTCGCGTCGACGTGGCGCGGGCTTCGCACGACTGCGTTATTCTATCGAACGGCGGAGTGGACAGCGCTGGGCTCTACCTCCCTACCCTGCCGCTGCGTCGAGGTTGCCGCTGGCGACGCTGCTGCGGTCGAAGCCGGCGTTGAAGCGTAAAAGCTCGCGCGTGTAGTCGTGCGTCACGTGGTTGTTCGCCATCGCCGTCGCGGTGGTGATCTCCACCAGCCGGCCGCGGGTCATCACGCCGATGCGTTCGCAGAGATGGGCGATGACCGCGAGATCGTGGCTGACCATTAGCAGGGTGAGTCCGTGGTCGCGGCGCAAGCGGACAAGCAGGTTGAGGATTTCCGCCTGGACCGACACGTCCAGGGCGCTGGTCGGTTCGTCGAGCAGCAGGACGCGCGGCTCCAGGATCAGGGCGCGCGCGATGGCCACGCGCTGCCGCTGACCGCCGGAAAGCTGGTGCGGGTATCGGTAGCGGTGCTCGGGGCCGAGGCCCACTTCGGCAAGCGCACGGACGATGCGCGCCTCGCCGCCGTCCAGCCGGTGGATGGCTACCGGCAAAGCAAGGATCTGGTCCACCGTCTGGTTCGGGTGCAGCGAGCCATAGGGGTCCTGGAAGACCATCTGAGTCATCTTACGCTCAGCCGGAGTGCGGCGTCGGTCCACCCGGCGGCCGGCCAGCGTGATCTCGCCGCTCGCATGTGGCACCAAGCCGGCGACGGCACGCAGCACCGTGGATTTGCCCGAGCCTGACTCGCCCACCAGGCCGACCGCCTCGCCCTCGGGGACGGCCAGCGTGAGGTTGTTAACGGCCACCACGGCGCGCGCCCCGGTGCCGTAGGCGATGGTGACGTCCTCGAGCGTGATCATGCCCGCTGGGTTCATGATGGGCGCGATCATGCGATATCGGCCATCCAGGCGGGGTCGCGCTGCAGTTGCGGCAGCTCCGCCCGGCGGTGGCCGAGCCGGGGCAGGGCCGCGAGCAGGCCACGCGTGTAGGGATGCGTCGCCTCGCCGAGCTTGCCGGCTGCACAAGTCTCCAGCACCTGGCCGGCGTACATCACCAGCACGCGGTCGCAGAACGAGGAGACGAGGTGCAGGTTGTGGCTGATCAGGATCAGGCCCATGCCGCGACGGCGCACCAGCTCGTCCAGGATGGCCAGCACCTGGGACTGCACCGTGACGTCCAGGGCCGACGTCGGTTCATCGGCGATCAGGATGTCGGGCCCCGCGATCAGCATCATGGCGATCATCACCCGCTGGCCCATGCCGCCGGAGACCTGGTGCGGGTACATCGTGTAGACCCGCTCGGGGTCGCGGATATGCACGTCCTCGAGCATTTTTAGCGCCGCGCGCCGGGCGTCGCGATGGCTGCTGCCGAGGTGGCTGCGGTGCGTCTCGGCGATCTGCCGGCCGACCGACATCACCGGGTCGAGCGAGTATTTCGGATCCTGCAGGACCATGGCGATGCGCTTGCCGCGCAGCTGGCGAAAGCCGCGCTCGGAGAGGCCGCGCAAGTCGGTGTCGCCCAGCCGCAATTCGTCCGCGTCGATGCGGCCTGGATGGCCGACAAGGCCCATGATGGCGCGCCCGGTCGTGGATTTGCCGGAGCCCGACTCGCCCACGATGCCCAGGCGCTCGCGGCCCAGGGTGAAGCTCACGTGGCGCACCGCGCGGACATCACCGTCGTCGCCGGGATAGGTGACGCTGAGGTTGCGCACGGCGAGCAAGGTATCCGTTATGACCTGGCCCATCATGACCGGGCGTCGCCCGCGTCGCGCAGCCCGTCGCCTAAAAGGTTGAAGCCCAGGCTGACGATGAAGATGGCCAGTCCCGGGATGGTCGCCACCCACCACTGGTCGAGCAGCACCTGTCGGCCCGCGGAGACCATCGCTCCCCATTCCGGCGCCGGCGGCTGCGCGCCCAGGCCGAGAAAGCCGAGCCCGGCGGCGGTGAGGATGATGCCGGCCATGTCCAAGGTCAGGCGGATGATCACGCTGGGCAGGCAGAGCGGCACGATCTGGGTCGCGATGATGCGCAGCGGCGAGGCGCCTTGCAGCTCCACGGCCTGAATGTACTCCGCCCGCCGGCTGGTCAACGTCTCGGCACGGGCGAGACGGGCGTAGGGTGGCCAGGCGGTCAGCGCGATGGCGATCACGGCATTCTCGATCCCGGGACCCAAGGCGGCGGCGAAGGCCAGCGCCAGCACCAGGCGCGGGAAGGCCAGGAAGATGTCGGTGAGCCGCATCAGCACCGTATCGACCACGCCGCCGAAATAGCCGGCGGGCAGGCCGATGGCGAGGCCCACGGGCACCACGATCACGCCCACCATGGCGACGATGGTGAGCGTGATGCGCGAGCCGAAGACCACGCGGGCGAAGATGTCCCGGCCGAGCTCGTCGGTGCCGAACGGATGCTGCCAGCTCGCCGGCTGCAAGCGGTCCGCCAGCACCTGCAAGGTGGCGGCCTGCCGATCGGCGATCAGCGGGGCAAAGACCGCCATCAGCACCAGCAGCAGCACGATCAAAAGCCCGGCCATCGCCAGCTTGTTGCGGCGGAAGCCGAGCCAGGCGCGGAACCAGCGGCCGCAGCGCGCCTGCGCGCGGCTGGCCGGCGCCGGGCTCAACAGCCAGGCCCGCGCGCCCGAGGAAATAGCGCCGGAGGAAAGTGCGCCGGCCATCACTGGGCTCGCGCGCGCGGATCGACCAGCGGGTAGATCAGGTCGGAGAGCATGTTCAGTGCGATATAGACCACCCCCACCAGCACCGTGCCGCCCAGCACGGCGTTGAGGTCGGCGTTGAACAGCGAATTCTTCAGGTAGAGGCCCAGCCCCGGCCAGGCGAACACCGTCTCGGTCAGGACAGCGCCCTCGAGCAGGCTGCCGAAGGTGAGCGCAATGACGGTGACGAGCTGCACCCAGACATTGCCCAGCGCATGCACCCAGACGACGCGCCACGGCGACAGGCCCTTGGCCAGGGTCGCCAGCACATATTCCTGGCGCAACTGGCCCAGCATGAAGCTGCGGGTCATCCGCGCGATGTAGGCGAGCGACAGGTAGCCGAGGATGGAGGCGGGCAGTACGAGGTGCGAGAGCGCGTTCCAGAACACCTCGTATTCACCGGCCAGCAGGCTA
>JAFAKN010000566.1 GCA_019235415.1 Alphaproteobacteria bacterium
TTCGGCGATCACCTCGGAACCGTGAGCCCGGAAGGGCCACGCTGGTCCCATCCGCTCGGCCTGTTCATGCCGAGCGCTATGTCGAGCAGCGCCTGGTGCTGGTGGGCGACGCCGCGCACGGCATCCATCCCATCGCAGGTCAAGGCTACAACCTCGGCGTCCGCGACATCGCCGCCCTCGTCGAGGTGCTGGTCGAGGCCAAGCGGCTCGGCCTCGACCTCGGCGCCGCCGACGCGCTCGAGCGCTACGCGCAATGGCGACGCGCCGACAATCTCACCATGGTCGGCGCAACGGACCTGTTGAACCGCCTGTTCTCCAACGACATCGCACCTTTGCGCCTCGTTCGCGATCTCGGCCTTGCCGCCGTGCATCGCACGCCGACGCTGCGACGGTTCTTCGCGCGCCATGCGATGGGCCTGGTCGGCGACCTGCCCAAGCTGATCCGCGGCGAGCGGCTGTAGCTTTGTCATCCCGAGCGCAGCGAGGGATCCTTCCTGCGGCCTTAAGGATCCCTCGCTGTGCTCGGGATGACAGCAATCGCAGCACCTAGACTTGGCGCCCCGTTGCCCCTATCTCAAGGACCGAAATTCGAGGATCCCCATGGCTGAAGCGCAAGTGCCCGTGACGGTGCTGACCGGCTATCTCGGCGCCGGCAAGACGACCCTGCTGAACCGCATCCTGAGCGAGCAGCACGGCAAGAAGTACGCCGTCATCGTCAACGAGTTCGGCGAGCTCGGCGTCGACAACGACCTCGTGGTCAATGCCGACGAGGAAGTCTTCGAGATGAACAACGGCTGCATCTGCTGCACCGTGCGCGGCGACCTGATCCGCATCATCGAAGGCCTGATGAAGCGCAAGCAGAAGTTCGACGGCATCCTGGTCGAGACCACCGGGCTCGCCGATCCCGGTCCGGTCGCCCAGACCTTCTTCACCGACGAGGACGTGCGGGCCAGGACGCGGCTCGACGCCATCGTCACTGTGGTCGACGCCAAGCACTTCCTGGGGCAGCTCGAGCAGGGCGACGAGGCCGAGGAGCAGGTCGCCTTCGCCGACGTCATTCTTCTGAACAAGACCGATCTCGTGGGCGAGGACGACCTGAAGAAGGTCGAGGGCACGATTCGCGGCATCAATCCGCTGGCGCGCCTGCATCGCACGCAGAAAAGCCAGGTCGAGCTCGACGCCATCCTCGACAAGGGCGCCTTCGACCTCAACCGCATCCTCGAGTTCGAGCCCGACTTCCTGCATCACGGTCACCACCACGATCACGAGGAGGAAGTGACGAGTCTCGCCTTCAGCGCCGACCGGCCGGTCAATCCCGAGAAATTCCAGAAGTGGATGGGCGCGCTGCTGCAGCTGCGCGGCGGCGACATCTTCCGCAGCAAGGGAATCCTGGCGATCGCCGGCGCGCCGCGCCGCTACGTCTATCAAGGCGTGCACATGATGATGGACAGCGACTGGGGAGCGCCGTGGAAGGAAGGCGAGGCGCGCAGCAGCAAGCTCGTGTTCATCGGTCGCAACCTCGACGGCGCGAACCTGAAGCGCGGATTCGAAGACTGCCTGACCTGATCGCGTGAAGCTCGACATTGCCAACCCGGCGTGGCGGCAGTCGCTGCCGCCTCATCGCTCCGTTGCCGGCGACGCGCCGGTTGCGGCTTGTGCCTTCAATCGCGAGGGCAAGCTTGCCGCCTTTGCGCTGGGCGACGGCAGCGTGCGCATGCTGCCGACCGACATCGCGGCCGAGCCACCGCAGCCTGCTGCGCCATTCCATGATGGTGCGGTGCTTTCTCTCGTTGGAGATCCCGCCGGCGACGGCTTCGTGAGCGGCGGCGACGACGGACGGCTGCTGCGCATCGCCGCCGACGGCGGCGTGGTCGAGCTCATCAATCAGAAGGGTCGCTGGGTCGAGCATCTGGCGCAGCATGTCGCCACCGGCGCCATCGCCGCCACCATCGGCAAGAACGCCTACGTGCAGAAAGGTGGCGAGGTGCGCGAGTTCGGGCCGCATCAAAGCACCGTCGCCGGCATCGATTTCAGCAAGGACGGCAGCCGCATCGCGTGCGCGCACTATGGCGGCGTCACCATCTGGAGCCTGGGCCAATCGGGGGGCCAATCGGGCGGCCAGGCGGGAGTCGCGCCACGACGCTTCGCCTGGGCCGGCAGCCACGTCGCCATGAAATGGAGCACCGACGGCAAGTTCATCGCCACCGGCACACAGGAGAACGACATCCACGTCTGGCGTATCGCGCAGGCCACCGACATGCGCATGCAGGGCTATCCCGCCAAGGTTAAGTCGCTGTCGTGGTCGGCGGATGGCCGGTTCCTCTACACCTCCGCCCAGCCCCTGTTCACCGCCTGGTCGTTCGCCGGCAAAGGTCCCGAGGGCAAGCCGCCGCTGCAATTCGGCGAGGAAGGTGCCGGCCTGCTCACCGCCGTCGCCGCACAGCCGGCGGGCGAATATGTGGCCGGGGGCTTCGACTCCGGCGAACTGCAGGTGGGCGACGTCAAGCTGAGGCAGTCGGCCGTGTTGAAGATGGCCGACGGCTCACCGATCACTTGCCTCGACTGGTCGCCCGACGGCCAAAAGCTCGCCGCCGGCAACGAGCGCGGCGACATGCTGGTCCTCGACCTGCGGCGTTAGACCCATCCGTCATCCCGACCGGAGCGAAGCGGAGTGGAGGGACCTTTTTAGCGACGTATCGACAAGAGAGTTAGCGACGTATCGACAAGAGAGATCCCTCCACTACGCGCTTCGCGCTCCGGTCGGGATGACGGGGCTGATAATCACGCACTAGCCGTCGCGCACCAGCAGCCGGTTCGACAGCAGGCAGAGGATGCCCGCGATGCCCATCGCCGTCGTCATGGGCGCGATGGTGCCGTCGAAGGTCTGGCCGACGATGGCGCCGAAGACGGCACCGATGCCGAACTGCAGCACGCCGACCAGCGACGACGCCGTGCCCGCCATGTGAGGATAGCGCTGCAGCGCCATCGCCATGGCGTTGGGACCGATCAGGCTGATGGTCGCGATCTGCGGCCCCAGGCAGAAGAAGAACGCCCACATGCCGATGCTGCCGGTGCGCGCCTCGATCAGGCCCAGCACCAGCGCCGTCGATCCGGCGACAGCGGGCACGATGACCGCGTACTTCAGGATGCGACCGGCGCCGAACACGGGCGCGAAGCGCGCGTTCAAGAGGCTGCCCAAGGTCATGAACACGACCATGCTGCCGAAGATCAGGCCATAGGCGCGCGGTGCGACGCCGTAGCGCTCGATGAACACGAAGGGCGAGCCGGACAGGAACGAGAACAGGGCGGCGAACTGGAACGAGCCGGTGAAGGCGTAGCCCATGAAGGCGCGATGCCGGAACAGCTGGCCGAAGCGCTGCAGCACGTGGCCCACGACCAGCGGCTGACGGTATTCCGGCTTGAGCGTCTCCGGCAGGCGGAGCGAGGCGACGATGAGCGCCAGCACACCGATGCCGGCCAGCGTCCAGAAGATGGCGCGCCAGCCCGCGAACCAAAGGATCTGCCCGCCGATCAGCGGCGCAAGCATGGGCGCGATGGAGGTGCAGGCCATCATGAGCGACATCGCGCGCGCCGCCTGGTCGCGCTCAGCGAGATCGCGCACCATGGTGCGCGCCAGCACGACGCCGCCACAGGCGGCGAGGCCCTGCAGGAAGCGCAGCACCACGAGCTGGCCGGCCGCGGCGGCGAAGGCGCAGCCAATACTGGCCAGGATGTAGATGAACAGCCCGCTCAGGATCACCGGCCGGCGGCCGAAACGATCGCCGGCCGGGCCGTAAAACACCTGGCCGGCGCCGAAGGCGATCATGAAGGCCGACAGCGTGAGCTGGATGTCGCCGGTCGAGCCTTGCAGGTCGGACGCGATCACCGGCAGGGCCGGCAGGTACATGTCGATGGAAAGCGGCGTGAACGACGACAGCAGGGCCAGAACGGCAAGCAGCAGCGGCGTCAGCGTGGGTCGGTGGGCGGTCGTCGTCGGGGTCGTAATCTTGGTCATGGGCCTCGGGTCTATAACGGACATGCTATAAGCGGACCATGTCGGCCCTGCCCGAGCTCAGCGAACCGCAGATCCAGCGCTATGCGCGCCACATCGTGCTGGCGGAGATCGGCGGCTTGGGCCAGGCGCGACTCCTCGCCGCGCGGGTGCTGGTGGTCGGCGCGGGCGGTCTCGGAGCGCCCTTGCTGCAGTATCTTGCTGCTGCGGGCGTGGGCACCCTGGGCGTGGTCGACCACGATCGCGTCGACCTTTCCAATCTGCAGCGGCAAGTCATCCATCGCACGGCAGATATAGGAATTGCCAAGGTCGAAAGCGCACGCCGGGCGCTCGCAGAGATCAACCCGGACATAGACGTCATTGCGCACCGCGAACGGCTCGACTTGGAAAACGCCGAGCGGATCATCGATGGTTACGACCTGGTGGCTGACGGCAGCGACAACTTCGCCACCCGCTATCTCGTGAACGACGCCTGTTATCGCCTCAAAAAGATTCTGGTTACCGCGGCGATCCTTCGTTTCGACGGACAGATCTCGACCTACAAAGCATGGCAAGGCGCAGGGCATCCCTGCCTGCGCTGCCTGTTTCCGGTCTCGCCGTCGGAGGACGCCGTGCCGAGCTGCGCCCAGGCGGGCGTGCTGGGCTCGCTCGCCGGAACCTTGGGCGCGCTGCAGGCGACCGAGGTCGTGAAGGAGATCCTCGGCGTCGGCCGCTCGCTGTCGGGGCGCATGCTGATGTACGACGCGCTCGGCGCCACGTTCGACGAGATGGCCATCGCCAAGCGCGCCGACTGCCCGACCTGCGGACACGCATGACGACGCACACGGGCGGCGTTTCGGTCATCCTGCGCAGCGGCGACTACGAGAGCGCGCACTACGCGCTGGCGCTCGCGAGCGCGGCGCTCGCGGTCAACAAGCCGGCCGTGCTGTTCTTCACCATGGGCGGCATCCGCGCCGTGATGGGCCCGCCGCCGCCGGTCGACGACTGGGAGCGGGATGCCGAGAACAAAGCGCGCGGCGTCGGCGATTTCGAGACGTTGCTGGAAGCCTGCGTCGAGCTCGGCGCGCGCTTCATCGTCTGCGAGATGGGCTTGCGCTCGCTCGGCATCGAAGCGCCGAGCCTGCGCCGCGACATTCCATTCACAATCGCCGGCATCGTGACCTTGCTCGAGGAGACGAAGCCCGGCATGCATCTGGTGACACTTTAACTTTCCTCTCCCCCTAGCGGGGGAGAGGAATATCAAGGACTGGGAGACTTCATGACATCCGCCTTCGACGTGCTGGGAATCGGCAACGCCATCGTCGACGTGATCAGCCGGGCCGACGATGGGTTCCTCGCCCAGCACGGCCTGGTGAAGGGCAGCATGATGCTGATCGACGAGGAACGGGCCGAGACGCTCTACGCGGCGATGGGCCCGGGCATCGAAGTCTCGGGCGGTTCGTGCGGCAACACGATGGCTGGCGTCGCCTCATTCGGCGGCAAGGGCGCATACGTCGGCAAGGTGCGCGACGATCAGCTCGGCAAGGTGTTCGGCCACGACATCACCGCGATCGGCGTCTCCTTCGACACGCCCCGGGCGCAGGCCGGCCCGTCGACGGCCCGCTGCCTGATCCTGGTGACGCCGGATGCCCAGCGCACGATGAACACCTATCTCGGCGCCTGCACAGGCCTCGGCCCGGACGACATCGATCCCAAGCTGGTGGGCTCAGCGCAGGTGACCTACGTCGAAGGCTATCTGTGGGATGCGCCGGCGGCCAAGCAGGCGGTGCTGAAGGCGTTCGACGCGGCGCACGCCAACGGCCGGCTGGTATCGATCACGCTCTCGGACTCGTTCTGCGTGAACCGCTATCGCGACGAGTTCCGCGGCCTGGTGCGCAATCAGATCGACATACTGTTCGGCAACGAAGCGGAGATCAAATCGCTCTACGAGGTCGAGACCTTCGAGGAGGCGATGGCGGCGACGCGCCGCGAAGCCAAGATCGCCGTCCTGACGCGCAGCGACAAGGGCTCGCTCGTCGTGAAGGGCGACGAGACCTGGGCCGTGCCGGCCGCGCCCGTCACCAAGGTGGTCGACACGACCGGCGCCGGCGACCTCTATGCCTCTGGCTTCCTGTTCGGCTTCACGCACGGCAAGCCGCTGGCCGAATGCGCGCGGCTCGGCGGCCTCGCCGCGGCGGAAGTCATCAGTCACGTCGGCGCCCGCCCCGAGCAGGCGCTGCGCGGCCTGATTTGAGTCTCGCCCAGTCCGCGCAATCGACCTGGTCGCGCTGGCGCAAGGCGGCCGAGGTCTATCGCAACCGCCGGCAGCTCGTCATCCTGCTGATGGGCTTCTCGAGCGGCATGCCGTTCCTGCTGAGCGGCGCCACCCTCACCTACTGGATGAGCCGGGTCAACGTCGACCTCACCACCATCGGCCTGTTTGCGCTGGTCGGCATTCCCTACGCCTTCAAGTTCGTGTGGTCGCCGCTGGTCGACCAGCTACCGCTGCCCTGGCTCGACCGCTGGCTTGGCCGGCGGCGCAGCTGGATGCTGGTGACGCAGGTCGGCATCCTGCTGTCGGTCATCTTGCTGGCGTGGAGCGACCCCGTGCAGACGCCGTGGTTCACCGCGGCAGCGGCCGGGTTGGTCGCCTTCTTCTCGGCGACGCAGGACATCGCCATCGACGCCTACCGAATCGAGATCCTGAGAGACGAAGAACAGGGTGCCGGCTCGGCGACAACGCAGCTCGGCTATCGCATTGCGCTTTGGATCGTCGACGCGATGTCGCTCCTGCTGCCGAGCTTCCTGCCCTGGCCGATCGTGCTCAGCCTGATCGCGCTCCTGATCTTCGTCGGCGTGGCGACGACGTTCTATGCGGACGAGCCCGAGGTGCATCGACCGCCGCCGGAATCGTTCGAGGCCTGGATCAAGCACGCGGTGATCCGGCCCTTTGCCGAGTTCTTCGCCTACCGCGGCTGGGTCGTGATCCTGTTGTTTGCGCTGCTCTACAAGTACGGCGATGCGCTGGGCGGCACGATGAATCGGCCGTTCTTCAACGAGATGGGCTTCTCCGGCGCCGAAATCTTCGGTGTCACGAAGAGCTTCGGCGTGGCAGCGACCATCCTGGGCGGTGTCGTCGGCGGCATCATGGTGGCGCGCTACGGACTGTTCAAAGCGCTGTTCGTCGCCGGCATCCTGCAGGCCGTCACCAATCTCTTGTTCTCCTGGCAGGCCCAGGTCGGCCACGACATCATCGTTCTGACCATCGCCATCACGGCCGACAACTTCACCGGTGCCTTGGGCGGCGTGGCCTTCATCGGCTACCTGTCGAGCCTCTGCACCGCCGGCATGGCGGGCACCCAGTATGCGCTGTTGACCTCGCTGATGGCGTTCGGGCGTACGGCGCTGTCCTCGGGCGGCGGATGGCTTGCGGCCCATACCGGTTGGACGCTGTTCTGGGCATTGACCACGCTGCTCGCGGTCCCCGGCCTCCTGCTGCTGCTCTGGCTATGGCATCATCAGCAAAAGAAAACCCCTCCTTCCGCGAAGAAGGAGGGGCAGTGATCGGCGACGGGGTGTCATCCGCGCCGGGGGAACCGACCCATTCCGTGCGGGGCGTGGGGTTGCCGGCCAGGAACGGGCATGAGCGGGTGTACCGGCCCGACGCTACAAAACCGTTACTGGCAATGTGGAAAACTGACCGGCGACGCGCTTGATCGCGAGCATGGCGCCTCTGTCATCCCGAGCGAAGCGAAGGATCCTTCCTGTTGCCTTAAGGATCCCTCGCTGCGCTCGGGATGACAGGCTAGATCAACCGGGCGTGGCGTCCAGGGCGTAGCCGGCGGCGCGGACGGTGCGGATGACGTCGGCATGCTGCTCGCCGTTGAGCGCAATGCGCAGGCGGCGGATGTGCACGTCGACGGTGCGCGCCTCGACGTAGACGTCCTTGCCCCAAACCGCGTCCAGCAGCTGCTCGCGGGAAAACACGCGGCCGGGATGCTCCATGAAGTGCCGCAGCAGGCGGAACTCGGTGGGCCCGAGATGAATCGGCTTGCTGGCCCGCGTGACGCGATGGGCCACGAGGTCCATCACGATGTCGGCGTAGCTCAGCGCCTCGTCGGCCAGCGCCGGGCGGATGCGGCGCAGCACGGCGCGGATGCGGGCGACCAGCTCGGTGGGCGAGAACGGCTTGGAGACGTAGTCGTCGGCGCCGGCGTCGAGGCCGCGCACCCGGTCGCCCTCCTCGCCGCGGGCCGTGAGCATGATGATCGGCAGGTTGGCCGTCGCGGTCTGGCGACGCAGCTGGCGGCAGACCTCGATGCCCGACATCAGCGGCAACATCCAGTCGAGCAGCACGAGATCGGGCACGTCCTCCTGGATCGACGCCAGGGCCTCCTCGCCGTCATAGGCGACCGAGACGCGGAAACCGGACTGCTCGAGGTTGTAGCGCAAGAGCTCGACCAGGGCCGTCTCGTCCTCGACGACCAGCACGCGCGGCTTGACGGAGACCGTCTGGTTGTCGCGGCGCGACGGGGCTTGGGCGGTGATGCTCATCGCGGACTCCCGGCTGCATAGAGCGACGCGCTGCCTTTAGGTCGCACCTCGTCGAAGCCATGGCCCGCGATGCGGAAGCTCACCAGCTCGGCGATGTTGGTGACGTGGTCACCGGCGCGTTCGATGTTCTTGGCCATGAACATCAGGTGCGTGCAGGCGGTGATGGTCCGCGGATCCTCCATCATGTAGGTCAGGAGCTCGCGGAACAGGCCCGTGTACACTTGGTCGATCTCCTCGTCGCGCTGCCACACGTCGCGCGCCTTGTCGACGTCGTCGTGGGCGAAGGCGTCGAGCACGTCCTTGAGCGCGGCGCGCACCAGGCGACCGAGCCGGTCGATACCGGCCACGGCGGAGGCCGGCGCCGTGCCCTGGGACAGCACGATCGAGCGCTTGGCGGTGTTCTTGGCGTAGTCGGCGATGCGCTCCAGCGCGGCGGCGATCTTGATCGACGACAGGATCATGCGCAGGTCGACCGCCATCGGCTGGCGCAGCGCCAGGAGCTTCACCGTCTGCTCCTGGACGGCGAGGTCGAGCGCGTCGACCCGCGCGTCGTCGGCGATCACCTGCTCGGCGACTTCCGTGTCGCCTTCCCGCAGCGCCACCAGCGACTGGGCGAACTGGCTCTCAGTCAGCCCGCCCATCTCGCTGATGGTGGCGCTCAACCGCTCGAGCTCCTCGTCGAAGCGCTTCAGCGTATGTTCGGCCATGGAGGTCTCCCGCTAGTCGCCCTTGCCAATCGCCCTTGCCAATCACCCTTGCTAGTCGCCCTTGCTGGTCGCTCGTGTCAGCCGAAGCGGCCGGTGATGTAAGCCTGGGTGCGGCTGTCGCGTGGTGTAGTGAACAAGGTCTCGGTCGCGCCGAACTCGATCAGCTCGCCGAGATACATGAAGGCGGTAAAATCCGACACGCGGGCCGCCTGCTGCATGTTGTGGGTGACGATGACGATCGTGTAGTCCTGCTTCAATTCGTCGATGAGCTCCTCGATCTTGGCGGTCGAGATCGGATCGAGCGCCGAGCACGGCTCGTCGAACAGAATGACCTCGGGCTTCACCGCCACGGTGCGCGCGATGCACAGCCGCTGCTGCTGGCCGCCCGACAGGCTCTGGCCGTTGGCGTTGAGCTTGTCCTTGACCTCGTCCCACAGCGCGGCGCGGCGCAGGGCCGACTCGACGCGGCTGTCGACCTCGGCGCGCGGCAGGCGCTCGTAAAGGCGGATGCCGAAGGCGATGTTCTCGTAGATCGACATCGGGAACGGCGTCGGCTTCTGGAACACCATGCCGATTCGGGCGCGCAGCAGGTTGATGTCCTGGCCGGCGCGCAACAGGTTGTCGCCGTCGAACAGCACGTCGCCCGTCGCACGCTGGCCGGGATAGAGGTCGTACATGCGGTTCAGGATGCGCAGCAGGGTGGACTTGCCGCAGCCCGACGGGCCGATGAAGGCGGTCGTCTTGTTGGCGTAGAGGCTGAGCGAGATGCCCTTCAGCGCGCGCGAATCGCCGTAGAAGAACTCGAGGTTGCGGATCGTGATCTTCTCCGGCAGGCCCTTGGTGTCGACCTTGGCGTGGGTCGCGACCGGCACCGCCACCTGCGCCGCGCCGTTCTGCTGCTGCACGTTGCTCGTCTGGGCGTTCATTGCGACTTCCTCGCTGCAGTAAGGGATCGAGCGATGATGCTGAGCGCCAGCACCGTCACGGTGATGAGCAGCGCGCCCGTCCAAGCGAGCTTCTGCCATTCCTCATAGGGCGACAGCGCGAACTGGAAGATCACGACCGGCAGGCTCGGCATCGGCGCGTTGAGATTGAGGCTCCAGAACTGGTTGTTGAGCGCGGTGAAGAGCAGCGGTGCCGTCTCGCCGCTGATGCGCGCCACCGCCAGCAGCACGCCGGTCACCATGCCGGCGCGCGCCGCGCGATAGGCGATGCGCACCACCATGTGGGCGCGCGGCAAGCCGATCGAGGCGGCCGCCTCGCGCATGGTGTCGGGCACCAGGCGCAGCATGTCCTCGGTCGTGCGCACCACGACCGGGATCACGATCACCGCCAGCGCCACCGCGCCGGCCCAGCCGGAGAAATGGCCCATCTGGGCGACCATGATCTCGTAGATGAACAAGCCGACGACGATCGAGGGTGCGCTGAGCAGGATGTCGTTGATGAAGCGCACCACGCTCGAGAGCTTGCTGTGGCGGCCGTACTCGGCGAGGTAGGTGCCGGCCAGAATGCCGATCGGCGTGCCGATCACGACCGCGAGCACGGTGAGCACGATGCTTCCGGCGATGGCGTTCAACAGGCCGCCGTCGGAGCCGGGCGGCGGCGTCATCTCGGTGAAGACCTGCAACGACAGGCCGCCGAAGCCTTCCCACAGCAGCACGCCGAGGATCAGCACCAGCCAGCCGAGGCCGAACAGGGTGGCGAGCAACGCCAGGCCCTTGGCGATGGCGTTGCGGCGACGGCGGGCGTTGTAGAGAGGATGATTGGATGTGATGGCCATGACGTCACCCGACCCGCTGCTCGAGGCGCAACAGCATGTAGCGTGCGATCGCCAGCACGATGAAGGTGATGACGAACAGGATCAGGCCGAGCGCCACCAGCGACGAGGTGTAGAGTTCGCCGACCGCTTCGGTGAACTCGTTGGCGATCGACGCCGATATGGTGGTGCCGGGCGCGAAGATCGACGAGGAGACCTTGTGCGCATTGCCGATCACGAAGGTCACGGCCATGGTCTCGCCCAGCGCGCGGCCCAGCGCCAGCATGAAGCCGCCGATCACGCCCACCCGCGTGAAGGGCAGGATGACCGAACCGAACACTTCCCAGGTCGTGCAGCCCACCCCGTAGGCCGCCTCCTTGAGCACCGGCGGCACCGCGTCGAACACGTCGCGCGAGATCGAGGTGATGAAGGGCAGCACCATGATCGCGAGGATGAGGCCTGCGGTCAGCATGCCGATGCCGTAGGGCGGGCCGGCGAACAGCGCATTGAGCACCGGCACGTCGGCGAAAGTGTCGATCAGCGCCGGCTGCACGTACCTCTGCAGGAACGGCGCGAACACGAACAGGCCCCAGATGCCGTAGATGATGCTGGGGATGCCGGCCAAAAGCTCGATGGCGATGCCGATTGGCCGGCGCAGCACCTGCGGGCAGAGCTCGGTGAGAAAGAACGCCACCATGATGCCGACCGGCAGCGCGATCGCCATGGCGATGAAGGAGGTGACCAGGGTGCCGTAGATCGGCGCCAGGGCGCCGAACTGCTCGGTCACCGGGTTCCACACTTCGGTCACCAGGAAGCCCAGGCCGAACGCGCCGAGGGCGGGGATCGAGCCGTGGATCAGCGAGATGATCACGCCGCTCAAAAGCAGCAGGACGACGATAGCCGCCCCGCGCGTCAGGCCGTGGAAGACGATGTCGGTGGTCCGCAGCCGCCGCAACACGCCGGCGCGAGACGTTGCTTCAGCGCCCGACACTCCCGCCCCGTTCAATGTTACTTCCGACACGGTGATTCCCCTCGGTTCCGTTCGACCGCCGTCGCTTTCATTCTCCTCGCCCCCGCTAGGAGGAGAGGTGGGGGAGAGGGGGCTACAGACATCGCTTCCCCCTCTCCTAGCCTCTCCCCCTAGCGGGGGAGGGGAATATGCGGGCGCCTGACGGGGTCAGTGCGTCACTTCATTGAGTACAGCGGCTTGCCGCTGGCGTCCTTGATGTCGCTCGACCACATCTTCTCGATGTCCATCACGACGTTGCTGGGCATCGGGACGTAATCGAGCTCCTCGGCCATCTTGCCGCCCTTGGCGTAGGACCAAGCGAAGAATTTCAGCGCCTCGGCCGTCGCCGCCGGATCCGTCGGCTTCTTGTAGAGCAGGATCCAAGTAGCCGCCGTCATCGGCCAGGACTTGTCGCCCGGCTGGTTGGCGAGGATCACGCCGTAGCCCGGCTGCGACTTCCAGTCGGCGCTGGCGGCCGCGGCCTGGAAGGCATCCATGGTCGGCGAGACGGTCTTGCCGGCCTTGTTCACCATGTTGGTGTAGGTGAGCTTGTTCTGCTTGGCGTAGGCGTACTCGACGTAGCCGATCGAGCCCTTGGTCTGGGCGACGTTGTTGGCGACGCCTTCGTTGCCCTTGGCGCCGATGCCGGCTGGCCATTGCACCGCGGTGTTGGTGCCGACCTTGGTCTTCCAGTCGGGGCTCGCCTCGGCGAGATAGTAGGTGAAGTTGTAGGTCGTGCCCGAGCCGTCCGAGCGATGCACGATGGCGATCGCCTGCTTGGGCAGCTTGACGTTGGGGTTGAGCTTGGCAATCGCCGGATCATCCCAGCTCTTGATGTCGCCCAGGAAGATCTTGGCCAGCGTCGGGCCGTCGAGCACCAGGTCGCCCGGCTTCACGCCGTCGATATTGACCACCGGCACGATGCCGCCCATGACCATGGGGAACTGCGCCAAGCCCGATTCATCGAGCTCCTTGCCCGGCAGCGGCGCGTCGGACGCGCCGAAGGTCACGGTCTTGGCCTTGATCTGCTTGATGCCGCCACCCGAACCGATCGACTGGTAGTTCAGGCCGATGCCGGTCTCCTTCTTGTAGGCGTCCGCCCATTTGGCATAGACCGGGTAGGGAAACGTGGCGCCCGCCCCGGATATGTCGGCTGCGTGGGCTGCCAGCGACGAAAACGCCAGCGCAGCCGCGGCCAAGCCAATCTTCGCGAGATTCATGGGATGCCTCCTCTTTGATGCTATTGAAATCGGCTATCCCCCTAGGAGCCGCGCGTCTCGCTCCTATGACATCCGTGTTACGCTCTAATGACACTGAATCGAGACGCTGAGGATGGAATGCCCGCACCGCAGGTTGGCTCCCAAGTTCCGGAAAAAGCTCGCGCTTGGGTGCCGCTCGCTACGCTTCAGCCAGGAATTCTTTTTCGAGGCTCAGCTTGTGCACGACCAGCTTGCCGTCGATGGAAACGTTGAGGAGGTTGTCGCGGCGCCACTCGCTCAGGATACGGCTGACGCTCTCGCGCGTCGCGCTGGCCATGGCCGCGATGTCGCTGTGGCGGACAGCAAATCCGATCTCGGCGAAGCCGTCGGGCAGGTCGCGGCCGATATGCAAGGCGAGATTCAGGAGCGCCCGCGCCACGCGCCCCCGCACCGACAGGAAGGTCCCGATCACCGCCTCGGCAGCCACTGCGCGGATCTGCGCCGTGAGCACTCCGACGAGATGCTCGTAAAGCGCTGGATGCTCGCTCAGGCAGGCCAGGAAAGACTCGCGCGAGATATGCAGGACATGGCATTCGCTGAGCGCGTGGCAGTTCACGTCGCGCGGCAGAGTGTCGAACAGGGCGAGCTCGCCGACCAGCGCGCCGGCGCCGAGCAGGGCGAGAATGCGCTCTTCACCACGGTTCGACGCGACGCTGACCTTGAGAAAGCCGCGCCTCAGCCAGTAGCAGCCATCCGGCGGATCGCCGCGGCGGAACAGCACATGGCGTTCCTTGAGCGACAGACTCTTTGCGCTTTGCTGCAATCGCACAAGCTGGCCCCCCGGCAAGCCGGCCAAGACGCTGTGGCTATAGAGGAAGCGGGGCGCGGGCAGCGCCGCGTCGGGTTTTCGCGTCAGCTCTTCCACTGTCGACTTTCGTTCGCCGCCCTCGGATACAGTGTCCTCCGGCCCCCATGCCGCGGCACTTCCCAATCGGCTGGTCCATATCATAGACGCCTCGGCCATGCTAATTTCGTGGACCTGATGCCCGCTCTGCGGTACACGTTGAAGTTGTGAAGGAATTTCGGGGCCGGTAGATCAATTCTCCGCGAGCGTCCGTCGCGGTGCACAGCTGCTTGACGTGACGCTTGCATCGTTCGATGAGCCCGCCCAGCGTCGGCGGCGAAGAGGGGAGACCAAGGATGCCGGACCCATTGCCAAACCAAGCCGATCTCGCGGCCCTGCTGCGCGCGCACGCCGACGCCCATGATTGGGAGCTGAGCGACGATCAACTGCAGCGTGCCGTTGCCTTCCTGCGCTCGACGCGCCTGGCGTTCGACGGGCGCTGCTATATCGACCTCGAGACGCGCCGCCTGTGTGTCCGGGCGCGCGGCAAGAACATCGTCCTCGCCGCCTCGGATCCCGAGGACCAGGCGGCTCTCAATGAGATGCTCGATGGCACCGTCGATCATCATTTCGCGGTTCTGGCAGGCGTCGTGTCGCCTGGCCGGCCCGCCAGACCGGGGTGACTGAGTGCTATCGAACCGGTCCGCATTGCGGTATTGTGCCAGGTTCCCAAGGGCCTCCTTTTTGGGCAATTCCCTGTTTCTGGTAGCTACGGTAGCGTCAGGAGAGACAAGGAGATCGAAACGATCGTGATAGAAGAACTGCAATGAAACCGCCGCACGAGCCCCCTGCCGACCAGGACGTCGACGACGATTGGCAGCGCGCAGGCGATCCCCTCCCGGATTCGCAATCCCGTTCGCTGTGGATCGACGGTCGGTTCTATATCGACCTCGGGAGCGGCAAGCTGCACATGGCGATCCGCTCCGGCAGCATTGTGCTGGCCGCCGCCGATCCGAGCCAGCAGCTGGTGCTCGACGACATCCTGGGCAAGATCGTCGACTACAATCGCCGCTAGGCGCTGGAAATCCAGTCCGAGGCAGTGTTGTCGCGCGCGCAACCACGTTCGTCATCCTGACGTTGCGCCGATTGGACGGCTATTCAACGAGGTGGCGAGGTTATGGTCGATCGGTGCTCTCCAGGCTTCTGGCACGCCAAGGCGGAAGAGGCGCTTGCGCGGGCAGACGAGATGCATGACCAGGACGCGCGACGCACCCTGCGCCAAATCGCCGTCATGTACGGTGCGATGGCCCTGCGCATGGAAGCGCAGTTGGCCGACCAACGGGTCAACCAGCGGATGGCGGCCTAGCACGGATAAACTCGCATTCCACATGCGGCTACCAGGTGAACCGCACACCGACGTTAAGCACGTGGTTGTCGGTCCCCGTCCCGATCTGCCCGTCGTAGCGCAAATAGAGCTCGGCGTTGTCGGCAACGTGCGACTTGGCCGCGAAGCCGACCACCGCCGAGTCGGTC
>JAFAKN010000635.1 GCA_019235415.1 Alphaproteobacteria bacterium
GCCGCTGGTGTTCGACGACATCGCCGACAATCTCTGCGTCGACTTCCACTACGGCGACGCCGAAAAGACCGCCGAGGCATTTGCCAAGGCCGCGCACGTCACACGACTGAGGCTGGTCAGCAACCGCATCGTCGTCTGCGCCATGGAGCCCCGTTCGGCAACGGCGCACTACGATGCCGCGACCGACCACTACACCTTCTACGCCGGCAATCAGGGCGTGTTCGGCCTAAAACATCAGATGGCGGCGCTGTTGAACATCAAGCCCGGGCAGATGCGCGTGCTGACCGCAAACGTCGGCGGCTCGTTCGGCATGAAAGGCTCGCCCTACCCCGAGTACGCCGGCATGTTCCACGCGTCGAAGCTCCTGGGCCGCCCGGTCAAGTGGACTGACGAGCGCTCCGGCAGCTTCTTGAGCGACCAGCACGGCCGCGACCACGACTTCGATGCCGAGCTGGCGCTCGACAAGGACGGCAACATCCTCGCCGTGCGCCTCACCGGATACGCCAATGTCGGCGGCTATCTCGCCAACGTCGGGCCGCTGATGGGATCGGTCGGCGTCACCCGCAACCTCGCCGGCGTCTACCGCACGCCCCTGATCGAGGTGTCGAGCAAGGTCGCCTTCACCCACACCTCGCCGATCGGCGCCTATCGCGGCGCCGGGCGCCCCGAGGCCAACTACTTCATGGAGCGGCTGCTCGACACCGCGGCGCGCGAGATGGGCCTCGACAAGGTCGCCTTGCGCAAGCGCAACCACATCAAGCCCGAGGAGATGCCGTTCAAGACCGCGTCGGGCACGACCTACGACAGCGGCGAATTCACGACGCTTTTGGACAAGGCGCTAGCCGCCGCCGACGTCACGGGCTTCGCCAAGCGCAAGGCCGAGAGCCAAGCGCGCGGCAAGCTGCGGGGCATCGGCATCGGCGACTACCTCGAGGTGACGGCGCCGCCCATGAAGGAGATGGGCGGCATCCGCTTCGAGCCCAACGGCGACGTCACCATCATCACCGGCACGCTCGACTACGGCCAGGGCCACTGGACGCCGTTCGCCCAGGTGCTGACCGACAAGCTCAGCATCCCGTTCGATCGGATAAAGCTGATCCAGGGCGACAGCGACCTCCTGATCGCCGGCGGCGGCACCGGCGGCTCCAAGTCGATCATGGCGAGCGGTGCGGCGATCGTCGAAGCCTCCGACAAGGTCATCGACAAGGGCAAGCAGATCGCCGGTGTCGCACTCGAAGCGTCGGCGGCCGACATCGAGTTCCGCGCCGGCCGCTTCACCATCGTCGGCACCGACCGCGGCATCGGCATCATGGAGTTGGCGGAGCGCCTGCGCGGCGGCATGAAGCTGCCCGAGGGCGTGCCCGGCACGCTCGACGTCAGCCACGTGCACGAAGCGGCGCCGTCGGCGTTTCCCAACGGCGCGCATGTTGCGGAAGTCGAGGTCGATCCCGACACGGGCTGGGTCGAGGTGGTGAAGTACACCATGGTCAACGACTTCGGCACGGTCATCAATCCAATGCTGGTCGAGGGCCAGAGCCACGGCGGCGTGGTCCAGGGCATCGGCCAGGCCTTGTTCGAGCACGTCGTCTACAGCGAGGAGGGCCAGCTCTTGAGCGGCAGCTTCACCGACTACGCCATCCCGCGCGCATCGGACACGCCATCGTTCACCATCGGCTATCACTCGGTGCCGGCCAAGACCAATGTGCTGGGCGCCAAGGGCTGCGGAGAGGCCGGCTGCGCCGGCTCGCTGCCGTCGGTAATGAACGCCATCTCCGACGCGTTGGGCGGCAAGCACATCAACATGCCGGCCACGCCCGAGCGCGTGTGGGAGGCGCTGCACGCCTGACCCCGCTGTCATCCCGAGCGTTAGGCGCCTGTCACCCCGAGCGAAGCGAGGGATCTATACTGTGGCCCCAACGATCCCTCGCTGCGCTCGGGATGACAGAGTAAAACCGGCGACATGGACATCGCGATCATCGGCTGCGGCCCCGTCGGCGCGCTGTTGGGCAACCTCTTGGGAGCCGAAGGCCTGTCGGTCGACATCTACGACCGCGAGCGCGACGTCTATCCGCTGCCGCGCGCCGTGCACTTCGACGGCGAGATCATGCGCCTCTTCCAGTCCGCAGGGCTGGCCAACGAGATCAAGGCGTTCGCGCGGCCGGGGACCGAAGGCACGCATTTCGTCAATGGCCAGGGCCGCACGCTGGTGCGCCGCCAACACGATGACATGGCGAGCCACAACGGCTGGACGGCCAGCTGGTACTTCCACCAGCCGCTGCTCGAAGGCGCGCTGCGCCGGGGGTTGGCGCGTTACCCCAACGTGCGCGTCCATCTCGGCCACGAGGTCGGCTCGGTCGACGAGCTCGGCCATCGCTTCGTAATCGGCTGCGACGGTGCGCGCTCGCTGGTTCGCCATGCCATCGGCAGCCGCCGCATCGATCTCGGCTTGAACCAGCCTTGGCTGGTGGTCGACCTCCTGTGCGATCTCGAGTCGGCGCGCGTCCAGGCCATACCCGCCTACACCTTGCAGGTCTGCGACCCGGCACGCCCAATGACGGCGGTGAATGTCGGCCCGGCGCGCGGCGGCTGGC
The DNA here is from genome assembly GCA_019235415.1 of Alphaproteobacteria bacterium. Lineage (GTDB taxonomy): Bacteria > Pseudomonadota > Alphaproteobacteria > Reyranellales > Reyranellaceae > Reyranella. Next base: position 2,592 of record JAFAKN010000635.1, read on the forward strand.
GGCGGCGGTGGGAGATCATGCTGATGCCCGGGGACGATCCCGCGCATCTCACGGATCCCGAGGTCTTCTGGCCGATGATCGCCCGCTGGCTGGGACCGGAAGACGCCCGGCTCGAGCGCGCCGCCGTCTACACCTTCCATTCCGCAGTCCAGGAGGGCTGGCGCAAGGGCCGGCTGCTGCTGGCCGGCGACGCCTGCCATCAGACGCCGCCGTTCCTCGGCCAGGGCATGTGCGCGGGCCTGCGCGACGCCGCCAATCTCTCGTGGAAGCTCGGCGCCGTGGTGCGTGGCGAAGCACCCGACAGCCTGCTCGACAGCTATGAAGTCGAGCGCCGGCCGCATGTCCGGGCCTTCATCGCGCTCGCCGTCGATCTCGGCGGCATCCTGCAGGAGACCGACCGCGCAAAGGCCGCCGAGCGCGACCGGAGCTATGATGGCTCGATCCGGACCTACCGCTATCCCCAGCAGCAGCTCGGCCTCGGCTGCCGCCTCGACCAGCCGGCGCCGGTCGGCACCATCTTTCCGCAGCCCTGCCTCGACGACGGCCGGTTGATGGACGAGGCGATCGGTCGGCACTTCGCGATCGTGGGCGATGCCGAGCTGCTAAAAGGCCTCAGGACCAGTGCCGTCGTGCTGCCCGGTGTCGGGACCGAATGGTTGGCCGAGCACGGTGCGAAGGCCGCGATCCTGCGGCCCGACCGCTACATATTCGGCGTGGCGCGTACCCGCGACGAGCTTTTAGCAGCAACCCGACGATCGCCCGCGTCGTTCGGGCTGTTATGGTGTGAACCCTCCAGTTCGTGAGCATCCTTTTCGCCTCGATCGGCATGGCGCTGGCACTCGCCCATGCGCTTGAATATCCCGGCAAACGGCGGCTCGATCGCGACACCTACTTCAAGGTCCAAGCGATCTACTATCCGGGGTTCACGATCGGCGGCGCGGGCGAGCCGCTGGCGCCGATCACCGTCTTCGCCCCGTTGCTGTCGAGCGCGACCGCTGGCAGTACTCGCATATCGCGCGCGGTGCTTGCCCTGCTGAGCCTGATCGCGCTTGTCGCGTTAGCCGTCAGGCCCGCATAAGGCGCGGTGCTTCATTCGCCGGCGAAGCGATGGCCGGGCAGCGCAGCGATCTCCCGCACTAGCTTCTTGGTGAGCGCCCGGCCGAAGGACTCGTGGCTTTCGGCGACCACGGTGAACGCGCCTGGGCCGCCGATCACATTGTCCTGGAAATACTTCTCCAGACCGCCGGCCGGGTTGGTGTGCTCCGGACGGAACGATTCGCCGGGCGGCGTCAGGATCACCAGGGCGTTGATGGTGACGCCCTTGGCGAGGGCTTCGTCGCGCGCGTCGGTCACCGGCCGGCCGGAATTGTTGTTGCCGTCGCCCGAGATGTCGATGACGCGCCGCTCGGTCTCGAACGGCGCGTGCTCGAGCTGGCCCAAGGAAAAATCGATCGCGCCGCTCAGCGACGTGCTGCCGGCGAAGGAGCGCGGCGCCTCGACCAGCCGGTCGCTGAAGCCGCGCGCCGAGGCGCCGTCGCGGATCACCGTCCATTCGACGACGACCGCCTGCATGCCCACCGTCGCCCATTCGAGAAAGCACACCGCGATGCGACCGTTGGGGCCCGCGCTGATCGCCCGGACCACATCGGGATCGGTGATCGCGGCCGCCGCACCCTCACGCTGCAGCTTGAACTTGGCTTCGGTGACGCTGCGCGAGACATCGGCCGCGAGCACCAGCACCAGGTCGACCGGCTCGCCGGCGCGCGCCTCGGTCGCGGCCGCCACCAGGACCAGACCGAGCAGTGCAATCACTCTTCGCATCGCATCGCTCCTCATGATTGGAGCGCGGACCTCCTCAGGTCGGGGGTTACCCCGACCGAGTCCGCGGTCGATCAGGCCGGCGTGAACATCGGCAGCAGCGGGCCGCCCTCGGTCGGCTTGAACACCACCTTAACCGGCTGCTCGCATTTCAGCTTGTCGAAGTCGCAGTCGACGATGTTGGTCACCATGCGCGGCCCCTCGGCCAGAGTCACGTAGGCCATGGCGTAAGGGACGGGTGCACGGCGCATGACGCTGAAGGCGTAGATCGTGCCCTTGCCCGAGGCCTCGATCCATTCGGTCTTGTCGCTGAAGCAGAACGGACAGAGCGGCCGCGGATAGTGGTGGAACTCGCCGCAGGCGAGGCACTTCTTCACCAGCAGCTTGCCTTGGTTGGCGGCGTCCCAATAGGCCTGCGCCTCCGCGCTGACAGTCGGCGCCGGCAGCTTGCGTTGCTTGGTCTCTTGCGCAGCCATCGGACTACTCCCTCTCCAGAATGACGGTGGCGCTGCCATGGCGCAGGCCGAGCGACCCGCCGGTGCCGTGCGCCAGGGCGAGATCGCAGTTCTTGACCTGCACCGCCGGATGCGCTTCGCCGCGCAGCTGGCGCACCGCCTCGAGCACCTTGGTGAGCCCGCCGCGGTTGCCGGGATGATTGCTGCACAGCCCGCCGCCGTCGGTATTGAACGGCAGCTTGCCGACGCCCGCGATCAGGTTGCCGTCGGCCACCAGCTTGCCGCCCTTGCCCTTCTCGGCGAAGCCCAGGTCCTCGAGCTGCATCAGCACGGTGATGGTGAAGCTGTCGTAGATCGACACGTACTTGATATCCGACGGCTTGACGCCCGCCTCCTCGAAGGTGGCCGTACCAGTGACGCGCGCGCCCGAGTAGGTGAGGTCGACCTTGCCGCCCATCTGCGTCTTGACGAACTCCGCGGCGCCCAAAAGCTTGACCTTGGGCCGCTTCAGCGACTTGGCGATCTCCGGTGCCACGACGACGATGGCGCCGCCGCCGTCGGTGATGACGCAGCAGTCGAGCCGGTGCAGCGGGTCGGCGATCATCGGCGACTTCACGACGTCCTCGACCGTGACGACGTCGCGCAACAGCGCGTGCGGATTGTGCTGCGCGTGATGCGAGGCCGCGACCTTGATCCAGGCCAGCTGCTCGGATGTCGTGCCGAACTCGTACATGTGCCGCGTGGCGCACATCGCGTACATGTTCACCACCGTAGGCCCATAGGGGAACTCGAAGGGCTCGTCCGGGGTCGGCGTGCCGCCGCGGCTGCGCGGCACCGTGCCGGTCGCCATGCCCTCGGCGCGCGGCCGGCCGGCGAGCGTGATCAACGCCACCTTGCATTTGCCGGCAGCGATCGCCTGCGCGGCGTGACCGACATGCAGGACGTAGGAGGAGCCGCCGGTGTCGGTCGCATCGACATGGCGTGGCCGCAGCCCCATGTACTCGACCATCGACATCGGCCCCAGGCCAGGCGCGTCGCCGGCGCAGAAGTAGCCGTCGACGTCGTCTTTGGTGAGCCCGGCATCCTCCAGCGCCCCCTTGGCGACCTCGGCATGGATCTGCGCCAGCGACAGATCCTTGGCGAGTCGCGTCGGATGCTCATAGATGCCGGCAATGTAGGCCGTGCCCTTGATGCTCATCGGCAGCCTGTCTCCTCGTTTGTGCGGTGCACATCGTGGTTGAACGACGGGTCACAGGAAAGTGCAGTCTTCCGCTGCGAAGAACCGTACGCAAGTCGAGCCATCTTGCCGGACCGCGGGCCTCCAGGCCCGCTCACGATCTTCCGGACCGCGCGTATCCTGCGCGCTCATGTCATGAAGCGCGCGAGACGCCCACGGTCCAGAAAAGTATGAGCGGGCCTGGAGGCCCGCGGTCCGGCGAGAGATCACTCTACGTCACGGGCGCCGACGGTGCGGGCGCGGAACTCCTCGGGGATATCGCGGCCGACGTCGGTGAAGGCCTTCTTCACCGCGGCGACCGTCGGGCCGAACACCGCTTTGCGATTGCTGCGCGCCCATTCGTTGGAGCCCACGATGGTGTCGAGCGCACCCTGGAAGCGCGGCATGACGTAGCGCGCGAACAGCTCGTAGGAGCGCAGCGTCTGCTCGCGGCTGGCCCATTCATGTGCGCGGAACAGCACGCCGCCGAAGCCGCCCTGGGAGTAGCCGAGCAGGCGTTCGATGCCCTTGGCGACCGTGTCCGGGCTGCCGACCAAGGTCGTGCCCTGCGCCACGCCCTCGCGCAGCGGATCGTCGGAGCGGCCTGGCGGACGGCCGAGCGTGTCCTCGAAGTAGGTCACCGTCTCGCGCCGCTCGCCGGCATGCACTTCGCGCAGCGCCTGCTCGTCGTCCTCGGCGACGTGCGCGTTCACGACGATGCGCCACTTCGCGCGGTCGGCCTTGTGACCGTGCTTGGCTGCCGTCTCCTCGTAGATCGCCCATTGCCTGGCCATCGCCTGCGGCCCGCCGGGCAGGCCGGCGCCGATCGACAGCACGCCGAGCCCGTGCTTGCCGGCCGCGATCATGCCCGACGGCGTGATGGTGCTGGCGCAGGCGATGGGGAAGTGCGGATAGGAATACGGCGCAAGATGCAGGCGCGCCTCCTTTAGCTCGAACCAGTCGGTCTTCATCGTGACCGGCTCCTCGCACTTCAGCAGCTGCATGATGGCGGCGAGCGACTGCTCCATGCGGTCGCGCTGCGTCGAGGGGTCGATGCCCATCATATAGGCGTCGGACGGCAGCGCGCCCGGGCCGCAGCCCAGCATGGTGCGGCCGCGCGACATGTGGTCGAGCTGCACGAAGCGGTTCGCCACCATCAGCGGATGATGGTACGGCAGGCTGGTGACGCCCGAGCCGAGCCGGATGTAGCGCGTCCGCGAGAGCGCGGCGCCGATGAACACTTCCGGCGCGGCGATCGTTTCCCACCCCGCGGAATGGTGCTCGCCGATCCAGGCCTCGTCGTAGCCCAGCTCGTCGATCCATTCGATCAGCTCCATGTCGCGCGCCATGCCGAGCGTCGGGTTCTCGCCCACGCGATGGAAGGGGGCGAGGAAGATGCCGAACATCAGCCCCTTGTGGTTGCCGGTCTGTGCCATCAAGAAAAAACCTCCGTCGCCGGCGACCGTACCATGCGCCCGACATTGACCGCAGCCGCCGCTTGCGCCGATCATCGCGCGATGACCGAGTCCGCTGCTTTGCCGCTGGCACGCTTTTCGCTCGTCGAGGTGAACGACGCGAACGTGCCGCTCTGCCTGCGGCTCGCCACGTCGCTCGCCGCCAAGATCGCGGCCGATCTCGGGGCCGACGTCCTCAAGGTCGAGCCGCCGGGCGGCGATCCGGTGCGGCGCGCGCCGCCGATGTTGCCGCGTGGCGAAAGCGCCCTCTTCCAGTTCCTCAACACCTCCAAGCGCTCGGTGGTGCTCGACCTCGACCGCGAGCCGGGCCGAGTGGCGCTTCAGGCGCTGCTGGCGAAAGCGGACGCCGTGCTGTTCGAGGAGCCGGCATCGATTGCAGCGCTGGCCCGGGCCGGCAAGGCGACGCCCATCGAAATCGCCGCGTTTCCGCTGGAGATGGACGCGGCGGCGCGGCCCGTCAGCGAGCTCGCGATCCAGGCCGTGGGTGGGTTGATGCACATGATCGGCGAACCCGAGCGCAAGCCGTTGAAGCTCGCCGGCCACCAGGCTTCCTACGCCGCCGGGTTCGCGGCCTTCACCGGCCTCACCGCCGCGCTTGCCGCGCGCAGCGCCGGCCGGCGCGCGCCTGTTGTGCGCGTGTCCCTCGCCGAAGTCATGCAATGGGTGAACTGGAAGGCGGCGTCGGGCGCGGAAGCGAATGGCGTGTCTCCGGGACGCGAAGGCAACGCCTCGGAGTTCCAGGTGGTGCCCTGTCGCGACGGCTACGTCGCGGTAGTCCACACCGTAACGCAATGGCCGGCGACGCGGGCTCTGATCGGCGACACGCGCCTCGACGATTCGAAATTCGCTACGCGCACAGGCCGTCGCCAGCACATCGCCGAGCTCTACGAGATCTTGAGGCCGTGGTTTGCCGACAAGACGCGCGCCGAGATCCAGAACGTCGCCCAAGCCAAGGGCGTGCCGTTCGGCCCCGTCTTCACGCCAGCTGAGCTGCTCGAGACGGAGCAGTACGTGGTCCGTTCCTTCCTTGCCGAGATGGCTCACCCGACGCTGGGAACGCTGCGGTTGCCGCAACTGCCGGTGCAGTGGAACGGCCG
>JAFAKN010000736.1 GCA_019235415.1 Alphaproteobacteria bacterium
GCCAACATCAACGCCGAGCAGACCTATATCGACCTCAGCACCAACGCGCCGTCGATGGTGAAGAAGATCGGCGCCGCCATGGCGGCCAAGGGCATTGCCATGCTCGACGCGCCGGTGAGCGGCGGCACGACCGGCGCCGAGGCCGCGACCATCGCGATCATGGTGGGCGGCGACAAGAAGGTGTTCGACGACGCGCTGCCGGTGCTGCAGTCGTTCAGCGCCAACGTGATCCACATGGGCGGGCTGGGCAGCGGCACGGTGGCCAAGCTCGTGAACAACATGTTGTCGTTCTGCAACCTCGCCGCACTCAGCGAAGGCATGATGCTGGGCACCACCTATGGCCTCGACCCGGACAAGCTGCTGCACGTGATCTCGAGCTCCAGCGGCAACTCCAACGCAGTGAGAAACCTTTCGCTCCGAGCGCTGGCCGGCAAATACTCCCCGCCCTCCTTCGCCCTCGATCTCGCCTACAAGGACCTGCATCTCGCCTTGGAGCTCGGCGACGAGCTCGGCGTGCCGCTGCCGCAGGGCTCGTCGACCCACAACCTGCAGCGTATGGCGCGCGGCATGGGCTTCGGACCGGACGACAGCTCCTCCGTGCTGCGCGTCTACGAGACCGTCCTCGGACGCAAGGTTAAGCCGGCTTAGGCCGGCCTAGATAGGCCCGTCGTCTCGACCGAGGGCCCCCTCGGCTTCGCTCGGGGCAGGCTCCGTCCCGAGTGGAGAGACCTCCTCTCAGCGACTAGCGGCTTGTCGTCGAGAGAAGGTCTCTCCATGCGGCCACGGAGTTTACCCTGAGCGAAGTCGAAGGGGGGCCTTGGTCGAGATGACGATGTGATTGCAACGGTCGCCCGCGATCGACATGGAACGGTAGTGGGACCTCGCCTAATCTCGCCCTTGTGAATAGGAGCCTGCTCGGCGCGGCCATGGGCCTTTGCCTGTGCTTCCGTGTCGGGAGCGCCGTGGCCGGCGACGACTACTGGCATGCGCCGTTCGGCGGCAGCTTCTCGGCCAATTTCACCGTTGCATCGGACTATTCCTACGCCGGCATATCGCAGACGCAGCTCGGCCCCGCCTTCCAGGCTGGCCTCGACTACACCAGCGCTGATCTCGGCCTGGGACTGCCGGCATCGCTCTATGTCGGCGTATGGGGCACCAACGTCGCCTTTCCCAATACTGGTAACGACATCGAGCTCACGATTTCGGGCGGCGCGAGGCTACGGGCCTTCGCCAACCGGCTGACCGTCGATCTTGGCTACGTCCGCTACGCCTATCCGGGCGTGGACGCCGCCTTCGGCTACGACTACGGCGAGCTGAGCGCCACCGTCGGCTACAATTTCGGCTTCGCGTCCGTGAACGCCCGACTGCGCTACAGCCCGGACTCGTTTGCCAACTCGGGTCCGAGCTGGAACAAGCGCGCCCTGGTCAACGTGCCGCTGCCGTTCCTCACCTTGGCCGACACCGTCACCTTCGCGACCTACGCCACGGTCGGCAACGTTTGGGTGGAAAAGTTCCTCACTTATGGCATTCCGGGCAATGATTACTGGTACTGGCAGTTCGGCCTGACCGCGACGGTCAAAAGCTTCGCCCTGTCGCTCGCCTATACCGGCACCAGCATCGACCCCGAGGGTTGTGGCAACACGGCCTATTGCAGCGGCCGCTTCTTCGTCAGCCTGACCAAGACGTTCTGACCGGCCTCCCGAACGGCCGTCACGGCGTCCGACTCTCGTCGAGCAGCTTGTCGAGCGCCGCATCGCCGAGCTCGACCTGGTAGAAAGTGCGGAAGAAGTCGCGGACCGCTTGGCGCGTCGGACCAAACCGCTCCGGATAAAGCACGCCCGCCAGCCAGCGTACGCCGATCAGGCGGTTGACGCCGGGCGGCTCGTCGAGCCAACCGAACGGTCGGCGTGGCGCCACCCGCAGATGGCCGGCGGCAATCGCGCCAACCGCCTTCCAGGCCGGCGTTCGTCCGACCACCTCGAGGAAATGGGGATCGAGCGCGATTACCATGTCGGGGTTGGCCTCACGCACTTTCTCCGGTGCGATGTCCTTGAGAAGGCCGCGTCCCCAGTCGCGCGCCACGTTGACGGCGCCGG